>NZ_JBJDRE010000005.1:0-300456 GCF_044987315.1 Devosia sp. ZW T5_3
CCCCAAACCCTCCCCTCAAGGGGGAGGGAGGCCCAAGTGCCGTCGGTCCAGCGCCCACCACTTGTCGAGCCGCCCAAACTCCCCCACTTATACCCCGCAACCCACGGAGACCCTGCGCATGAACCGTCTCGCCGCTCTCGCTCTTGCCGCCCTTGCGGCGGTCTCCCTCGCCGCCTGCGGCGATAATCGCACCGTGGGCTCTGTCGGCGTCGATTGGACCGGCAATGACATTGCCATCGATGCGCTGGCCGATCCGGGGGTAGAGGGCGTGGTCTGCCACCTGGCCTATTTCAACCGCTCCTTCATCGACCGCATCAGCCAGGGCAATTGGTTCGAGGACCCCTCCTATTCCGCGCTCGATTGCTCGGTGGTCGGCCCGCTCACCATCGGCAATATTTCGCTGCGCCCCGGTGGCGAGGAAATCTTCCGCGAAGGACGCTCGCTGATCTGGAAGTCGCTGCGCGTCACCCGCATTTACGATGCCGCCAATAATTCCCTGATCTATCTCGGCCATGCCCGCGAATTGCAGCAGGGCTCGGGCAAGATGAGCCTCTCGGTCATCCCGCTCAATGGCGAAGCCGTCACCTGGACCAATGGCGCCCCGACCCCCGCCTCCACCCCGGCCACGGTCAACACGCAGTAAGAGAGTAGCCCCAGGAGAGCCCCGATCTGCCTCCCTCCCCCTTGAGGGAGGGGATTGGATCGTGGCTTCCAAGCCATTTCCGCCCCCATCCTGTCCCATGCCATCCCATTGGAACGCCATGGCGTTCCGCCAGCCGACAACATAAAAAGATTTCGCGCCGCGCCGCTTCTATCGGCGGCCCGCAATACGATACTCTTTGCCTAACCAGACGATCACCCGTTCAGGCGCACAAGGATCAACGATGGCCATTCTGATTGGCGATACCGCCCCCGATTTCACCCTCGAATCCACCGAGGGCACTATCCATTTCCACGATTATATCGATGGCTCCTGGGCCGTGCTGTTCAGCCACCCCAAGAATTTCACCCCGGTCTGCACCACCGAGCTGGGTTATACCGCCAAGCTCAAGCCCGAGTTTGAAAAGCGCGGCGTCAAGGCGCTCGGCCTTTCCGTCGACAAGCTCGAGGATCATGCCGGCTGGGCCAAGGATATCGAGGAAACCCAGGGCACCGCGCTCAATTTCCCGCTGCTGGCCGATACCAAGGGCGAAGTCGCCCGCCTTTATGACATGATCCATCCCAATGCCGACAATACGCTGACCGTGCGCAGCCTCTTCGTCATCGGGCCGGACAAGAAGGTCAAGCTCAAGATCGAATACCCGGCCTCCACCGGCCGCAATTTCGATGAAGTCCTGCGCGTCATCGATAGCCTGCAGCTCACCGCCAAGCACCAGGTTGCCACCCCGGTCAATTGGAAGCAGGGCGAGGACGTCATCATCGTTCCCGCCGTTTCCAACGAAGCCGCCAAGGCCAAATACCCTGAAGGCTGGAAGGAACTGAAGCCCTATCTGCGCATTGTTCCCCAGCCTCGCGCGTAGCGCGGGTTGCCTCGCGCGCTAAAGCGCGCGCTCGTTTTCTCCCTGATAACTGGGCGGCACCAACCTGCCGCCCTTTTCTTTTTGCCACCCCCCACGGAGTCATTCCCGCGCAGGCGGGAACCTCCGTTTCGGGGTGCCGGGGCAAAGAAAACAGAGCTTTCCGCCTGCGCGGGAATGACGTCGTGGGTTAAGAGAGCTGGCTTTCGAGCTTAGCCCTCACCCCAGCCCCAATTCCGCCCGCACCTTCCGTGTCAGCCGAAGCGTCACCAGCCGATGCGCCTCGCTGATATAGGCCCTGATCTCATCCTCGCTCAGCGGCGAAGCGGCACTGATCGCCACCCAGCCCGCTCGCGCTAGATAGGGCGCCGGCTGGATCCCCTCCAGCTCGGTCAGCAACTCATAGGCCATGTCCGAAACCTTGAGCGACACCGCGCCTGGCTCGGTATTGAGCAGCGCAAAGATCTTGCCGCCGACCTTGCCCACCGAGGCATCGCCCCATTGCCGCACCAGATTTGTGCCGGGCAGGCTCAAGATGAACGCCTCGAACGCGGCGCGCTGCAGGATGGCAGGAATGGTGATGCTCAATGCTAACAGTCCGTTAACCAAAACGCCGATCCGGTGACCCGGATCGGCGTTCTTTTTGCCCCTAGGAACCGTCGCCTTTATTCGGCGGCGGCTGTTACGCCCGTCCCGATCGGACAGGACACGCCGGTGCCCTGCAACCCGCAATAACCGTTCGGATTCTTCGCCAGATATTGCTGGTGATAAGTTTCCGCATAATAGAATTCACCGGCCGGGGATATCTCGGTGGTGATGGTGCCCAGGCCCTTTGCCCGCAAGGCGTCCTGATAGGCCTGCTTGCTGGCCGCGACCACAGCCGCCTGCTCGGGCGTCGTGGTATAGATGGCCGAGCGATATTGCGTGCCCACATCATTGCCCTGCCGCATGCCTTCGGTCGGGTTGTGCTCCTCCCAGAAGGTCTTGAGCAGCCTATCGAGGCTGATCGCCTTGGGGTCGTACACCACCTTGACCGCCTCGGTATGCCCGGTCTGGCCCGAGCACACTTCTTCATAGCTCGGATTGGGCGTGCTGCCGCCCTGATAGCCCACGGCCGTCACGATCACGCCCGGCAATTGCCAGAACAGCCGCTCGGCGCCCCAGAAGCAGCCCAGCCCGAAATAGATGGTCTCGGCGCCGGCGGGATAGGGACCCTTGAGCGCTGCGCCATTGACAAAATGCTGAGCGGCCACGGGCATTTGCGTGATGCGGCCCGGCAGGGCCTCGGCGGCGGAGGGGATGGTCGTCGGCTTGGATTTGAAGAACATAGAATGCTTTCCTTTCATGCCAAATAGGCCAACGGGGTCAGATCTGATCTTGCCGCACGAAGCGTTCGCGCCTTGGCGTCCGCCCGGCCAGCGCCAGCACGATGCCCGGCACGCCGAACACCGCAAAGGCCGGATAGGTCAGCAGCGCATCGAGCGCCCGCTCCAGCAGTTCGGCAAAGAACCGGCTATCGAGGAACGCCCGTACCGCGCCAAGGCTCGGTTCATGCAGGCTGGTCCAGGCATCGGCAAGGCTGGTGAACATCACGGCATTGGCGCCCAGCGAGCGGGTCCCATCGATAACCAATAGAACCAGCGCCAGGCCGATCAGCCAGGTGCCGGCAATTCTCAAGATCAGCCGCATTCCCGTTCCCTGTGCTGGACGGGGATAAGGTGTAGCCGGCTTACCCGTTCCTCCCGTGCACAAGCATTCTTTTGCCATGCCCACGGGTCTGCCTACAAGATGGGAATGCCCCGGGGAAAAACAATCGTCATCTCTTTGACGTGATCCCTTGCGCCCAGGCCGCTGATAAGTATATTGCGCCTCGCTCGCGTCGGCCCACCAGCCGGCCCCTCCGGCGATTCCAGCCCGGGGATAAGGCGATGCGGAGAGATGGCCGAGTGGTCGAAGGCGCACGCCTGGAAAGTGTGTAGGCGGGGAACCGTCTCAAGGGTTCGAATCCCTTTCTCTCCGCCATATCTTTAAACGTTGAAATTATTACATGATTTGGCAAGCTGCGCTTCACGCACCAGGTTTGCCGGAGCCATGCTTGACCGCGTCCAGAATGACGCCGGGTTGGGTTTCCTTGCGCAATTCGTCCAGCTCCTGCTCGACCCCGCTGGTGACGCCCAGATGTTCGGCGATGGCCTGGGTGATGGCGAGCAGCCGTGTGGTTTCGCCCTCGTTCAACAGGCCAACCTGCAGATCCAATTCAGCTTTTTCGTCGGCTTCCAGTGTCATCTGGTTCTGGTTGATCAGCACGAAGCTGGTCAGAAAGATCGCTTCGACCGAGGCGACCATGGCCAGCACCACCAGCGTGGGGTCCCAGCGCGGCACACCCGGAACCCAGCCCAGATTGGCAATAACCCAGCACCCGAAAATCACCAGATGCAGGTAGACAAAGGGCATGCTGCCGGCAAACCGGCTGATCGCATCGGCAATCTTGTCGCTGGTGCCGCGCTTGGCCTGCCGCTCGGCCTGCCATTGCCGGATCGATGCTATATTGCGCGCCACCGGCTCGGGAATGTCATCGGCCATCGGAGCCTCACCATGGCGCCGCAGCGACGGACTGTCTCGTGCTGCGCCGCGCGGGCGGCGGCTCCCGCAACCGTTCGGCAAACCAGGGAATGGTCAAGGCCAGCCCTTCGGTGAGCGGCAGCCGCGGCTCCCAGCCTAGCACTTGCCTGGCTCGCTCGATATCGGGACGGCGGCGCTGCGGATCGTCCTCGGGCAGGGGGCGATGCACGATTTTGGACCTGCTGCCGGTCATCTCGAGGACCAACTCGGCCAACTCGCTAATGGTGAATTCGCCCGGATTGCCGATATTCACGGGAAGGCCCGGATTGGGGTCGACATTCATCAAAGCGATCAAGCCAGCCACCAGATCGCTGACATAGCAGAAGGAGCGGGTCTGCTCGCCCGAGCCATAAATGGTCAGCGGTTGCCCGCGCACGGCCTGCACGATCAGGTTGGAGACGATCCGCCCATCATTGGGGCTCATGCGCGGCCCGTAGGTATTGAAGATGCGCACCACCCGGGCATCGACGCGGCCGGCGCGCAGCATGTCAAAGCACAGCGTTTCGGCGGCGCGTTTGCCCTCGTCATAGCAGGCGCGCGGGCCGGTGCAATTGACATGGCCCCAATAATCCTCGCGCTGGGGATGCTCCTCGGGATCGCCATAGACCTCGCTGGTCGAGGCCTGCAGGAAACTGGCGCCGTGCCGTTCGGCCAGGCGCAGCAGATTGCCCGTGCCCACCACGCTGGTCATCATCGTATGCATCGGATCGGCTTGATATTGCGGCGGCGAAGCCGGGCAGGCCAGATTATAAACTTGGTCGATCGGCTCGTCAGCAGCGAAGGGATCGCAGATATCGGCCTCGATCAGCCGGAAGCCCGGATGATTGTGCAGCGGCTGCACATTGGCAATCGAGCCGGTCTGGAAATTGTCGACGCAGATGACGCGATGGCCTTGCGCCAGCAGCGCGTCGCAGAGATGGGAGCCGACAAAGCCGGCGCCGCCGGCGACCAGAATGGTCATATTGGGTTTGGAAATGTGCATCGGACGAGCCTTTCAGGCGGATGAACGGATAGCGCTCGCACCGAGCATGGCGAGCAGTTCGCCGGCGCGGGCAGTGGCGCTGTGCCGCGCCAGCACGTGGCGACGGGCGGCTGTGGCCATGGCTTGGCGCTGGGACGCGGTGGTCTGGCGCAGGGCGCGAACCACATCGGTGCTGTCGCTGGCGAGGACGATGGCCTCGGCGGGAAACAAGCGATCGAGGCCGGGCCAGATATCGCTGATCACCGGGGTACCGCAGGCGCCGGCCTCGAACAGGCGGACACTGGGCGACCAGCCGGCAGCGACCATGTCGGCGCGGGTGACATTGAGCGTGAAACGCTGCCGGTTGTAGAACGAAGAGTGCTCGGACGGCGGCACGTGCTCAATGCGCTCTACATTGGCAGGCCAATCGATATCGGCCGGAAACTGCGCCCCGGCCACCACGAAACGCCTGTCGGGCAATTGCCTTGCCGGCTCGATCAGCAGTCGCTCGAGTACCGGCTGGCGATCGGGGCTATAGGTGCCCAGATAGCCCAGGTCCCAGTGCTGGGCTTCCCCCGTCGGCCCGTAGCGATCTGCATCCACCGAGCAATAGAGCGCCTGCGCCGAGCGAGCGCCGAATTGCCGTTCGAGCCGTTCGAGCGTCGGCCCGCCGGAAAACGACAGATAGCTGGTGAATAGCGGAATCTGCCGGGCGGCCAGATATTCCTCCTCGCCGCGGGCAAGCCTGGCCAGCGTCACCGGCGTGTCGATGTCGTAGAAATGCCAATTGGGTAGGGCCATCTTGTTTAGGGTGTCGATCACCGCAATGCCGTCGGGCACATAGGAACCCACGATGACCGCGCCAGCATTTTTCAGTTGCGGCGTGTAGCGCGCCAGCAGGTCCTGGACGCTGTCATAATAGGCCAGGGCGCAGAAATCGGGATCGGGCAGGTCGCGATTATTGGCGTACCAGGGCACGTCGCGTTCGAGGAACAGCACCCTTTTGCCATGGGCGCGCAATCCATGGATCAAGGCGCGATAGGTCGTGGCATGCCCATTGCCCCAGGACGAGGACAGTGACAGCCCGATTATGACGATGTCATAGCGCGCACTCATTCGGCCGCCTCCACCTGCCGGCGCGCGGCCGAGCGGAACACGCGGTCCACCTCCTCGGCGCGATGGGCATAGGTGTGCTCGCGCAGCACCCGCTCCATGGCCGCCGCGCCGATCTGGCGGGCCCGCTCCGGCGTGAGTTCGCCCAGGATCACGCTGACATCCTGCCCGTCGCGCGCCACCAGGATCTCGTCATCGGGCGAGAGGAACAGTTCGATCCCTTCCCAATGGTCGGTGATGATGCAGGCGCCCGCCCCCGCCGCCTCGAACACCCTTGTGGCCGGAGAAAAGCCGGTTTCGGCCATGCTGGCGCGCGAGATATTGAGCACCGCCTTGGGCGAGACGTTGAAGGCGTTGTGCTCGGCCGTGCCGACATGGCCCAGATAGCTGATATTGGTGGGCATGGCCTTGTCGGCCCAGCCCGATCCGCCCAGCAGGAAACGCTGCGAGGGCATGCGCACGGCGGGGATGAGGAAGAATTCCTCGACCCGCGCTTCGCGATCGGGCAAGCGATTGCCCAGAAATCCCAGATCGCCGGCAAAGCGTGGATCGGACGCGACGGGGTGATGGGTGTGTGGATCGAGACCATTGTAGATCGGCACGCAATCCTGAGCCCCCATTTCGCGATAGGCCGCGATCACCGGCTCGCCGCCGCCATAGGTGAGCACCAGGTCGATCGATTGCAGCGCCTGGCGCAGGGGATGGTTGGGATCGCTGCGCAACTCGGCCAGGGTGGCCGGGGCGTCTACGTCCCAGAAAATGCGTAGCGCATCCGGTGCCGCGTGCTGCAGCACCAGTTCGAGCAACAGGTCATCCTCGAAGCCGACGCCGCTGGCCTTGATGACGATATCGGCCTGCCGCGCTTCGGCGGTCACCTGCATCAGGGCCTCGACATTACCTTCGTAGACCACCACGCGGCACCAATCGGGTGGCTCGATATCGCGGTTCTGCTGCCGTTCAAAGACATCGGGCTCGTAGAAGGTGATGTCGTAACCCTTCTCGGCCAGTGCCCGCAGCATGCCACGATAATAGGTGGCAGCGCCGTTCCAATAGGCCGAAAGAAGGCTCGATCCATAGAATGCGATTTTCATGACATGGTCTCCAGGGCGCCGGCCTTGCTGACCGTGCGGGCGCTGCCGGTCCGGGTGAGGATGGCCAGCAATTGATCGACGCGGTGCCGGCAGGTATGGCGGGCACGAATGGTTTCAAGCCCATTGGTGGCGAGTTGACGGCCCAGGCTGGGGTCGGAAATGACCTCTCGCAGCAGGTCCTGCATCTGCTGCCCGGTTTTGGCGAAGAGGAAGTCCTGGCCCGGACGGAACAGGCCCTCCGCATCGTCCCAGGGCGCCGAGAGCAGGGGAATACCGGCGGCCAGCGCCTCGAATACCCTGATAGTGGGAATGCCGGGCAGCGATTCCACATAGGGCCGGCGCGGGATATGGAGGGTTACCTTGTGCCGCGCAAAGGCCTGCGGCACATCGGCATTGGCGATCCAGCCGCCATAGTTGAGGCCCGCCTTCCGCACGGCCGCCAAGGCATGGTCGGGGTAGCGCACGCCACGTACCGTACCGGACAGGCCAAGCGCCGCCGCCGGCCGGATCAGGAATTCATCGATCTCGGCGCTGCGCTCGCCATCGCCCCAATTGCCGATCCAGATCAGGTCTTTGGTGCGCTCGATATCGGGGAGGGGATGGAACAATGCATCGTCCGCCGCCTCGTGCCAGGTAAACACCTGGCGGCCCCAGCCGGCCTCGCGATAGCGCTGCCGCAGCGTTTCCCCGAACGCCAGCACGCCATCATAATCTTCCAGCATCAGGCCCGCGATATCCTGCCGTGCCGAGACGGCCCGGTGATGGGTATCGTGGAACAGTAAGGTGAAGCGGGCGCTGTTGCGGCGGATTTGCCCCAGGCGCGCCACCAGCGCCGGATCGGTCCATTCGTGGACGATGACCACATCGGCGTCGCCGATCACGGCGGCATGGTCGAAGTCCGCGCCATATTGTTGCGATTGCAGGCCCGGAAAGTCCGTGGCGAACCGCTCCACGGCCTGGCGCCCCTGGCTTTCGACTAGGTTCTGTCGGCTCCACGAATCCGCCGGCTCGAGCGCAATGGCCGAATGGCCGCGCCGCAACAGGTCGCGCATGACGCCGCGCAGGAAATGGGCATTGCCATGGTTCCAGTCCGAGACCAGCGAATGGGTGTAGAACACGAAATGCATATTCACGCCTCCAATGCCGAGGGTGATTGCAACAGGCGCCCATAGACCGCGCGCATGGCAGCGCATTGCGCCTCGGGGCCGAAACGGCCTGATCGCTGGCGGGCCAGCGCCGCAAATTCGTGCCGCAGCGCATCGTCACCCGCCAGCCGATTGAGTGCGTGGGCAAAGCCTGCGGCATCGTCCGGCGCGGCAAACAGCGCCGCCCCGTCCCACAATTCGCGATAGGTCGGAATATCGGCAAGGACCAGCGCCGCACCGGCCTTGCCGCCTTCAAGCGCCGCCAGCCCGAAGGGCTCATAGCGTGATGGCGAGGCAACGATCGCCGCCTCGGCCATGGCTTGCGCTACCGCCGCATGGGGCAATTCGCCCAAACTACGCGCATTGCGGGGATGGAATTGTTGGCCATTGGGACCGGCGCAGGCGCCCGCCATAGCGACCGGCCATACCGAGCAGCGCGCCGCCTTGTCGAGCAATGCGCCATTCTTGCCCTCGTCCCACCAGCGGCCGGCGGCAAAGATCTTTGCGTGCTTGCGGGTGGGGGCAATGCCGGCACGTGAGGCATTATGGACGACGGACAGGTTCTCGATCGGACCATAGCTCTGGCGCAACAGGTCCGCATGCGCTTGGCTGGGCGCCAGCACCATATCGGCGGCGTCAAAGCCGGCCCGATTGCGGCGCGATTGCCATTGCCAATCGGCGGGCAGGGGGTCTTGCCGCACGGCCGCAAACCAGGTGACGACGCAGGAATGCGACACCACGATTGTGGGCACCGGCAGCGCCAGCCCACAGGCTTGCGAGGGCAGATTGAGATGGACGAGATCGATGCGCTGTTGCTCGACCAGGGCGGCGAGCACGTCCGGGATGCGGTCGAGCTGAGCCTCTGTCTCGGCCAGCCAATCGAGCGGCGCGTCGAGCCAGATCAATTGGCCGATCCGCTCCGCTTCGGCGCGCTGGGCCGGCGTGGGCGCGGGGCCCAGGCCAACGAAAGTGAAGGCGAAGCCGTGCCGCACCATGCCTGCCGCAAGGTCCATCGCGTAGCGCCACACGCCGCCAACGGCATCGAGGGTCATCAGGATATGCGGCGGCGTCGCCGATACGGCGGGAGACAGGGCCGCGCTCATGCCCGCACCTGTTGCGCCATCGGGCGCCCTTCGCGGTGGCCGAGCCAGGCGGCGAGATCGCGCAGCCCATCGCGCCAGCCGATGCGCTGCCGCCAGCCCAGTTCGGCCTTTAGCCGGCTGGTTTCAGCCACGAAATAGAGCTGGTCGCCCTCGCGCCAGGCCTCATGGCGCAGCGTCAGCGGCGTGCCGGTAAGCTGCTGGATTTCGGCCAGCACCATATTGAGGCTGACCGCATTGCGCGGACCGCCGCCCAGATTGAAGGCGCGGCCATGCACCTTGGCGATGCTGGCCAACACCGCGCGGTAGGCGGCCACCGCGTCGCTGACATGCAGGATATCGCGCACCTGCTTGCCGTCGCCGTAAATGGTGATCGTTTCGCCCCGCAGCGCGCGGATGAGAAAATGCGCGACCCAGCCCTGGTCCTCGGTGCCGAACTGGCGCGGCCCATAGATGCAGCTCATCCGCAGCACCGCGGTGGGAATGCCGTAGGAGCGCTGGTAATCGAGCACATATTGGTCGGCGACGCCCTTGGAGCAGCCATAGGGCGTGCACAGCTCAAGGCGCCGGTCCTCATTGATGCCGCGCACGCGGATCAATTCGTCGGCCGGAGCATGCCGCCCATCCAGCTCGAACAGGCGCAAATCGTCCAACCCGCCATAGACCTTGTTGGTGCTCGAAAAGATCACCGGCGCGTGCCTTCCGGCCTTACGAACGGCTTCGAGCACATTGAGCGTGCCCCGCGCATTGACGTCGAAATCCTCGACCGGGTCGTGCAGGCTGGTGGTAACGGCAGTCTGCGCTGCCAGATGAAAAACCGCGCTGGCACCGGCAAGCACTGGATCGATGGCCGCCGGATCGCGGATATCGGCAATGGCCACCTGCACGCGGTCGCCGTGCCGCTCGCGCAACCAATCCAGGTTCTCGCGGACCCCGGCACGGCTCAGATTGTCCAGCACCGTCACCGCGTCGCCATCGCTGAGCAGCGCATCGGCCAAATTGCTGCCGATAAAGCCCGCGCCGCCGGTTATGACGATCGGACCGTCGAATTTTGTTGGTGTTGCTTTGGTCATGAAACCAAGCCTCGCTCTTCGAGTTGCCGCTTCATCTCCGCACCGCGATCCACTGCCTGCGCCTGTCGCACCCAATCGGCCAGCTCGTCCAGGCAGTCTTCCAGGCGGAAGCGCGGCTCGAACCCCAACAGGTCGCGCGCCTTGGAAATGTCGGCAAAGCAGTTGCGGATATCGCCAGATCGCGCCTTGCCCATGATGTCGGGCTCGAGCTGGGGTACGCCCATGGCGCGGGCCAGCATGGTGGCCACGTCGGCAATGGCATAGGCATTGCCGCTGCCGATATTGATGACATGCCCGGCCGCCTCGCGTTGTTCCAGCGCCAGCCGGAAGGCGCGGGCCACGTCGCGGACATGCACGAAATCGCGCCTTTGCCTGCCGTCTTCAAAGATCATCGGCCGCTGGCCGTTGATCAGCCGGGAAGCGAAATTGGCCAGGACGCCCGTATAGGGATTGGAGAGCGCCTGGCCGGGGCCGAAGACGTTGAACAGGCGCAGCGCTACGGCGTCCACGCCGTAGGCCTCCCCAAAGATCAGCACCGCACGCTCCTGCGCATATTTGGTAAGCGCGTAGATGGAGGCGAGATCGACCGGCTTTTGCTCGTCGGTAGGGGCGGGAACCAGCGCAGATCCATCGGGCCCCACCGGATCCCAGCGGCCCGCCTTGATATCGACGCTGCGCCGCCGCACCGAGTCGATGCTGTCGCCGGCGCTGGTTTGATAGAGGCCCTCGCCATAGACGCTCATCGAGGAGGCAACCACGATACGGCGCACGGGCATGTCGATCATGGCTTCGAGCAGGACGGCAGTGCCCAGATCATTGCCCCCGACATAGCGGGCGATCTCGTACATGGATTGGCCGACCCCGACTTCGGCCGCCAGATGGATCACGCCATCAATGCCGTCCAGCGCCTCCACCAGCGCCGCCTTGTCGCGGACATCGGCGCGGATGAGGTCGACACCGTTGGGCACTGCGGCGGCAGCATCGCTGTGGACCTGGTCGATCAGGCTATCGAGAATGCGAACGCCATAGCCCTGTTCGCGCAATTCTTCTGTGACATGGCGCCCGATAAAACCGCAGCCGCCGGTGATCAAAATCTGTTTCATGATGCCCACTGCAAAGGTAAGTAGCTGCGGTAGTAAGCCTGCGTGCGGGAGCAGAGTTCCGGCCCGGCCCGGCGCTGTGGCCCCGTGTTCGTGCCGGCGGTCGCCGCAAAGCGCAGTGAATCCGTTGCCCCGCCCCTTCTCATGGCTGTTTGCCGGCAATCGGCAGGCGCAAAGCCGCAGCGGCCGGGGTTTTATCCTGAGTTAAACCGCAGTCTGGTCCTCGCTCGGGGCGCAACCCCTCGGGCTGGCCATGGAGTCCCTTGCTGTGTGGCCCCACGGCAAAACCGCTGCCTCTGCTAGTCCGATCGGCCAGTGGTCCTGCCCGCCGCGTCAAGGAACAAAGCTTTCGTGTGGTGAATTGCTGCTCCAGGCGTTTGTCACAGACTGGATCGAAGGCGATACCTATGAAAATCGTAATTTTGGGCGCGGGTTATGTCGGTTTGACCACCAGTGCCTGTCTGGCCGAACTCGGCCATCAGGTGACGTGTTGCGATATCGACGCCGGCCGGGTGGCCGCGCTGAACCGCGCCGAAACCCCGATCTACGAGCCGGGCCTGGGCGACCTCATCAAGGCCCAGATGCAGGCTGGCAGGCTGGCCTTTGCATGCGACGCCAAACAGGCGGTCGGCACGGCAAACGCGGTATTCCTGGCCGTGGGCACGCCCTCGAGCGAAGATGGCGATATCGACCTCTCCTATGTCGAGGCCGCCGCCACCGACATTGCGCCCTACCTATCGGAGGGTGCGGTGCTTGTGGTCAAATCCACCGTGGTCGCCGGAACGGCGCAGCGACTGAAACGGCTGGTCGACACGCGGCGCGGCCGCGACGATATTGCGGTGGCCTCCAATCCCGAATTCCTGCGCGAAGGCTCGGCCATCGAGGATTTCCTGCATGCCGACCGCATCATTATCGGCGTCGATGATGCGCAGTCCGAGGCATTGCTGCGCACGCTCTACCGCCCCCTGACCCGGGCCGGGGTGCCATTGCTGGCGACGCGCACTGTCAATGCCGAGCTGATCAAATATGCCGCCAACGCCATGCTGGCGCTCAAGATCGGCTTCATCAACGACGTGGCCGACCTGTGCGAGGCGCTGGGCGGGGATGTAAAGGCCGTGGCCGACGGCATCGGCCGCGATCATCGGATCGGCACCGCTTTTCTGGCCGCCGGCCCCGGTTTTGGCGGCTCATGCTTCCCCAAGGATACCCGCGCCTTTGCCAGCACCGGGCGGCGATATGGCCGGCCCCAGCCCCTGATCGAAGCACTTATCGAAGGCAATGAAGCCCGCAAGGGCGCATTGGCCCAAAGGATCATCCACGCCGTGCCTCGGCATGGCCGCGTGGCCATTCTGGGCACCAGTTTCAAGGCGAATACCGACGATGTCCGTGAGGCAGCGGCGCTGACCATCGTGCCGCGGCTGATCGAGGCGGGCTTGGAGGTGCATGCCCACGACCCCCAACCCGGGGCCGCCAAGCGCCTGCTGGCCGCTGCCCACTGGCACGACACTGCGCTGGCGGCGACCCGCGACGCCGATGTCGCGGTAATCCTCACCGAATGGGACGAATACCGCACGCTCGATCTGACGCAGCTTGCCCGGGTGATGCGCGGCCGGCTGCTGCTCGATTTCCGCAATATCGTTGTAGCGCAGGAGGCCGTCCGCGCCGGGCTGGATTACCAGGGCCTTGGCCTTCCCGCAGCGCCATCCGCCCAGATCAGGCGCGGGCAGGGCGCCGCAGGCAGCCTGCGCGTCGCCGCCTCACCCGCATGACCGAAGGAGCATTATCATGAGCAGTTCCAACACCACGACCAGCCACGACGAGATCCGCAAATGGGCCGAGGCGCGATATGGCCACCCCGCCAAGGTGGATACCGGGGGCAAGGGCGGCATCCTGCGCATCGATTTTGGCGAGCCCGAGGACAATCTGGAAGAAATCTCCTGGGACGAGTTCTTCCAGATTTTCGACGAGAACAAGCTGGCCTTTCTCTACCAGGACCAGACCAGCGACGGCGGCAAGAGCCGCTTCAATAAATTCGTCAATCGCGATTGAGGGGCGGCGCCATGAACCGTGCCATTTTCCCCGCCGAACAGCTGCAGGCCGCCGTGGTGACCGGACCAGGCCTGTTCCGGATCGAGACCCATGAGCTGCCCCTGCCGGGGCCTGACCAGGTTCGCATCCGGCTCGAAGGTTGTGGTGTCTGTGCGTCCAATCTCACCCCATGGGCAGGACCGGACTGGATGAAATTTCCCACCGAACCGGGCGGGCTGGGCCATGAAGGCTGGGGCATTATCGACGCCGTGGGAGCGGGCGTGACTGATCTGGTTATCGGCGATCGCGTCGCCACGCTGTCCTATCACAGCTATGCCAGCCACGACATTGCCGAGGCCGATGCCGTGGTCAAACTGCCGCCCGAGCTGGACGATATGCCGTTTCCCGGCGAGCCACTGGGTTGCGCGATCAATATCTTCAAGCGCGCCGGAATTTCCCCTGGCCAGACCGTCGCTATCGTCGGCATCGGCTTTTTGGGCGCGCTGCTGACGCAATTGGCAATTGCCACCGGCGCCCGCGTCATTGCCATTGCCCGCCGGCCGTTCGCGCTGGATCTGGCCAACAGACTGGGCGCCGAGCACACCATTGCCATGCAGGATCACTGGCAGATCATCGAACAGGTCAAGGAGCTGACCGGCGGGCAGTTCTGCGACCGGGTCATCGAGGCCACCGGCAAGCAATGGCCACTCGATCTTGCCGCCGAACTCACGCGCGAACGCGGCCGGCTGGTCATCGCCGGCTACCACCAGGATGGTCCGCGCCAGGTCAATATGCAGCTGTGGAACTGGCGTGGCCTGGATGTAATCAATGCGCATGAACGCGATCCGGCAATCTATGCCCAGGGCGTGCGCGAGGCGATTGCCGCGGTGGCCGATGGCCGGCTCGATCCGATGCCGCTCTATACCCACCGTTACGGGCTGGACCAGCTCGATGCAGCGCTCAATGCCACGCGGGACCGGCCCGATGGCTTCCTCAAGGCGCTGGTGCTTTATCCATGATGCCGGCTGCAGATTCTGTGCGCGCCAGCGCGCCGCGGGTGGGCTTTCTCGGCACCGGCCGCATCGGCCTGATCCGCATGCGCTCGCTGGTAGAAGACGGCTTGATCGTCCCGGCAATGATTTCCGATCCGTCGCCCGCCATGGTGGACGCGGCCCGAGAGCTGGCGCCGGATGCCATGGTTGCGGCATCCCTGGACGAGATGCTGGAACATGATCTCGATGGGCTGGTCATCGCCACGCCCAGCGCGCTGCATGCCGAGCAGTCCGTCCGGGCGCTGGAGCGTGGCCTTGCGGTCTTCTGCCAGAAGCCGCTCGGTCGCACGCAGGCCGAGGTGGCGTCAGTGGTGGCTGCTGCGCGCCAAGCGGATCGGGTGCTGGGGGTGGATCTGTCCTACCGCCATACCGAGGGCATGCGGCAGATCCGCGATCTGGTTCAATCTGGCGCGCTGGGGGAGGTTTTTGCGGCCGATCTGGTGTTCCACAACGCCTATGGACCGGATAAGCCGTGGTTTTTCGACAAGGCGCTGTCTGGCGGCGGTTGCGTCATGGATCTGGGCGTGCATCTGGTCGATCTGGCTTTGTGGACGCTGGGTTTTCCAGACGTGACTTCGGTCACCGGCCACCTGTTCAGCCGGGGCGCACCGATCGCCCGCGATGGCGATACGGTCGAGGATTTCGCCACCGCCACGCTTACTCTGGCGACCGGAACGGTGGTGCGCATCTCCTGCTCATGGCACCTGCATGCTGGACGCGACGCGGTCATCGGCGCCGATTTCTACGGCACCAAAGGGGGCGCGAGCATGGCCAATATGCGGGGTTCCTTCCTCGACTTTTCTGCCTATCACCATAGCGGCACGAGCAGCGTGGCGCTGTCCGAACCGCCCGACGCCTGGCCCGGCCGGGCGGCCACGGCCTGGGCAAACCAGCTCCGTGCTGGTGGCGGCTTCGATGCGTCGGCCGAGGATTTCACCATCGTGGCCGACGTGCTCGACCGCATCTATGCGCGGTAATCCGCATGACCCCGCCCCAGCGCATCGGCGTGCTGACCTTTCACCGCTGCATCAATTACGGCTCCTATTGGCAGGCAAGATGCCTCGTTGAAGGCCTGCGCGAACGCGGCCATGACGCAGTGCTGCTCGATCACCAGTCGAGCCGCATCAACCTGGCCGAATGGCGCTGCGCCCTGCGGCCCATTCCCGAGGCGCCGCAGGACGCTCGTTATCGGGCCAAAACCCGGAAGTTCTTCGCCGCCTTCGAGGCGCTGCCGCTGTCGCCGCCTTTTCCGTTGCAGGCGCCCGAACAGAGCGAGCCATACGATCTGGTGCTGGTGGGTAGCGACGAAGTGTGGAATCTTAGTCATCCCTGGTATGGGGGCAAGGCGCTGTTCTATGGCGAAGGCTTCAGGGCCGGCCGGCTCGCCGCTTATGCGGCAAGTTTTGGCAATCAATCGGGCGCGCTGGACCCATACTGGTCCGCGCAATTGAGCCGATTCGACGCGATATCGGTGCGGGACCGCAATTCGCAGGACATTGTCGAAACCGCGCTTGGTATGCGGCCGCCCCTCGTGCTCGATCCCGTTCTGCAGTTCGCCCATCTCGTGCCGAAGGCGGCTGTAGACGAACGGCCATATGCGCTCGTCTACGGTCATGGTTTTCCGGATTGGCTGATCCGCGCGGTGACGGGCTGGGCGCAGCGGCGCGATCTGCAACTGCTCAGCGTGGGCTATGACAATCCCTGGGCCGACATGCAGCGCATCGATGCCGGCCCGCTTGAATTCGCTGCCCTGATGGCCGGCTCGGCGGCGGTCATCACCAACTTTTTCCACGGCTGCGTCTTCGCGGTGATCAACGGCAAGCCCTTTGCCACCGCGCCCTCGGACTATCGCTTCAACAAGGTGCGCGATCTGGTCGCGGCTTTGGGGGCCGAGGCGCATATGGTGTTGGAAAGCGCCGATGAGTGTCGCTATGACCATATCCTGACGCAGCCTCTCGATCCGCTTATCGCGCGCCGCATTGCCTCGCTGCGGGCCGAGTCGGAGGCCTATCTCGATGCCGTCCTCGCCTGAAATCGCGATCAGTCCGCGCCAGATTATCGCGTCTGGCATGTGCATCGGCTGCGGCGCCTGTGCGGCGGGATCGAACGCTCACATGACGCTGGACGCCTATGGCCAGTTCAAGCCCGCCGGTTCCGGCACACGGGATCGCAGCGCGGCATTCGGCAGGATTTGCCCTTTTTCGTCTGCTGCGTCCAATGAGGATGAGCTGGCTTCCCGGCGCTTTGCCGCCACCCCGCAAGTCGATGCTCGCCTCGGCTATTTCACCGCCGCCTATGTCGGCGCGGTGGCGGAGGGCGGCTATCGGCAGAACGGCAGTTCGGGCGGCATGGTCAGCTGGGTCGCCGCCGAATTGCTGCGGCGCGGCCTGATCGATGGCGTGGCGCATGTGCGACCCGCCACGGATGGCCTACATTTCCGCTATGCGATATCCCGCACCGCCGACGATATCCTTGCCGGGGCCAAATCCCGCTACTACCCCGTCGAGCTCTCGGGCATTCTTGCTGAAATTCGGACCGTGCCGGGGCGCTATGCCATTGTCGGCATTCCCTGCTTCATCAAGGCGGTCCATCTGTTGCGGGCGGAAGATGCGGTCCTGCGCGAGCGCATCGCCTATACGCTGGGCCTGTTCTGCGGCCACATGAAAAGCGCAAGGCTGGTGGAGAGCTTTGCCTGGCAGATGCACACCGTGCCCGAAGCGGTGGCCCGGCCCGAATTCCGGCTCAAGGGGCCGGAGCGGCCCGCCAATTGGTATACCGCCCAACTGACGCTGAGGGATGGCGAGGTGCGCCAGCAGGATTGGTTTCACTTGGCCGATGGAGATTGGGGCGCCGGCTTCTTCCAGAACTCCGCCTGCAATTGGTGCGACGATGTCATGGCGGAAACCGCCGATATCTCTTTCGGAGATGCGTGGGTGGAGCCCTATTCATCCGATTGGCGCGGCACCAATGTGGTCGTGGTTCGCATGCCCGAACTGCACGACATCGTGCAAGCCGGCATTGCCCAAGGCAGGCTGGAGCTGAGCCGGGTTGATGCCGACTATGTCGCCGCCACGCAAGCGGCCGGTCTGCGGCAGCGCCGCGAAGGCCTGGCCTACCGCCTGACCTGGCGTCGCGGGGGCCTAAGGCCGCGCAAACGTGTGGCGCCAAGCAACGCTCTGCCCTTCCGCCGCAAGCTGATCTACCGTCTGCGCTACGCCATCAGCGCTTGGAGCCATTCCATGTTTCGGCTGGCGCGCTGGCAGCATGCGCCCGTGATTTACCTGAGCTGGGCTCGCGCCGCCTTGCGCCTCTATCACGGCCTCGCCTATGGCCGGGGCAGAATGGGCGCCGTGGCACGCTGGCTGCGGCTGACCACCCGTAACGACTAGAGCCGCAGCCCCGTCTCGACCGGCGCCGATGCCCGAACGGCCGTTGCCGGGGCATAGCGCTCGATCATCTGCGCGCAGAAAGCCGCAAATTCCTCGGGCACTTGGGGCGCGCTGGTATGGTGCGGGGCGACGCCGCGATGTTCCGGCGTGAAGCAGAATGTCACCGTGACGTCGAAGTCTTCGAGCGCCTGCATTTGCCGGTCGAACCAGTCCAGCGCGTCCGGCCGGAAACTGTCGGCCCAGGACAGGCCCGTGCGCAGATGCGTCACGCCCAGCCGTTTCATCCAGGCTACGGCATCGTCGAGCCGGTGGTCCTGGTAATGAAACCATTGCACGAGGCCCATTTCCGGCACGTGCCTGGCAAATTCGTCCAAGGCCGGCTTGGGCGTGCCGTCCTCGCGCAGCAGCCCCATGTAGAAATGCCGGTAATAGGAGGAGCCCTCGGCCTCGCGATGGCGGGTGGTCGCCTCCCATTCGCGCGGCAGGTCATAAAGGCTGTACCACTGGATGCGAGCGGCATTGCCCTTGAGCAATTCGGCCGTGCGCCTAAGCCCCCACACTTGCACCTCCTCGGCGCCGAACGTGGAGACACCCACCTCGCTCACCCAGATCGGCAAATCGGTCACGCCGCGGATTTCCTCCAGCTTTTGCGGCCAATCGTGGATCTGCCACAAGTTCCAGTCGAGCGGAAAGCCATGCACCGCCACGGCGTTGACGCGGTCCAGCACGCCATAACTCTTCATCCGGGTCATAAAGCCGGGATCGATCGGGGAAATGCCGCCCAGCACGCGCGTCACGCCCGGATTGGCCCCGGCAATCGCCTCGGCGGCCAGGTTGACCATCTGGCCGAACCGCATCCAGTCCGGGTCGATTTCGGGGTCCCAATGCGATTTGTTATTGGGCTCGTTCCAGATCATTGCTGCTTCGATCATGCTCGGCCTCCCTGGCTCGGATAGATCGGAAAAGCCTGGGCCGGCCGCTCCGTCGTGCGGCAGATATAGACCTCAGCTTCGGGATGCGCGGTGATCTCGAAACCGGCACTGCGCAGCATAGCTTCGGCGCAGGCCGCGTTGGGCACAAACCAATTGGTGGGATCATCGGCATAGCGGTTTTCGATGAAATGCAGCTTGGGAAAGCCCGGATCGTCGAACAGCGCCGCATCCGAAAACGGGTAGTTTTCCGCCAGCGGCAAGATCTCGGAACTGCCGCGTTGCATGGACTGGAACACCAGCAGGTCTCCCGCGACATGCTCGCGGATCAGGTCCAGCGCCAGTAGCGGATGGCGCAGGTGATACAGCACGCCCATGAAGATCACGACGTCGAACTTTTCGCCCAGCGCCCCGACATCGTAGACCGACAGTTTGCGGAATTCGATATCAGCCTCGGCCACCTGGGCGGCAAAGCGCGCCTGCTCCAGATAGACATCGTCAAAGTCCACGCCCAGCACCCTTTCGGCGCCGCGCTTTTTCATTTCGATCGAATAGAACCCGGCATTGCAACCGATATCGAGCACGCTCTTGCCGCTCAGATCGGCCGGAATGGCATGGGCGAATTTCTGCCACTTCATGTTGGGGTAATCGCCCAGGAAATGCTCGGGGGCGGTGCGCACGCCACCCAGCTCGATATTGTGGAACCATGGGCCAAGCGCCTCGACCTGCTGGCGTATTTCGGCAGCGGACAGTGTCATGGGGTTGCCTTTCGGGATCATGGGGTGATTTCGTTGAGCGTCAAAAGCTTGCCGCCCCACTCGCCGATCGCCAGCGTGGTGATCGAAGCGGGCGCAATATCGAAGCGCTGCCAGGCATCAATGGGCAGGCCAAGCACGTGGCCGACAATGGCGCGGATCACGTCGGCATGGCTCACCAGCGCCAGGCGGGCGTCGCCGGGGCGGGCGGTGATGTGCCGGATAAAGCCGATGGCGCGGCGCTGCACGTCCAGCATGGTCTCCCCGGCTGGCGTCTCGGCCATGCTGCGCAAGGCGTTCCAGCGGCGCCAGTCTTCGCGCTTGCCCAGTTCGGTAAAGGTGCAGCCCGACCAGGAGCCGAAATTTACCTCGTCCAAAGCTTCGACCGTCTCCACCGCCATGTCCCCCCGCGCCGCCGCCACGGCGGCAGCGGTCTGCTGGGCGCGCTCGCGCGGGCTGGCAAAGAGCGCGTCGAAGGGCTCCCGCGCCAGCCGCGCTGCCAACCGCTCGGCCTGCGCCAATCCGTCGGACCCGAGCCGCACACCCGGTGCGCGGCCGGCCAGATAATTGGCCACCTGGTCATGGGCGGCGTGGCGCAGCAGATAGATTGTGCTGGTCACTCGGCGGCTCCGAGCAAGGGTTCGTCCGCCCCGGCAATGAAATCCTCGGTGCGCCGGCGGGCCTCGTCATCGGTGAACTGGCGGGGCGGCGATTTCATGAAATAGCTCGAGGGCCCGACCAGCGCGCCGCCAATGCCACGGTCCAGCGCCAGCTTGGCACAGCGCACCGCGTCGATCACCACGCCGGCCGAATTGGGCGAATCCCAAACCTCGAGCTTGAGCTCGGCATTGAGCGGCACGCCGCCGAAGGTCGTGCCCTCGAGCCGGATATAGGCCCATTTGCGGTCGGTCAGCCACGGCACATGATCGCTCGGGCCAACATGCACATCGTCGGCCGGCAGCGGCACATCGAACTGGCTGGTGACTGCCTGGGTCTTACTGATCTTCTTGGATTGCAGCCGCTCGCGCTCCAGCATGTTGAGGAAGTCGGTATTGCCGCCGAAATTGAGTTGGTAGGTGTGGTCGAGCCGCACGCCACGGTCGCGGAACAGATTGGCCAGCATGCGGTGGATGATGGTGGCACCCACCTGGCTCTTGATGTCGTCGCCCACGATCGGCAGACCGGCGGCAGCAAAGCGCTGCTCCCATTCCGGCTTGGAGGCGATGAAGGCGGGGATGCAATTGACGAAGCCGCAACCCGCCTTGAGCGCCTCTTCGGCGTAAAACTGGCTAGCCATCTCCGAGCCTACGGGCAGGTAGGAAACCAGCACATCCACTTCCGCGTCGCGCAATTCGGCCGCCACATCGGCTACCGGCGCATCGGCCTCCGTGATTTCGTCTTTGAGGTACTTGCCGATGCCATCAAGCGTATTGCCGCGCTGCACAATCACCCCGGTGGGCGCCACATCGGCGAAGCGTTTGGTATTGTTGGGCGCGGCATAGATAGCCTCGGCCACGTCGCGACCGACCTTGGTGCTGGCAATATCGAAAGCGGCGACGACTTCGATGTCGGAAATATGATAGCCGCCCAGATTAACATGCATCAATCCGGGCACGGGCTCATTGCCGTCGGCATCACGGTAATAGGTCAGGCCTTGAACCAGCGAAGATGCGCAGTTTCCCACGCCGACCACCCCGATGCGCACTTTCCGTCCTGTCATTGCCATGCTCCGCTCAAACCTTGCTGATGAGGCCAACGGCACCTGCCAAGCTTTGTTCCTGCGCACACATTGAGCGGGACGGGATCCATGTTGGTTTATGGCGATAGCGAGCGGAGCGAGGACGCCGGAGCGCTGGTTGCCGACATTCGCGCTCCGCTCGCCGCCTATGCGGCGATGCCGGCCGGGCTGGAACGGCATCAGGCTGTGGTTGCGGCTTTCATTCGTGCCAGCGAACTGGTGCAAGGCATGGCCGACGCCGAATTCGCCGTACTAGCTGCCGACGAGATCAGCCAATCTCGGCAGGCGGGCGCCGCGCTGCTTCTCGATCTGGCGCGGATGGTGCTGGAGTCGTGGGATAGTGGCTTCACCAATATGCATTCGCTGCCAGACGGCGCCGCGTTGGACTTGCTGTCCCGGACCGGTACGATCCGCACCAAACAGGCCGAAGGCTATGCCTTCTACGCACTCTATCCGGAGGCCTATAGTGCGGCGGCGCGGCAATCTGGATTGCGTCCGGACACCACCATCATCGGCATTCGCAGCATCGGGGTAGGGCTGGCGGCTATGGTGGCGGCGGCGCTCGGTGCGCGTGAAATTTTCAGCGTCCGCCCCACCGGCCATCCCTTCGATCGCCACCTCGCCATTGGGCCAAGCCTGGCCAAACGACTCCTGGCGGGCAGGGGCGATTACGCAATCGTCGATGAGGGCCCCGGCCTGTCCGGCAGTTCCTTCAATGGCGTCGCCGACTGGCTGGTCGACCACGGCATCGCCGAACGGCGCATCCATTTTTTCCCCAGCCATGACGGTGCGCTTGGCTCTGCGGCCCGTGATGCACACCGACAGCGCTGGGCCCGGGCGCGCAAACACTACGTTTCGTTCGATCAACTGGTCTTCAATGCTCCCCACCCCGAGCACCGACTGGAAAACTGGCTCGCCACCATCGTAGGTCCATTGCAGGCGCCGTTGCGGGATCTGTCCGGAGGGGCATGGCGGACCTTGTGCGCCGAGCCGCCGGAACTCTGGCCGCCGGCCGATCCGGCCACGGAAAAACGCAAATTCCTGGCAATGGCTAATGGCCGGCGCTGGCTGGCAAAATTCGTCGGGGTGGGCTCCAGCGGGCAGGCCAAACTAAAGCTGGCGGCCGAACTGGCCCAGGCCGGTTTCGCCCCGGCGCCGGCAGGACTATGTCATGGCTTTCTGGTCACCCCTTGGCTCGAAGCGCAGCCCACGATGTCGGCGCCGCCCATGGACCGCGTGCTGGACTATCTGGCATTCCGGGCCGGCCTGCCTGCAGATAGCCCCGGCGCCAGTCTGCCCACGCTGTTCGCCACGGCGATCCATAATTTCGGGGAGCACTGGGGCAAGGCCGCCGCCGATGCCGTTCGCACCACCCTTGGCGATCCCGACCGTTTCGCGCCCGTGCCCTGCTGCACCGACAATCGCCTGCATGCCTGGGAATGGGTGCATGGCCTGGACGGCTGGTCCAAGCTCGATGGGCTCGACCATCACGCCGGCCACGACCTCGTCGGCTGCCAGGACATCGCCTGGGACCTCGCCGCCGCCGGGGTGGAGCTGGATCTCTCGGCAGCGCAATACGAAGCCCTCTCCGATACCCTCGCCGCCCGCATCGGCCGCCCGCTCAGCACAGAATTCCTCGCCGCCAATCGACTATGCTACCTGGCATTCCAGATCGGTCTATGGACCATGGCGCTTGCCCGCAACGGCGAAGATGAGCAGCGCCGTATCAAGCCGCTCATCGCCCGCTACGAGGCGCAGGCCCGCCGGGCGCTGCAATGGCAAACTCCTGACTAAAGTTCGCCCTTAACCCACATTAGCGGCCGGAACTGTTGTCCCGCGATCCGGCTTATGCTGCTTTCCAGAGGAGAACAAAATGCTCAAGGCCCTGCTTCTGACGGCTTCCCTGCTGGGGATCACCGCCGCCTATGCGCAGACCGCGCCCGCCGCACCAGCCGCGACCGCTCCTGCGGCGATCACCGATCCGCAGCAATTTGCCGATATGGCCGCATCTTCGAACATGCTGGAGATCGAAACGAGCCGCCTCGCGCTGGAAAAATCCAGCAGCGACGAAGTGAAGGCCTTCGCCCAGCACATGATCGACGATCATGGCAAAGCCGCCGAGGACATGAATGCGGCCGCCCAATCCGACAGCATCAGTCCGGCGCCGGGCTTGCAGCCGGCCCATCAGAGCAAGTTGGATGAGCTTTCGGGCCTCGAGGGCGAGGCGTTTGACCAGGCTTACATTGCCGCCCAGGTCGCGGCGCATGACGAGGCGGTGGCGCTGTTCGAAGGCTTTTCCACCAGCGGTGCGGATTCCGCGCTCAAGGTCTTCGCGGCCAATACCCTCCCCACGCTGCAACAGCATAAGCAGGAAATCGACGCCATGGCGGCGCAATAAGCCACAGCCGGCGCGGCCAGCGACCGCGCCGGATTTCTGACCCGTATGTCGGTTTGTCGACGGCAAAATGCGCGCGGCAGTCACGTCGGCGGTTTGCCTCGTGTAGCGTAATGAGGTGATGAACGAAGAGACCCAGCAGGATAGCCCGATGACCGATGCCCAGAAGTTTCCTGTTGTCGGCATCGGTGCGTCGGCTGGCGGCATTGCCGCCATGGAGGGTTTCTTCAAGGGTCTGCCGGATCGGTGCGGCATGGCTTTTGTGGTGGTCACTCACCTCAACCCTGAGCACGAAAGCCTGCTGCACGAAGTCATCGCCCGCTTTACCGCCATGCCGGTGCGGGTGGTGGAGCAGGATGCTCTGGTTGAGCCCGACACGGTCTATGTCATGCCGCCCAATGGCATTGTGACCATCGAGGATGGGCTGCTGCGCCTGCGCGAACCTGATCCGGTGCATCGCGAACGCAAGCCGATCGATATCTTTTTTGCTTCGCTGGCCACCCAATATGGTGAATATGCCATCGGGATCGTGCTCTCAGGCGGCGATGGCGATGGCACGCTGGGCGTCAAAGCGATCAAGGAACGCGGCGGGCTGACCGTGGCGCAGACCGCGGACCAATATGGTCCCACCACGCCCTCCATGCCGCAAAGCGCCATTTCCAGCGGGCTCATCGATATCGAGGCCAAGGCCGATGAAATGGGCCAAAAGCTCATCGACTATGCCGCCAGCTTCGATGTGCTCGACAGCCTGACCCAGCATGAGGGCGAACAGCAGGAAAGCGCCATCGAGCGGGCCAAGGCCGAGATTTACGCCGTGCTGCGCAGCCATTCCGGGCATGATTTTTCCGGTTACAAATCCAAGACCTTCCTGCGCCGCGTCCGCCGCCGCATGCAGGTGCGCCAATTGACGTCGCTCGACGGCTATGTGGAACTGCTCAAGCGCGAAGCGCCCGAGGTGATGAACCTGTTCCGCGATCTTTTGATCAACGTCACCAATTTTTTCCGCGATGCCGACGCGTTCAAGCTGCTGGAACAAACCGTCATTCCGCGCCTGTTCGAAGGCAGGACGGCCGGCGACACCATCCGCGTCTGGGTGCCCGGTTGCGCCACCGGGGAGGAAGTATTCTCCATCGGCATCCTGATGCGCGAATATATGGACAAGATATCCTCGCCGCCGCCGCGGGTGCAGATATTTGCCACCGATATCGACGAGGCGGCCCTGTCGGTGGCCCGGCTGGCGCGCTATCCGGAGGCCCTGTTGGGCGGCTTGTCGCCGGAGCGGCGGCAGCGCTTCTTCCACCTCGATGGCGCCAGCTACGTGCTCAGCAACGACGTGCGCGAGCTGTGCATCTTCTCCCCGCACAGCGTCATCCGCGACCCCCCGTTCTCGCGCATGGATCTGGTGTCCTGCCGCAACCTGCTGATCTATTTCGGCCCGGATATCCAAAACCGCGTCATCCCGACCTTTCATTATTCCCTGCGCCCCGGCGGCTATCTGTTTCTTGGCACCTCCGAAGGCATTGGCCAGCATGGCGACCTGTTCGCGTTGATCGATAAGAAGCAGCGCATTTTCCAGTCGCGCGAACATGTCCAGCCGGCGCCGCGCCTGCTGAGCCTGGTGGGTGAAAGCCGGACCGGCCTGTTTCCCGGTGGGCGGGAGCGGCCGGCACAAGCCACTTATCCCCTGCGCCAGGCGGTCGAAGCCCAGGTGCTGGAACGGTTCGCCCCGCCCCACGTCGTGGTCAATGGCGATGGCGACGTGGTCTATTACTCCGCCCGAACCGGGCGCTTTCTCGAACCCTCGCCCGGCGCGCCCAGCCGTCAGTTGCTGACCATGGCGCGCCGCGACCTGCGGCTTGAGCTGCGCTCGGCCCTGCGCGAGGCGGTGGAAGCCCAACGCGCCGTGATAAAGCCCGATCTACCGCTCGACGACGACGCGGGCCGGGTGCAATTGGTCACCATAACGGTCGAGCCGATGCTCGAGCGCGGCAATGGCGAGCCGCTTTATCTCGTGCTGTTCAACGTCACCGGCCCGGCGCGCGCGAGATCGGATTCCGACGTCGCGAGCCAGGGCGTCGATGGTCTGCTCGATCTGGATCGCGAATTGCGCGACACGCGGGAGCGGCTGCAGTCGACCATTGAGGAATACGAAACAGCGGTCGAGGAACTGAAGTCGTCCAACGAAGAACTCGTTTCGGTTAATGAGGAGGCGCAGTCCACCAATGAGGAACTGGAGGCCTCCAAGGAGGAAATGCAGTCCCTCAACGAAGAGCTCAACACCATCAATACCGAACTGATCGGCAAGGTGGAGGAGCTGGACCGGGCCAATAACGACCTCAAGAATCTGTTCGAAAGCGCGCAGATCGCCACGGTCTTTCTCGACCGCAATCTGGTGATCCGCAATTTCACTCCGGCGGCCTCGGCTTTTTTCAACCTGCGCGTCAGCGATGTCGGCCGGCCCCTGACCGACCTGGCCAATCGCCTCGACTATCCTGATCTCAAGGCCCATATCGAACAGGTTTTCGCCACCGGCAAACTCATCGAACACCAGCTGCCGCGCGATGGCGAGCGACGCCACTATCTCGTGCGGCTCATGCCCTACCGCGAGGAAGCCAAGACCATCCAGGGCGTGGTGGTTTCGCTGACCGATGTGACGACGCTGGCCGAGGCCGAGGAACATCAGCAGGTGCTGATTTCCGAACTCAATCACCGGGTCAAGAACATGCTGGCGGTGGTCATCAGCATCGTCAACAGCACGCTGGATGGCGCACCCGATCACCCGACGCATGATGCGCTGGTGGGCCGCCTGCGCGCTATGGCGCGCGCCTATAGTGCGCTGTCGCGGGTCAAGTGGTCCGAGGTAGCCTTGGCGGATATCCTGCGCGACGAGACCGAGCATTTCGGCCGGGAGCACTTCACAACCAGCGGTCCGGATGTGCGGTTGAACGCCCAGCAGGCGCTTTCGCTCGGCATGGTGCTGCATGAGCTGGCGACCAATGCCGCCAAATATGGCGCCCTTACCATGCCCAATGGCACGGTCCGCATCAGCTGGAACAAGACCGGCCCCGATCTGTTCATCGAGTGGCAGGAGCACGATGGCCCCGCAGTGAGTCCGCCCTCTGCCACCGGCTTCGGGCTCTCCTTGCTCCAGGGCGAGATCGGCTACCGCCATGGCGGCACCGTCGAGACGATCTTCGATCCATCGGGGCTGATCGTGCGTATCAAACTGCCCGATTCAAGGTGATGCGATGACGTCATACCGCGTCCTCATCGTTGAAGACGAATGGCTGATTGCCCGGGATTATGTCTCGATCCTGGGCGCGGCCGGCCATGTGCCGGTCGGCCCGGCCGCCAGTGTGACGGCGGCAGAGGCCTTGCTGGACAACGAGCAGGTCGATATCGCGCTGCTGGACTACAAGCTGGGCACAGGCACCAGCGCGACCCTGGTGCAACGGCTTAACCAGGCGGGTATTCCGTTCATCGTGTCAACCGGCCACGCCCGAGCCGATCTGCCGGAGGAATTTTCCTCAGGTGCCCTGGTCGCCAAGCCGGTCGATCCCCGCAATCTCGCCGCGACGATCGAACGGCTGTTACAGGCCCGCCATACCTGAATCGCGCAACTTAACCTATGTTAGCTGTGTGCCCGAACGGACCTGATATGGTTTTCGCGAAGGAATAACATGACCCAGCACCATGGCGATCTCCGCGTTCTGATCTGTGAAGACGAATACCTGCTGGCGAGCGACCTGGCCACCGAGCTGAGCAGCCGTGGCGTCAATGTCGTGGGCGTCATGGGGCGCGTATCAGAAATCAAGACGGCGATGGAAAGCCCGGACTTTGCTGCCAATGCCGTTGTGCTGGACGTGCAATTGCTGGATGGCATGGCGCTCGATCTGGTCGCCCCACTGCTGGCCAAGGGTGTCGCCGTGGTGCTTTGTAGCGGCTATGGAACCCGCGATCTGCCGCCCGAGTTTGCCCATCTCCCTTCGGTCGGCAAGCCGACCGACACCGATCAATTGCTGGCCGCCCTGGCCCGCTTTGACCGGCCACACGACACGATTACCGCTCCATGACCACACAACCCGTTGTCAACCTGCAGGATTTTGTCGAACCCGCCGCTTCATCGGCCGATAGCGCGCTGGACGTCTTCATCCGCCGCCTCAAGGCGCTTTATCCCTTGCGGCCGCACGAGCTCGCGGCTTTCGCTGCCCTCGTGCATGACGTCTCCCCCGTCCCCTCCCACTCCGAAATACTCAAGGACGGCGTGCCCAGCCGGGAGGCCGTGGTCCTGCTGGAAGGGCTGGCTTGCCATTACCGGGTGCTGGACAATGCGCGCCGCCAGATGACCGGATTTGTCGTGCCCGGCGATTTCTGCGATTTCGGATTTCTGTCCTCAAGCCCCGTGCGCCAATGCGTGATGAGCCTGGGCCCGGCGGTGATCGGCAAGATCAATCTGGAACAATTCTCAGCCTTGGGCGATAAACTGCCCAATATCGTGGTGGCCACCATGCGTGCTGCCTCGATAGAGCAGGCTTGCGGCCGCGAACTGGTCATCAGCCTGGGTGCGCGCGATGCGCTGCAGCGCCTGGCCCATTGCCTGTGTGAAATGTACAGCCGGCTCAGAATAGTGGGCCTGGTCAGTCAGAACGATGCCCGCTTCCAGCTCGCCCTGACCCAGGCTGAACTGGGCGAGGCGCTGGGCCTGTCCACAGTTCACGTGAACCGCACAATTCAGCAATTACGCAAGAAAAACCTGATCACCATGGCGCAGGGCGAAGTCAGAATTCTTAATTTTCCGGGCCTGGCCGCCATTGCCGCGTTTGACGGTGGCTATCTGGCCCCCGGCTAGGGCGCAGCGTGCGGGCCAGTGCCCGGGCAAAATTCTGGGCCGGCGCTTGCCGTGCTGGCGCCACGGCCGGTGCGGGCATCGCGCTGGACAGCCGGGTGGCCGGGCGACGTATCATGGCGACGATTTCCGACACCAGTTTTTTGCGATCGAGCGGCTTTTCCAGTAAGGAAGCGTCGCGGAACCGGGCCGGCAGCGCCTGGCGGTCATAAGCGGTTGCAAACAGGATTGGCACACCCTGATTTTGCAGCAGATCGGCCACGCCGAACACATTGGTGCCATGGAGCCTTATATCCAGCACCGCAGCATCGATCTTGCGGCGCCCGATGAGTTGGGTGGCATAAAACGGCGTGGGGGCAGGACCCAGCACGGTGGCACCAAGATCGCGCAATTCGCGGCAGATATCGGTCGCCAATAAGAAGTCGTCCTCGACGACGACGATCCGCTTGCCATTGAGATCTGCTGCGTCTTCCATTGTGCTCCACCCGCCTGTGTAGCCCGGCGCTGATTGCCGCCAGCGCGGCCCGCCGCCACACCTCCGAAACGCAACCCGCTGCCTGGCGCTTCGTTCAATTCCGTTAACCCATATTAAGCCATCTGCGTTCCGTGGCGATGCAAGGAACCAGACTGCCCTCTGCTGCTTCATGGAATATGCAAGCACCCACAAGTGAGCAGATCCGCAATCGCATCGACGCTGGCTGGACCGGCGAAAAGGTCGCCATGCCCGATCCTGCGGCCGCGCCCCTGGGCAGCGACGCCGAGGCGGCCGGCAATCCGCCAACGGCGCAAGAGCGCGCCATGGACGCTGCCGCGACCCCAGCGCGACCGGAAAAGGGGCATGAACTGGCCGGCGGCTTTGTCTATGCGGCGCTGGTTGTGGCCATTGCTGTCGCATTGGTACTCATCGTCTTGCTGGCGCGGCCGTGAGTTCCGCCCCGGTTCCAACATCCCCGCCGCGCCGCGCCATCGCCATCGGCGGCTCGACCGGCGCCATGCCCGCCGTTCGGCAAATCCTGCAAGACCTGCCCGATATCGTCTCGGCGCCACTCTTCCTGGTGCTGCATATTGGCGCCGAAGGCCGCAACTTTCTGGCCGATGCCCTCAGCGATGCCGGGCCCCGCACCGTGCTGACCGCCGAGGATGAGCAGCCAATTGCCGAAAACTGTGTCTATGTGGCGCCGGTCGATCGGCACCTGCTGGTGCTGGATGGAGTGATCCGGCTCGGCCGGGGTCCGCGTGAAAATCTGTCCCGCCCTGCCATCGACCCGCTGCTACGATCCGTGGGCGCCGCCTATGGCGGTGGCGCCGTCGGCGTCGTGCTCAGCGGCAGGCTCAATGACGGGGCGGCGGGTCTTGCCGATCTCAAACGCTGCGGCGGCACCACCATGGTGCAGAACCCCAATGACGCCGTCGCGGCCGACATGCCGATCGGCGCGTTGGACGCCAGCGCCATAGACTATCGCGCCCCTGCCGGCAGGTTGGGCGGAGCCCTCGCCGATTTGCTGGCCGAACCGCCCGGGCCCAATCTGCCTGTGCCTGATGCCGTGTTGCTCGAGATCGATATTGCCCTGGGCCGGCCCTGCCTGACGGCCGACATCGAAACCTTTGCCGATCCGGTAGCTTTGTCCTGCCCCAGTTGCGGCGGCGTGCTGTCGCAGGTGCGCACCGGTCCATTGCGCTTCCGCTGCCAGGTCGGCCATGCCTTCACCGCCGACGTTCTGGCCAAGGAACAGGAAGGCGCACTCGACGAAGCCGTGCGGATTGCGCTGCGCATCGTGGAGGAACGCGCCCAATTGATTGATCGCCTTGCTCGCGATTCCGACGCCGCCGGCCGCAGCCACAGCGCCCGCGATTTCGCCCGCAAGGGCCAGGAATTGCGCCGCCACGCCGATGTGCTCCGCCGCGCCGCCCTGGGGCAGATGTAGCTTTATCCTTGGGCGAGGAAGAATATGGTGCCGAACACCAGAACGAAGACCAGCACTGCCAACACGATCCGCACCATGCTGCCATAAGGCTTGCTGCCCAGCACGACGCGCTCGGCCTTGCCGCGGCCGAACTCGGTTATGGTGCTGTCGGTTTCCGGGCGGGTCGCCTGCGGCTCCGAGGGTTTATTCATTTCTGTCATCCAATGAACTGCCGACCAACGCCAGCCATGTCGTCCGGTTGCTCCCTGGCCTCATGCCCTTAACTCAGGTTGGTTGGAACCGGCGCAGGCCATCAAGGTTATGCAGAGACACGAGGAGGTGCAAAATGAGCCGCGATGGACTGCCGACAGGGTCAGGAACCGCCGGGCCGGATCGGGATGTCGCCGATCCGCACCCCGAAACGGAGGAAGGTTTCCACCACAACCAAAAGCCGGGCGGCGCCAATCCGCCGCGCCACGAGATTGGTCCCAATCCCGGCAAGCATGATGGCAAGGCGCCACCGCGGCCGCGCAATGCCGAGAATGGACGCCGCCAATGAACATTGCGAACCTGCAGCTGGAAGGCCTTTATCTGGCTCTTGCCGCTATCAACAATGCCTTGGTGGAGAAAGGCGTATTGAGCCGGGAAGAAATGGGTCTGGCCTTGCGCCGCGCCGAGCAGATCGCGGTCGGCGATGATCGCATGGACGAACTCAGCAGTGCCGAGCGGGAGGCCGTGGCTTTTGCGCCAAGATTGCTGCTGCTGGCCAATGATCGGGCGGCTTCGGGTCCAGCGAGCTTTTCCGAACTGGCGCGCTTGGTCGGGCAGACCAAGCGGCCGCATCCCGATCAGCTCTAGGGTCAGTAGCGCCCGCGGATGCGATCCAGAATCTGGCTCAGGATGAGCTGTCCCGCCGGCGTGAAGGTGATCTTGCCGTCATGGCGCTGCGCCAGTTCGTACCGCTCCAGCTCCGCCACTGCCTCCGGATCAACCCGGTGCCCGGCATCGTCAGCGGCCACGACAGCCGTCACTGCGTCGCCGCTGCCGAGTTGGTGATAGACGGCAAAGGCGAAGACCGCCAATGCCTTGTCACTGAGATCGTTGGGAGTTGTCATCTATTGATCCTCTCGCCCACCGGCAGGTAATTGCCGGCGACGCGAGAAGTTCCCGGCATGAGAGCCGGGTGTGGCATCTTGAACCAAGCCCGCCGCGCTCTTAATTCATCCTCGTCGACATGGTTTCGACGCTGATCCCCCTGCACTTGAGGTGCACTGCGAATTGGTGAAAATGCTATGGAAACACAAGATCTAAGGACATCATCGCGCTTCGACTACGCCGCCATGGGCTTGACATGGAAACCCGATCTGGCCCGGTTCAGGGCCGAGTTGCACAGGCTTATGGCGCTGATGCGACTGCATCTGAGGGGCTGACGATGAGCAATCCAGCCTTCATGCTCGACGATGATCTCGATGTGCGCCGGGCCGATCTCGTTGGCTATTATCATCCACGTGAAATCGTCGCCGATGCCAGTCTGACGCTGAGCCGGCGCCGGGCGCTGCTGGCCTATTGGCTGTCCGACGTCAATGCGGTGCGTGGCGCCCCAGGGCTGCGCCGCTCCAAGGCCGGCGTCACCGTCTCGGTCGATCAATTGCAGGCGGCCCTCTGCCAGCTTGATCAGATGAGCGATAGCGTGCCGCCGCCCGAAAACGCTCCGGCGCTATTCGCCTGACCAAAGGAGCGCCCCGCATCCCCGGGGCGCTCGCTCCTAGCCGGCTTCCCGCTGGTCGCGCGCCACGGCAAAACTATTGGCCGGGCGGGCAAGGCCCAGATTTTCCCGCAAGGTCGTGCCTTCATATTCATGCCGGAACAGGCCGCGGCGACGGAGGATCGGGACCACCTGGTCGACGAAATCGGTAAGACCCGTCGGCAGGATGGGTGGCATGATGTTGAAAGCGTCGGCGGCCCCGTTCTCGAACCATTCCACCATGGCGTCGGCAATCTGCTCGGGCGTACCCACCACCGTGCGATGGCCACGCGCTCCCGCCACGGCGAGATACAATTGCCGCAACGTCAGATTGTTGCGCTCGACCAGGTCCGTCACCAGTTTGAGCCGGCTCTTGTTGAGCTCGGTATCGGCCGGCAATGGCGGCGCGCGGTCGTCGAGTGAATAGCCCGAGAGATCCACGCCCTTATAATGCCGCTGCAGGATGCTCCAGGCGATCGAGGGGTGGATCAGGGACTGGATGTAATCGTAATTGGCCTGCGCCTCCCGCTCGGTACCACCCAGCACCGGGAAAATGCCAGGGCTGATCAGCAGGTCTTCCTGGCTGCGCCCGTAGCGCGCCAGCCGGCCCTTTACGTCGCCATAGAACTCCTGCGCATCTTCCAGCGTCTGGTTGGCGGTAAAGATCATTTCGGCGGTGCGCGCCGCCAGTTCCCGCCCGGGCTCCGACGCCCCGGCCTGCACGATCACCGGATAACCCTGTACCGGGCGCCCGACGTTGAGCGGGCCGCTGACGGTGAAGAACGTGCCGGAATGGTTGAGCTGATGCACCTTGTCCGGATCGAGATAGATGCCGCTCTGCTTGTCGCGGATAAAGGCATCGTCCTCGTAGGAATCCCACAGGCCCTTGACTAGGTCGACGAATTCTTCGGCCCGCTTGTAGCGGTCGGCATGGGCGGGATGGCCGGGAATGGAAAAGTTGTTCGACACATCGGCGCCCGTCGTTACCACGTTCCAGGCCGCCCGCCCTTTGCTGATATAGTCGAGCGAAGCGAATTTGCGTGCCAGCAGATAGGGGTCTTCATAGGTCGTGGAGGCGGTGGCGACAAAGCCGACATGGCTGGTTACCTGCGACAGTGCGGCCCATAGCGTCACCGGCTCGAAATGGGCGCCCTGGCTCGAGCGTCGCAGCGCTTCGGGGTCCTTGGTACGGTCCCAGCCGGCCGGGCTGTCGGCGACAAAGACCAGGTCGAACGTGCCCCGCTCCGCCGTCTGCACGAGTTCCTTGTAGTGGTCGATATTGAGCCCGGCATCGGCTTGCGAATCCGGGTGCCGCCAGGCGGAAACGTGATGTCCGGTCGCCATGATGAAGGCGCCGAGCTTGATCTGTCTTTGCTTAGCCATATTCATCTCCCTCAAATCTAGGCGGCGTTGCGGTCGTCGACATCGACGCCGAGCCGCGACAGCAATTGGGCCCGGATAGCGCCGAAGCGCGCATCGCCATGCCGGCGGCGGCCGGGCAGGTCCACCTGCAGGTCCTCCACGAACCGGCCCTGATCGAGCACCAGGATGCGGTCGGCCAGCGAGATGGCCTCGTCCACGTCATGGGTCACCAGCAGCACGGCCGGGCGATGGCGGGCGCATAATTCGCGCAGCAAATCGTGCATCTTGATCCGGGTGAGCGCATCGAGCGCGCCGAACGGTTCGTCGGCCAATAGCAGAGCCGGTTCGCGCACCAGCGAACGGGCGAGTGCCACGCGCTGCTGCTCGCCGCCCGAGAGCTGGATCGGCCATGCTGTTTCGCGTCCCGCCAGGCCCACCTCCTCCAGCGCCTTGCGGCCGGCCTCTTGCCCCGCGCCGCGCAGGCCGAGGGTGACGTTCTGGATAACATTCCGCCAGGGCAGCAGCCGGGCATCCTGGAACACCACCGACAGCTTGTCCGGCGTGTGCAGCGTTCCCGTCCCCTCGACCTCGTAATCGAGCCCGGCGAGTGCCCGCAGGAAGGTGCTTTTGCCCGAGCCGCTCTTGCCAAGCAGGGCGACGAATTCGCCCTGCGCGATATCAAGATCGACATCGTCGAGAATGGTGGTCTGGCCGAAGCGGCGGGTCAGGCGGCGAACTTCAACGGCATTCAATGAGCGAGCGTGCGGCGCCATGACAACAACCTTTTTTCGAGGAGGCGGACAATTCCGTCCGAGGCAAGACCAAGGAAGGCATAGACGACCAAACCGACAATGATGACCTGGGTCTGGCCGTAGCTGCGGGCGAGTTCGATCATGTAGCCAAGCCCGCTCGTGGCATTGATCTGCTCGACCACCACCAGCGACACCCAGCACAGGGTGACAGCAAAGCGCAGCCCCAGCAGGAAGCCGGGCACGGCGCCGGGCAGCACGACCTGCAACAGGAAGTCGCGCTGGCTCATGCGCAGGGTCTCGGCCAGCTCGACATAGCGTTCGTCGATGGCGCGCAGCGCGTTGTGGGTATGCATGTAGATCGGCACGATGACGCCCAGGGTGATGATGGTGACCTTCATGGTCTCCCCGATGCCCAGCCACAGCATCAGCAGCGGGATCATGGCCAGGGTCGGCACGGCCCGCTTGATCTGGATCGGACCGTCGATCAGCGCCTCACCCACCCGCGACAGGCCCGAGGCAATGGCCAGCAGCAGCCCGATGGCGATGCCGAAGCCCAGCCCGAGCAGTGCCCGAACCGACGAGGTCAGAAAGTTCGATTGCAGCCGGCCATCGGCAATCAGCTCGCCAAAGGTGCTGGCAATAGCCCAGGGCGAAGGCAGCACACGCGGGTCGATCAGGCTCAGCCCAGATCCTGCCACCCAGATGAGCACCAGCACCAGCGGCCCGATCTGCAGGCCGAAGGGAATGGCGGGACCAGGCCCCAGCCGGCGCCGCTTTCGTGTCGTGCTGGCCGGCGCAATTCCGGCATGTCGCGGTTCAAACGGTCTTGGTGCGGGCCGGTTGGTTGCTCCCTCGCGCTCGAGTAGCTTGGGTCCCCGGCCATCGATACTGCCCAGATAGGTCATGATGGATCTCCTGAGTAAAATTGTGCGGTCAGCGCGCAGCCAGCGCGGTCGCGCCCAGCGGCTCGAAACGGCGATCGAAAATCTGCTCGGCGCTATAGGGCTCGTAGCCGAGCTCAGTGGCGAGCAGGTCGATGGTCTTCTGGTGCCGGGCGACCACCTCGTCCCAGTTGGCGGGCACGATCTGCTTGCCCGTCAATTCGACCAGATATTGGCCGTCCTCCTGGTTCAGCCCCTGGTCCTTGACGTAATAGCCCTCGACCCAAGCCTGCGGATTATCGTTGACCCATTGCGTGGCACGCGCCCAGAACCCGACATAGACGGCCAGCGCCGCGGCCTTGGCCGGGTCGTCGAGCACCCATTGGGGGGCATAGAGATGGCTGGGATCGTCCCGCAGGCCGTGTTCGATCACGGTCGCGCCGTCGGCCCCATATTGATTGAGATAGCGCCGGATCAAGACGCCGCCGATCGGGGCGACATCGACTTGATGGCTCGCCAGGGCGATCGGATAGGCGTCGCCGGTGCTGGGCAATTCCACCAGCGTCACATCGGTCTTGGCGAGACCTGCCGCCTGCAATGCCCGCAGTACCAGCGCGCCTTGCGCCTGGCCGGGACTGAAGGCGATGCGCTTGCCACGGAAGTCCGCTAGCGTCTTGACGTCCACGCCCGGCGCGATGCCGAAACGATAGATCGGATGACCGATCGGGTCTTCGCGCTCGCGATAGGCGATGTTGCGGACCGGCAGATCATTCCAATTGGCAAAGATGGAGGGAATTTCGGCGACCGAGCCGACATCGAGCGCCCGCGCCCGGAAGGCTTCGGATGTCTGTGGGCCGCCGCTGAGATTGGTCCATTCGATTTCGAAGGGAATTTCGTCGATCAGCCCGGACAATTGCAGGGCGACCTTAGTCTGTGGGTCGCCAACCACCAGCTTGGTGCCCGGCGGCACCGTGGCCAGCAAGGGGGCGGGCTCCTGGGCCCGGGCGGCGATGTTTCCGCTCGCCACCGGCATGATCATCGCCGCCACTACGGCCAGATATCGGGAAAGGTGCTTCATGGTCCATCCGCTCAACTTAGGGTCAAGCAGAACGGTAAATTCTAATATCCACTAAATCTATAGGATATAGGAAAATGAACATGACGAATCCGGTGGCGCCTGGAAAAAGAAGCGCTACCCGGGATGCCTCACGCAGAATGGTCCGCTTTGTGACCTGGTTTGACCGCCACGTGTGCGGGCGGTCAAACCATTGCAAATATACTCTGCTAGCCCGGAGGGGTAAGGGCGAGGTTCCGCCGCACCCGGAGCAGGTATTCCGTCCGGTTGAACGGATCGCCTCCCGATCGCGGGCGGGTCGGCGGCTTGCCGTGCACGGGCGCATAATGGTCGAAGCTGGCTTCCAGCACGCCGGCCCCGCTGGTCAGCCCTGGCAATTGCTGCTGCACGCCTTGCAATTGCGCGGCGGCCAGCGTGCCGGTTGCGTGCACGACCCCCTCTGCGATCACCGTCTCCGCCACGACTGCGCCGGCCCGGGCCAATAGCGTGAGCAGACCGCTCAGTGCTGTGGCAGAAGCCTCGAGATGGAAGCGGTTGATCGGTTCGCACACTTGGGTCTGTGCTGCCGACAGGGCCGCCGCCAGGACCAGCGGCGTCAATTGCCGGAAATCGGCAGCCACGCTCATTGGCTCGCGATGCCGGGCGGCAATCATGGCGACGTGGCAATCCACCACTTGCCATCCGTACCGGCCCTGCCGCAGCGTCTCGCTCACCCCGTCCTCCACGGCGCGATAGAAACTGGCCGGCATATGCCCCGGATCGACCTCCAGCGCAAAGCTGTTCCCGGCGCCCGCCGGTCGGGGTTCGATCCGCAGTCCGACGGTGGCGATGTAGGGATTGGGTTCCTTGAACATGATTTCCAACCCCTCGCCTGTGCCGATCAGCCGCTCGACACAGATCACGGTGCTTTCAGCAAAACTGGCCTCAAGCCCGAAATCGGCCAGCAGGCTGGCCTGGATGACCTCCTTTTGCACCTCGCCATAGAGCGACACGAAAACTTCGTTGGCATCCTCATTGCGGCGCAGGTTGATCAGGGGGTCCTGTTCGGCCAATTGGCCCAGCGCCAGCCACAGCGCCGCACTGTCGGCGGGACGCTGTGCCATCACCCGGGTTTCAAGCGTGGGTGGCGAAAAATAGGCGCGGTTGCCACCGGGCAGGTCCCTGCCGATGGCATCGCCGATTCTAGCCGCCTTGAGCCCAGCAATGCGGCCGATCTGCCCGGCTCTGAGGCTCGTCGCGATATGAACCCGGCCATGTTCGAACAGCTCGATGCCCGTGACCCGCTCGGCGCCACCGGGCAACTCGACATGATCCCGCGTATGGATCGTGCCCGCTTGCAGTGCCAGATAGGCCAGCTTTTCACCGCCCCAGCCCCGCTCGATCTTGAAGATATTGCCCGCGACCTCTCCACCGGCGTCCGGCAAGCGGGCCGGCAGTAGGCATTCGATGGCCTCGGTCAGGGCCGGCACGCCGATCCCGGTTGTTGCCGAACCGGCAAAGGTTGGCTGCACCAGGCCGTTGGCGACCTGTCCGGCCAGGATGGCTTTCAGCCGGGCCGGCGTTACCAAGTGCGGCGCCATCACGTAATCGGACAGTAGGGCTTCGTCATTCTCTGCCAGAGTTTCGCACAGACTCGAGCGTGCGTGCCATAGATCGCGCTTTTGCACCTGCGCGGCCTTGCTGCCGGCTTCGAGCACATCCGACATGGCAATGGGCCGAACTGGCAATTGCTGGGCGATTTCAGCCAGCACCCGCTCATATTGCGCGCCGAGACGGTCGATCTTGTTGATGAAAAACACTATCGGCACACCAAGCCGCCGCAGCGCCCGCACCAGCACGCGCGTTTGCGCCTGCACGCCTTCGACAGCCGACACCACCACCACGGCAGCATCCAGCAATTCGAGTACCCGTTCGACTTCGGCAATGAAGTCGGGGTGGCCGGGTGTGTCGATCAGATTGACACTTGTCTCGCCCAGCGTGAACGAAACCACCGCGGCCCGGATGGTAATGCCACGTTGCCGTTCAAGGGCGAGGCTATCGGTTTGGGTATTGCCGGAATCGACACTGCCAAGCTTGTCGATCACCCCCGCATTAAAAAGCAGTCTTTCGGTAAGGCTAGTCTTGCCTGCGTCTACATGGGCCAGAATGCCCAGATTCAAGGTGCGCATGAACCATCATCTTCTCAGAATTTCGCATGTGATTTTCGTGAGAAGTGAATCGGGGCATCGGAACCTCTAGACGGTTTGGCGGCGCAAGACTGCGCGCCGCCAATTTATTGGGGCGGGGCCCGAACTGTCAAGCAATGGCCGTTCACGCCACGCGCTGCGTTGCCGTCAGTGGCGTTGCGCGCAAGGTCAGCGCCCAGAAGACGATGGTCACAAGGCTGATCGCCGCGCCGGAGAGACAGACGCCAGTCCATCCGGCATGGGCATAGATTATCGTCGATGTCGAGGAACCCAGGGCGCTGCCCAGTGAATAGAAGACCATATAGACCGCCGTCAGCCTGTTCTGCGCCTCTGGCCGCACGCGATAGATCATGCCCTGATTGGTGACATGGGTGGCCTGGAGGCCAAAGTCGATGATCAGAACTCCGGCGACCAGCCACAGGATCGAGTGATCCAGCAGGGCCATCGGCAACCAGGCGAACAGCATCAGCCCCAGCGCAATCCCCGTGACGGCCTGGCCATGCCCCCGGTCGGCCCAACGGCCCGCCCGCATGGCGCCAAGCGCACCCGCCGCTCCGGCGAGGCCGAACAGGCCCACTTGCGTGTGCGACATGGAAAAGGGCGGCGCGGTCAGCGGCAGCACAAGTGGCGCCAGCAGCGTGGTGATATTGGCAAAGATCAGCATGGCGATCACCGCGCGGATGCGCAGCACCGGCTCCTCGAGGAACAGCGTCGCCAGCGACACGATAAGCGCCCGATATGACAGGCGCGCAGGCGGTCTGGTCTGCCGCGGCAAGGCTCGCCATAGCAGCAGCGCGATCAGCAGCGTCAGCAGTGCGGAGGCGATGTAGACGGTGCGCCACCCCGACAGGTCGGTCAGTGTTCCGGCAACACTGCGCGCCAGCAGAATGCCGAGTACGATGCCGCTCGTGACCATGCCCACGATATGCCCCCGCTCGGACGGTTGCGCCAGGCTCGCGACATAGGCGACCAGAGCTTGGGTCACCACAGCGAGAAATCCCACGCTGACCATGGAGCCCAGCAACATGGCCGCCGATGTCGAAAAGCCGGCACAGAGCAGTGCCACAACCGAGAGCAGCGACTGCGCTACGATCAGCTTGCGGCGGTCGACCAGATCGCCCAGCGGCACCAGCAGGACAAGACCCAGCCCATAGCCAAGCTGCGTTGCCCCCACGATCAGGCCCGCAATACTGCGCGAGAGCCCCAGATCGTCGGCCATCACATCCAGCAATGGATGAGCGAAATAGGCATTGGCCACGGCCAGCCCGCTCGCCAGCGCGAAGAGGAACACGGTGGCGCGCGTCAGCACCGGTTGGACGCATGCATTTTCGCCCACGGCGCCAAAGGGCGCCGCGTCTTGCCTGATCGTCATTGCAAACTCCGGACATTAGTTTAATTATAAAACCAATGATCGGCTAGCAGGATAGGTTTAATAATGCAACCAAATTTGCAGGCGTGGAGCTAGGCCATGGTCGCTCGCAAGAGTCTGAAAGGCGATTATTGCCCCAGCGCGCGGTCTTTGGATGTGATCGGGGACTGGTGGTCGCTGCTGATCGTGCGTGACGCTTTCGACGGCCTGACGCGCTTTAGCGAGTTTCAGAAAAGCCTCGGCATCGCCAAGAATATCCTGGCCGAACGCCTGCGGACGCTGGTCGATAGCGGTATTCTGGAGCTTGCCCCCGCCGCCGAGGGCGGTACGCGCATGCACTATCTCTTGACGGAAAAGGGTAAAGATCTGTTCCCGGTGATGGTCGCGCTCCGCCAATTCGGCGAGCGGCACCTGTTCGCGCCACAGGAAGAACATTCGGTTCTGGTCGAGCGGGCCACCGGCCGGCCGGTTCACCTCGAGGTCAAAACCCAGGACGGCCGAGCCATCGGTTCCGATGAGACGGTCATTCTAAAGGTGCCGGAAGCCCAGGACCGATCCTAGTCCCGTTCGATCGAATTGACCGCGTGTTCCATCAGGGACACCAGGGTCATCTTGGCCGGGGCATAATCGGAATCGCGGCGTTCCACCTGCAGGAAGCCATGTTCGCGCAGCGTCTTGCTGAGGGTGGTGAGGTCGCGGCCGTCTTCGATGGTGATGAGTTCGCCGGACCGCAGTTTTACCTTGTAGAGGGGCATGGGGGTAACCTTGAGCACGGGAGGGAACCGAGAGGGCGACCGTGTTGCGGCGGGGGTCACCCTCTCGTGGGCGTTCCCGGATTCTTCCGGGCTCGACACCAGCTTGCAGCCATCGCCCGCCCGGCGCTACGTAAAGCGTTCATTAACCTTTACGGGCTTGGTTAACACCGCGTTTGCAATGCCGGATTGCACCCGAGCTTACCAAAAATAGCAGATATTTCAGCGGCCTATCCTATTTTGGCGCGCGCAAGACGCCCTGTCCTCCGCTGTGAAAAAGTGTCCTGCCGTTCAGATTGGGTTCAGCCCTTGTCCGGCAAACTCTGCCCATTGATATTGCGTGCGGAAGGCGACTGCCCATGATCTCGGCCATATCCAGTTTTCTGCGTGATGATGGCGGTATCAGCACCATCGAATATGGCCTGATCGCAGCAATCATCGTGGTGGCGACAACTTGCGCGGTTTCTGCCGCCGGCTTCAGCCTGGCCGATATCGCGAACCTGGCGCAGGCCCATTAGGCGAGCGCCGGTCGCATCACTCGCACAGATTTCTGAATGTAGACTTGGTTTCAGCGCGGATGGGCGGCTTCGGCGTCCCAGTTCCGCTTGCGCGGGCTTGGTTTGGCTGCGGCATTGCTGATCGCGAGGTCGAGCTGGTCACGCAATTGCATGCTGGGCGTGAAGACTACCGTATGGCGCGGGGAAATCCGATGCTCCGTGCCGGTGCGGGGATTGCGACCGAGCCGCTCCGCGCGAGCCCGGACCTGAAGCGAGCCGAAGGCGGTGAGCTTGACCCCTTCGCCCGCCATCAGCGCTTCCCCGATCAGGGCAAACATGGCTTCGCCAATGGCAGCCACTTCATGCTTGGAAATGCCGGTCTTTCGAGCTGCAGCTTCGCTGAGCATTGCACGCGTAATGGTCTTGCTCACGATTATCCTTCCCTGCCCCTATTAAATTCATAGGAGGAATTTAAGTCGCTGTCCAGCGTCGCGCCGTCCGACACAAAGTTGAATTGATCGTTCATGTTTAGTTGACTTATTTTAGAATGGTTATAAGCTGGCGACCAGATCAAGTGTGCTTGCAGCACCGTTAACGCCCTGACTGCCTGCCATTTTTGGCCGCCGCAGACCATACGATCCGGGTTCCGACTCGGCAGAAAGGTTCATCCGTGAGACTGACGCGTCAATCCAACTATGCCATTCGCGCCCTGGTCTATTGCGCTGTCAACGAGCCCGGGCTCAGCCGCGTCGCCGATATCGCCAAGGCCTACAACATTTCCGAGCTGTTCCTGTTCAAGCTGATCAAGCCGCTGGTCGAAAACGGGCTGATCGAAACGGTGCGCGGCCGCCATGGCGGCATCAAGCTGGGCAAGCCCGCCGAACAGATCACCCTGCTCGACACCATCCGCCTCACCGAAGAAAATTTCGCCCTGGCCGAATGTTTCGAAGATGGCGCCGATTGCCCGCTGATCGGGGAATGCGATCTCAATGGCGCGCTGCGCGAGGCGCTGGGCGCCTTCTTCACCGTGCTGCAGAAATATACCATTGCCGATCTGGCCAGCAAAAAGCGCTCGATCCGCGACCGCCTCGGCCTCAATGTCATCGAAGCCATGATGGCCCCCGCCGAATAATTTTTTGGCCTTTTATCTTGTCATGACGCCGCTCCGGTCCGCCGGGGCGGCGTTTTGCGTTCAGCGATAAATCCTATAAATATGAGTTTGACAGTCATGATTAGATATGGTTTTCTCCAGTCATCGCAAGCGCGCTGACACTGGCCTGAGGGGTAGGCCCGCCGGCGCTGCGAGCGGCACGACGGGGCTTGCTGCTACCGTCTCCCCGGGCTGGTCAGGGTCCTCAACGCCCTGACCAGCCTTTTTTGCGCGCATTGATCTGGCAGGCTGCCTGTGCTCTATCCGGGCCGGAAATCTGGGATCCCCATGGCCGCTGCACCACTTCTATCGCTTCAGAATATTCACCTGACCTTCGGCGGCACCACGCTGCTCGAAAGCGCCGAGCTGATCGTCTCGCCCGGCCAGCGCATTGCGCTGGTGGGCCGCAATGGTTCGGGCAAATCGACCCTGCTCAAGATTGCCGCTGGCGATGTGCAGCATGATGGCGGGATACGCTTTGTCGAGCCCAGTGCCACCGTGCGTTACCTGCCGCAAGAGCCTGATCTGTCGGCCTTTGCGACCACGCTCGCCTATGTCGAAGCGGGTCTGGGGCCGGGCGACGACATTTATCGCGCGCAATATCTGCTCAATTCGCTGGGTCTGACCGGCGAGGAAAGCCCCAAGAACCTCTCGGGTGGCGAAGGCCGCCGTGCGGCTTTGGCGCGGGTGCTGGCACCCAAGCCCGATATCCTGCTGTTGGACGAGCCCACCAACCATCTGGATCTCCCCGCCATCGAATGGCTGCAGGCGGAACTCAATTCCCTGCGCTCGGCCATGGTGCTGATCAGCCACGATCGGCGCTTTCTCTCCGATCTGACCCGCGCCACTGTCTGGCTCGATCGCGGCGTCACCCGCCGGCTCGACAAGGGTTTTTCGGCCTTTGAAGCCTGGCGCGACACGGTGCTCGAAGAAGAAGAGCGCGACCGCCACAAGCTGGATCGCCAGATCGTGCGTGAAGAGCATTGGCTGCGCTACGGCGTCACCGCCCGCCGCAAGCGCAATGTCGGGCGCCTCGAACGCCTGGGCAATCTGCGGCAGGACCGGCGCGAACAGCGCCGTGTGACCGGCGCGGTCAATATGAATGTATCGGAAGGCCGCACCTCGGGCGCGCTGGTGGTGGAAGCCGAAAATATCAGCAAGACCTATGGCGACCGCGTCATCGTCAATGATTTTTCGACCCGCGTGCTGCGCGGCGACCGCATCGGCATTGTCGGCCCCAATGGCGCCGGCAAGACCACGCTGATCAAGATGCTGACCGGGCTGCTTGAGCCCGATAGCGGCAAGATCAAGCTGGGTTCAGCGCTGGAGCTGGCCATGCTCGACCAGGGCCGCGCCAAGCTCGTGCCCGAAACCCGCCTCAAGGACGCCCTGACCGGCGGGGGTAGTGACACCATCCACATCAATGGCGAGGCGCGCCATGTCGTGGGGTATATGAAGGACTTCCTGTTCACCCCCGAACAGGCCAATACCCCGATCGGCAAGCTCTCCGGCGGGGAACGCGCTCGCGTGGCTTTGGCCCGCGCCTTGTCGCTGCCCTCCAATTTCCTGGTGCTGGACGAGCCGACCAATGATCTGGACCTCGAAACCCTCGATCTGCTCGAGGAAATGGTCTCGGATTACTCCGGCACCGCCATCGTGGTCAGCCACGACCGTGATTTCCTCGATCGTGTCGCCACCTCGGTGATCATCGCCGAAGGCGAGGGCGTGTGGACCGAATATGCCGGTGGCTATTCCGACATGGTCATCCAACGCGGCGAAGGGGTCAACGCCCGCGCCGCTATCACCAAGGCCCACCGGGCCGGCAAGACGGCCCTGGCGCAAACCAGTGCCGCCACTGCCAAGCGCAAGCTCTCCTTCAAGGAAAAGCACGCGCTCGAAACCCTGCCCAAGGATATCGAAAAGCTCGAAGCCGAGATCAAGACGCTCAATGCTGCCCTCGCCGATGGCAGCCTCTATGCCAAAGACCCCACGGGCTTCGCTGCGAAGTCCAAGGCTTTGGCCGCCGCCGAAAGCAAGCGTGCTGCGGCGGAGGAGCAATGGCTGGAACTCGAAATGCTGCGGGAAGAGATCGAGGGCTAGAAGGAGAGGGGCAAACAAACAAGTTCGCCCCTCAGGTCTTAGCCGTTGGCATTGCTCCGCCGGCGATATTCGCTCGCGACATAAAGACAGGCCAGTGCAAAAGCCGCGCCGATGCCCACCTGCACCCAATCCATGCGGGCGATCAGGTCGGTTGTGTAGCTGATCGCGTTGAAGGGCTCCTTGCCCATGAACCAGACGTCGATATAGCCGTCCTCGGTCAGCGGGAAAGTGGTGCGGTAGCCCATATAGCCCCAGGTGTGGGTGGTGAAGGGGTGTAAGCCCCCCAGGGTCACCCATTCGAGCATGGCCGCGATGGATGGCAGCAGCAGCGACACCGGAATGGCCCAGCGGCCGATCGCCGTGGCCAGCGCGCCGACCAGCGCCATGAATGGCAGATACCAGAGCAGGCCGCAGATCATGGTGACCAGGATCGCCAGCGCTACATGCCCATAGACCGCCGCAATGCTGCCCAGCGCGGCAAAGCTGCCGGTGCCATTGATCAGCGTAGTGACGAACGCCACGCCATAGAGCAGCAACCCGCTGAGCAGCGCCACGCCATAGACCGTGCCGGGCAGGATGGTGATGGCGGCCGCAAGCTTGCTGAGCAGCACCTTGAAATCGGTGACCGGCATGGATTTCCAGAACAGCATGGAATTATTGCGCTTGTCGGCGGCAAAGCCGTCGGCGCAATAAAAGAACAGCGTGGCGATCAGATAGAGCGACCAGGCCATGCCGAAGCCCAGGAATCCCAACTCGTAAATACGCAGTGGAGCGATTGTGAACATGGCCCCCGAGAACCGCGCGTCAACGCGGCCCACGGTAAAGGCCAGGATCGTCGCGCCGAACAGCAGCACGACCAGCAGCAGCGGGCCATAGAGAAAGGCCCCCTTGTGCTCGATGAACTCGCGTCGCACGAGGGCGATGAAAGCCTTCATTGGGCGGGCTCCGGATTGGCTGTGGGCCGCTGCATCAGCGCCACGAACAGGTCCGACAGGGTCGGGGTGGATAGCTTGCCCAAGGGTTCGAGCACGGCGCGATCGACCCCATCAAAGATCATCACGGTCTGCCCGAAGCGGGTTTCTTCATAGACCGGCCCATGCGCCCGCGCCTGTTCCTGGGTGGCAGCGTCGTTGACCACCAATTGGGTGAATTTGTCATTCACCGTTTCCATCTGCATATGCAGGATCAAGTCGCCATCGCGGATGAACATGATGTCGGAGAGCATGAACTCGATCTCATCCACCTGATGGGTGGTGATGAGCAGGGTGCGCTCCTCGGTCATATAATCTTCCAGCAGCCGCCGGTAGAAGCGCTTGCGATAGGTGATGTCGAGGCCCAGCGTGGGCTCGTCCAGCACGAGCAGCTTGGCGTCGATCGCCATCACCACGGCCAGATGCAGCTGTGCGATCATGCCCTTACTCAGGGTTTTGATCTTCATGTCGGGCTTGATGTCGGTGCCTTGCAGGAAGCTCTGCGCCTTGGCCTGGCTGAAATTGGGATGGATGTTGGAGAGCAGAGCAAACAGCTCCCGCACTCGCAGGAAGCGCGGCAGGCTGGCCACATCCGAGATGAAGGCGACATTCTCCATCAGCTTGGCGCGCCTGGCAAAGGGGTCTTCGCCCAGCACGCGAATGGTGCCTTCGCAATTGGTCAGGCCCAGCATGGCATTGAGCGTGGTGGTCTTGCCGGCGCCATTGTGACCGATCAGGCCATAGATACGGCCGGGCGGAATATCGAAATCCAGCCCATGCAGGATTTCCTTGCCGCCGAATTTCTTGCGCAGGCCACGAGCGGAGACGATGGGTTCGACCGAAGCGGAAAGATCAGTCATTTTTGATCAGCCCTTGTGCGGGAGGAGTGGGAGTTTTTGCAAGCAGAGTGGCCGCATCCAGTTCGAGCGCGGCAATTTGAGCGGCGATGCGGGGCCAGTCTTCCCTCAGGAATTTGTCCCGTTCATGGGCGAGCAGCTCGGCCCGCGCCCCGGTTTTGACGAACATGCCCAGTCCCCTTCGCTTTTCCACCACCCCGATATCGACCAGCGCTTCGAATGCCTTGGTGACCGTCAACGGATTGACCGAAAGGTCCCCGGCTATCTGGCGCACCGATGGCAGGGCATCCCCTTCCGCCGCTGCGCCGCGCAGGATCATCTCGATAAGCCGCTGCCGGATCTGCACGAAGATCGGCTGGCTGGTGTGAAAATCATCCATGTGTTGTGCCTGTGTAGTGTGCTGGTTTTGTAGCACACTAAACGATGATGTCAAGGGGGAAGGAGCGGCGGAGATTTAGGAGGCAGTTGTAGCTCAGCCGACCAGCACGGGCTGCGTGCAGCGCACGCCATAGACCTGCACATCAGCCTCGCCGATTGACAGGCCCAAAGTGTCCAGCAGTCCGGCGAGCAGCCCATCGAGCAACCCTGCCAGCGGGCTAAGGGCCAATTTGAGCAGGACGGCTATGCCCGAGATATTGAGCCCTAGTCCGAGTATGGGGACCTGCAGGTTGAGATTGCCCAGCAGGGAGTTGACGAGCGATGTAACCACTGTTGTGACCTTGGCGGTCTTTACCGTGCCGGCGGCAATTTCGGCTGGTGTGAAGCTGAGCGAAATAGGTGTCGTCTGGGCGATCTCCACCACCGATGACGCGAGCACCTGCAGGATGGTGAGCCCGAGTAGCTTGACCTCGACCAGTTTGGCGAGACCTACTGCTGGCGTCGTCCCGAAATTGCCAAAGGTGGAGGTGTTCACCTCTCCGATCATCACGCGCAATGCGCCAGGCCGTACCAGGATTGTGGCTGATCCCGATACATTGTTGCCGGTAGGGCAGGACGCGGTACTGGCAACTGCCTCCGATTGTGCGACCTGCAAGTAAAGTGGGAGATGGATAGGAAGGCCCAGTAGCGCGCCGCTATTGCCCAGCACGCTTACACTCAGCAGCAGACGCACCTGCACCGTGCGCACCACAGTGCCGGTTGGACCAATGGCATACCAGCTGCCGCCCTGTGGCGGTTCCCCAACCGCCAAATCAAGCTCGACACTCAGCAGGCCGGGTATCTTTAGTCCCAAGGGGACGTGTACTTGATGCGTTCCATCACTGATGGCAGCACTCGCCGACAGCAGGTCCAACGCCGAAATCTTGGTGAAAAGACCGTTGGCCGCGCCGGTGCCAATATCGAAGTCACCCAGCCCGCCCAGTTGCAGCAGCTTGCCGATCGGCAAAGTACCATTATGCCCGGCTGTATTGGCCAGCTTGAGCATGGCAGTGCGCTGCACGCCTGTCAGCACATCGGCCAATGCCGCTGCCAATTGTCCGTGATTGGCGGTCTTGGCCAATAGGTCATTATATGTTCCCACGCTAACGCCGAGCTTAAGAGCCAGCTTGTCGAGAAAGCTGAAGACATCGACCTGCGCGCCAACCAAGCCATTATAGTCCAATGCAGTCAGCGAAATCTTGGTGCCGAGCAAAGTGTTCAATACCGCATTCGCGAGGCCGTCTTGTAGGCTCGCCAGCCGCGACCCCACCGAAAAAGCCACCTGTGGAGTGACCGTTGCGGTGGCCGATGCGCCGAGCGTCGGCGGTTCGGCCCAGCCATTGGCAAAATACAGCGTGCCCGGTTTGCTGAACGAAACTCGGACGGCATTGGCCGGAGTAGCATTCGCGACGAAGCGGCTTTCGACCGCGACTGCCGGATTGGGGTTATAATTGCCGGTCACCACCACGAGGCCCGCTTGCGAGCCGGCGCTCATCAGACCGGCATCCATCAGGGCGCTATAGGCAACGCTCTGGGCGGCGGCGGGATTGTTGGCTGCCGCGAGGGCCGCCAGATCCACCCCATTCTGAATGGCCCGCCGTTCGTGGTAAATCCCCGCCGCATCCACCGCAATGGCGGCGACCACGCTGGCCACGACAAAGCCCGCCGCGAACATCACGACCATATTGCCGCGCTGGTCAGCGCAGAACCGTCGCCAAAGTTTCATATACCGCCCCGGCGAATCGTCGAGCTATAGGCGATCACCTGGCTGGGCAGGGGCAGCGGCACATAAAGATTCCAGATCGGCAGGTCCGAAGCGTCGTAGCGCAGGGTGACGCGGTATTGATTGGGATCGGTCGTGCTGTCGCCGATCGTATAGGTCAGCCGTGAGCGCTCGATCAGCATGTAGCTGGCGGCATTGTCGTCGAGAAATTCCCCGACCAGGCGGTTGCGTTCGGTCTGATTGAGCCCGGCAATCGCCGTCCGCGCCGCATCGGCGGACAATTGCTGCAAGGAATGAGCAGCACCGAAATAAATGCCATAGGCCAGCATGCCGGTCAGCAGCAGCAGGAAAACCGGCGTCAGAATGGCGAACTCCACAGCGGAGGTCGCCCGGTCGTCGCGAGCCCACGAGACAAAACGGGACCGCATAATAAGCCTCCCAGCACGTGATTTCTGGCTAAAGCCTGCGCCGCATGTGTTGATGCTTCGTCAATATCCACAGCGCACTATTACCTATGCCCAAAATATAGGCATCAATCCCGGCCCGAAATCTCCTTGCTGCCCAGCGCGTTGGCGGCTACCAATCCATACCAATAGGAGACCAATAATGCCGCGCCACCCGTTCAAGATCGAAATCTGCGTTGAGGGCATTGATGGTCTGGTTGCCGCCCAGCAGGCTGGCGCCGACCGGGTGGAACTCTGCGCCAGCCTGCTCGAAGGCGGATTGACGCCCAGTCTCGGCGTGGTGCGCGAAGCCCTGCGCGTGGGCACCATTCCCTTCCATGTCATTATCCGCCCGCGCGGTGGCGACTTCCTCTATTCCGAACTCGAGTTCGCCAGCATGATCGAAGACGTCAAGGCCATGCGCGATCTGGGCGTGGTCGGCGTGGTCATCGGCTGCCTCACTGCGGGTGGCGAGATCGACGAAGCGCGCACCAAGGCGCTGGTCGATGCCGCCCGGCCGATGAAAGTCACTTGCCACCGCGCCTTCGACATGACGCGCGACTATCGCGCCGCCATTGAGGCCCTCGTCCGGGCCGGTGTTGATCGCGTGTTGACCAGCGGGCAGCGCGATACGGCCGTCGAGGGCATCGATATCCTCAAGGACACCGCCGCCATTGCCGATGGCCGCATCGTGGTCATGGCCTGCGGCGCGCTGGATCAAGGCAATATCGCCCAGGTGCGGCGTGCCACCGGTGTCGATGAAATGCATTTCGCGGCGCTCAAGACGCTCAAGAGCGGCATGGCGTTCCGCAATCCCCATGTCGGCATGGGTGGCACGGCGATCGAGCGTGAATACGAGATCACCGTGACCGACGAGGACGCCGTGCGCGCCACTATTGCGGCGGCGAAAGCTGCCTGACGCTGTCACGGTGACGACCCGCAATTATCTCTTTGCCGCCGACGATGCTTCGAGCCAGACCACGCAGCTTATTGCCACGGCGGCGCGCGTCACCGGCTTCATGAAGGGCGCGCCAGGCGGGCACCGGCCCGGTTGGTACAGGCCGGGCGCCGACAATAGCGCGGTACTGGGCCAGCTCTATCAACACCTGGCCGAAACCTACCCCAAGGCGGGGCCAGCCTTTTGGGCGGTGCGGCTGTGGACGAATTTTTTGTGGCAGCCCGCCTATCTGGCTGTCATCGCGGCCCATATCCACTCCAGCATGCCTGATCTCGGACAACTGTCGCAGCGCGTCCATGGTATCTATGCCGACGGCTACCGCCTGCCGGCCGGTCCGCAACAGGCGGGCACACCAGAGCAGTTGATTGCCATTGCGGCGGGCGCCCTGCGCCCGTTCTGCGCCAGCCTGCTGGAGGAGGTCAATACCCTCGTCAAGCTCAAGCCGCTGCCCGCGCGGCGGCTGCTGGCCGATCGCATGCTCTCTACCATCGCCCGGCTGCCGCAATGGCAGCCCGGCGTCACTGCGGCCATGGCGGAGGATTACGCCCAGCTTTGGTTGGCGGCCTTGGGGCTGACAGGCCAGGGCAGGCTGGACCGGATCGGCGTGGGCGAAGGTCGCGAGGTGGTCATCGTGACGCGCAAGGGTTGTTGCCTGGATTATCTGATCGAGCCCAAAGCCTATTGCGCCTCCTGCCCCAAACAGGGCGAAGCGGCCCGCATTGCCCGCCAGACTGCCAATGCAGTCGCCGAATTGGATTAGTCGAACGACTCGTCCGGATAGACGCCCCAGATTTCTTCCTGGCGCAGATAGCCCGAATAGGAGCGATGTTCATTGCCCGGCTGGGCCGCGCTGACCTCGCACCACTCCCCGTCGCATTCCTTGATCTGCACCCGCAGGCCGGGGCCGAGCTGGGCGCGCACGCCGGACGTGTCGGATTTGTCGCTGCGCAGGGCAATCTCGCTATTGGCCATGATCGGCGTGACATAGCCGGCGCGGGTGCCCGAAAGCAGGTTCTGATGCACCCAGCCCTCATCGCCATCTACATCACGAATCTTCCGCCAGGTGTCGAACTCCTGGATGATCTCGATGGGAATGCCGGACTTGAGATAGGTCCAGGAAACTTCATATTTGGTGCCGGGCCCGACACGCACATTGATCGGCGTGGAGCGCGTGGTGGCAAAACGGGGCAGGGGCAGCCCGCTCGGATTGTCCGCCTGCGCCCAGGCCGGCGTGGCGCATATCATCGCCAGCAGCGCCAGGCACACCATAACAATGCGAAGGACGAGGCTTTGGGAGGATCGGATATGGCGGACGCGCAGGGCGCCAGTGGTCTCGTCAAACATGACTTTGCAGAAGATCTGGATTTGCCCTATCACTACGCCATGATCCTTAATGGTCGCTGAAGGCGTGGTTTTCCACAAGCCCAGTCAGCCGCGCTCCGGAACTTGATGACCAGCTCCAAACCCAAGATTCTCGTCACCCGGCGCCTGCCCGAAACCATCGAGGCGCGCATGGCGACGCTGTTCGAAACCGACGTCAATGACGCTGACGTTACGCTCACCGCCGATGACATTATCGAGGGGCTTGCCGGCAAGGATGTGCTGGTCAGCTCCATCACCGACCGCATCGATGCCGACCTGGTCGCCCGCCTGCCCAAATCGGTGCGATTGATCGCCCAGTTCGGCAATGGCGTGGACAATATCGATGTCGAGGCGGCGCTGGCGGCGGGCTTAACCGTCACCAATACGCCAAGCGTCTTGACCGAAGACACCGCTGACATGGCCATGGTGCTGATGCTGGCTTTGCCGCGCCGGCTGGTCGAGGGCACCCAGATGCTGGTGCGCGATGGGGTCTGGGCCGGCTGGTCGCCCACCTCCATGCTGGGCCACCGGCTACGCGGCAAGGCGCTGGGCATTGTCGGCATGGGCCGTATCGGCACCGCCGTCGCCCAGCGCGCCAAGGCTTTTGGCCTCAATATCCATTATTTCTCCCGCAACCGGCGCCCACCGGCCATCGAAATCCCGCTCGAAGCCACCTATTGGGATGATCTGGACGCCATGCTGGCGGCGGTGGATATCGTGTCGCTGCACACGCCGCACACCCGCGAGACTTTCCACATCCTCTCGGCCGAACGGCTTGCAGCGATGAAGCCGGGCAGTTTCGTGGTCAATGTGTCCCGGCCCGAACTGATCGATGAAACAGCTTTGGTGAGCCAGATCGAGAACGGGCATCTGAGCGGCGCCGCATTGGACGTGTTCGAGAACAAGCATGGCATCGATCCGCGCCTGCTGGCGCTGGCTGAGGACAACAAGGTGGTATTGACCGCCCACATGGCCTCGGCCACGCTCGAAGCCCGTATCGAAATGGGCGAGACCGTCATCGTCAATATCCGCACCTTCATGGATGGGCACCAGCCGCCCCACCGCCTGTTGCCGGAAGGGCCGCGCGGCGTCGGTCGCAGCCAAAGCGCCTGATCGCCTGCTAGAGTGTTGCGCCAACACAGCACCTCGCCACCCTTCGGCACTAGCAATTGCCTTGCCTCTTGCTCTCGAACCCGCTTGCCCCCTAATCGTGGGCAAAGGCGGCGCCCAGCGGGGGCAGGCGCGGCCATCGCGCGCTACGGGTGAGGAGTTGCCCTCTTGTCTTTTACCAAACCACTCTTGCTGGTTGCCGCCGCACTACTGCTGGCCGCACCGGCCTGGGCCCAGGACGCGGGCGAGCCGGCGCTGAGCGCGGCCGATGGCAAGCTGGTGCTTGACGTTCCCGAACAGCGCCTCGCCATGCCCATGCCCGATTGGCTCAATGCCGGCGATGTCGGCGGCAGCGATATCAAGCCATTGGTCGATTTGAGCTACAGTGTCGAGAACGGTCAGGTCAGGCTGGACATTCGGCCCAAGGGCGAAACCGAGGCCGATTGGAAAATCGCCTATGGCGCCCATTTGCAGGAACAGACCAGCGGCACGCTGGTCGGCTTCCGGCGCAGCGTCATGGCCGGCTATGGCCAGAGCTGCCAGCCCAATGCCATGGCCTTCTTCCAGTTCGGCCAGGATGACGGCGACAATCTGGCTCCGCTGGGCTTTGCCTGCGGTGCCTTTTTCGATGGCTTGAGCGGGTTGGCCGGCCGCGGCGAAATTGCCGTGATGAGCTTCCGCAAAAGCGCCAAGGGCGTTGCAGTGTTCTACCAGACGTGGCGCGGCCCGGCCTTCGATCCGTCAAAGCCGGCCACCTGGCCGGTCGCCACCAATGTGGTGGAAGAACGCTCACGCCAGCTGCAGGCCGAAGTCAGCCTGACACTGGCGGATTGACGGGCGCGCGACGAGGGCCTAATGCCTCGCCATGAGCAAAGATAACAAGCCAATTGGCCCCAGCCAGCGCATGCTGCGCGTCGGCGAACTCGTCCGCCACGCGCTGGCGGCGATCTTCGCCCGCGGCGATGTCGAGGACGACGCCCTGCGCGGCTCGGTCATCACCGTGCCCGAAGTGCGTATGACTCCCGATCTCAAGATTGCCAACGCCTATATCATGCCGCTGGGCGGCATGCATGCCGAGGAAATCGTCGCGGCATTGAACCGGCATCGCAAGTTTATCCGTGGCCGCGTCGCGCCGCAGATCAACATGAAATTCGCCCCCGAAATGCGCTTCTACGTCGACGACACGTTCGAGGAAGCCGGCCGCATCGATTCCCTGCTGCGCTCGGACCGCGTGCAGCGCGATTTGGATGGCGACGAGGACGAGAGCCAAGATTGAGTGCCCCCAAGCGCATCAAGCGCGCGATTTCGGGCTGGGTCGTCCTCAACAAGCCCTATGACATGACCTCGACCCAAGCCGTGGGCAAGGTGCGCTGGCTGTTCAGCGCTGCCAAGGCCGGCCATGCCGGCACGCTCGACCCGCTGGCCACCGGCATATTGCCCATCGCTTTGGGCGAGGCCACCAAGGCGGTGCCCCAGGTGCAGGATGGCACCAAGATTTACCGCTTCGCCATTCAATGGGGCAACGCCACCACCACGGACGACGCCGAAGGCAGCGTGGTCGCGACCTCTGATACCAGGCCCGACGAGGCAGCTTTGCTGTCCGTACTGCCAAGCTTCACCGGCACGATCCTGCAGCGCCCGCCGATCTTTTCGGCCCTCAAGATCGATGGCGAACGCGCCTATGATCTGGCGCGGGCCGGCGAAGCGGTGGAATTGGCGCCGCGCGAAATCGACGTGGATGATATAATCCTCGTGTCCCATGGCACCGAGCACTCCGTGCTCGAAGTCACCTGCGGCAAGGGCACTTATGTGCGCTCGCTGGCCCGCGATATTGCCGAGGCGCTGGGCACACGTGGCCATGTTTCGATGCTGCATCGAGCTGCCGTCGGGCCGTTCAACGATGCCGATGCACTGACCATTGAACAACTCGAAGCGCTGGATATCGGCGAGCGCGACGCTCTGCTGAAAAGCGTTTCTGCTGGTTTCACCGATCTGCCGGAAATTCGGCTCGATGCGCAACAGGCCAATGCTGTGCGGCATGGCAATGCGGTGCTGCTGACGGGCGCTGGCTCGCCCGTGTCGCTGGATGAGTGTTGGGTGAGCTTCAAGGGCGAAGTGCTCGCCACCGGCTGGGTCGAGTTCGGCCAGTTCAAATGCCGGCGAGTGTTTAACTAAAAAAGGCGGGGATCGCTCCCCGCCTCCGTTTGTCATATCTAAGTGTTACAGCCCGTCGGTCACCGCATGGGTGAACGCGCCTTCAGGCGCCTTGGTAATGGCCGGATTGTCAGGCGACACGGCCGAGAGCAGCGTATCGACGGTCTGCTGGTAATCGGCCTCGTCGAGCACGCCGGTCGAGCCTTCGGTCAGCTTGTTGATTTCGCTGACCTGATAGATCTGGTCTTCCAGCGTCATGGCGCCGGTCGAGTCATTGTCGACCACGATCTGGGCGGCTTCTTCCGGATTGGCGCGGGCATATTCCCAGCCCTTCATCGAAGCGCGGACGAATTTGGTCATCTTGGCGACAAAGGCGGGATCGGCCAGCTTGTCTTCGAGTGCATAGAGCCCGTCCTCAAGCATGCCCACGCCTTCATCGCGATAGTTGAAGACGGTCAGTTCTTCGGGCGTGAGCCCGGCCTTCAGCACCTGGCCATATTCATTATAGGTCATGGTCGAGATGCAGGCGGCCTGCTTCTGGATCAGTGGATCAACGTTGAAGGCTTGCTTGAGCACTTCGACGCCGTCTGCGCCCCCTTCGGTGGAAAGGCCCAGCTTGGCCATCCAGGCATAGAAGGGATATTCATTGCCGAAGAACCACACGCCCAGCGTCTTGCCAGGGAAGTCGGCAGTGGTTTCCACCCCTGCATCCTTGCGGCAGGTTAGCAGCAGGCCCGATTGCTTGAACGGCTGGGCGATATTGACCAAAGCCACGCCGCGTTCGCGGGCAGCCAGGCCCGCTGCCATCCAGGTGGTGATGACATCGGCGCCACCGCCAGCAATCACTTGCTCGGGGGCAATGTCAGGCCCGCCCGGCTTGATTTCGACGGTCAGGCCCTCTTCGTCATAGAACCCCTTGGCCTGGGCCACGTAATAGCCGGCAAACTGCCCCTGGGTGACCCATTTAAGCTGGAGCGTCACGCTCTCCTGCGCCTGGGCCCCGCCTGCCGCTGCGGCCAGCGCCATTGCGCCTGCCATCGTGCCGATAAGAAGTTTCTTCATAGTCGACTTTCCCCTGAGTTTTGCCCCGCCTATGCACCGCGCACAGACGGATGCCAGAAGGTGACGCCCCGTTCCATCAGGCTAATCACCCCGTAGAAGACCGATCCCGCGACAGCCGCCACCGCGATTTCGGCCCACACCATATCGACATTCATTCTGCCGACTTCGGTTGAGATCCGGAAACCCATTCCCACAATGGGCGTCCCGAAGAATTCCGCTACGATTGCGCCGATCAAGGCCAGAGTCGAGTTGATCTTGAGGGCGTTGAATATGAAGGGCCCCGCAGCGGGAAGACGCAGCTTCATAAGGGTTTGCCAATAGCCGGCAGCATAGGTGCGCATCAGGTCGCGCTCGATGGCGGAAGATGCATTGAGCCCGGCCACGGTGTTCACCAGCATGGGGAAGAAGGTCATGATAACCACGACCGCGGCCTTGGATTGCCAGTCAAAGCCGTACCACATGACCATGATCGGCGCGACGCCGACAATGGGCAGCGCCGAGACGAAATTGCCCAGCGGCAACAGCCCCGATTTGAGAAAGGGCGAACGGTCGATGAGAATGGCGACGATAAAACCCAGCCCACAGCCCAATGCATAGCCGATCAGCACGGCCTTGAAGGTCTGCTGGAAATCGGCCAGCAGCGTCGGCACTGAATTGGTGATGCGCGCCCAGATCATCGATGGCGGCGGCAGGATAACCTGCGGCACATTGCCGGCGCGGGTGATGACTTCCCAGGCGACAAGGATGGTTAGGCCGAAGACGACAGGAATGAGCAGGCCCAGCCCGGCATTGTCGGCATAGCCCGGTGCGATGGCTTTGGAGAGACGTTCGACAAACAGCCAGGCAAACAGCCACGCCGCAATCAGCGCCATCCAGAAGAATGCGGGCGCAGGGGTAAAGACGCCAATGCTGGTGAGCAGGGCGGCCGCCCCGAGCAGGGCAAAGGCGCCATCGGCCCATAGCCCGAGCGGCACGAAAAAGCGGATCAGCGACAGCGTCCCTAAAGCAAGGAACGCCTTGAGCAGCAGCCCGGCTTCAAAGGGCGTCGCAAAGCTCAGGGCCAAAGCCGCGGCACAAAGGCCACCCACGACAAGCGCCAGATAGAATTGCAGCTGGCTCATGCCGGTCGCGCCCCCATGCTCTTGTTGACGAGGCGTTCCACCAGGGCGACGGCCAGTACCAGAATGGCAGCGAGAACGGAGGCAGCGACCAGCGCCGCCCAGATCTGCACGGTCTGGCTGTAATAGGAGCCGGCCAGCAGCCGCGCGCCGAGCCCGGCCACGGCCCCAGTCGGCAATTCGCCTACGATCGCGCCGACAAGACTGGCCGCCACGCCCACCTTGAGTGAAGCAAAAAGGAAGGGCACCGAAGCGGGCCAACGCAGTTTCCAGAAGGTCTGGCTGGGCGAGGCATTATAGGTGTGCATCAGATCAAGCTGGATCGCTTCGGGGCTACGCAGTCCTTTGACCATGCCGACCGCGACCGGGAAAAAGCTGAGATAAGCCGAGATGATGGCCTTGCTGATCAGTCGCGCCGGATCGGTCGGAACGCCCAATGTGCCGGTGAAGATGTTGAAGCCGATGACCACGATCAGCGGCGCCAGCGCCAGGATGGGAATGGTCTGGCTGGCCACGATCCAGGGCATGAGCGAGCGGTTCATCGCCTCATTGTGCACGATCAGCACGGCCAGCAAGATGCCCAGCACTGACCCCATGGCAAAGCCGAGCGCGGTGGCCGAGAAGGTGACCCAGGCATGGAATAACAGGCTGCGCGGCTTGTTGGGCGCGACGAGTACGGTCGAATTCCACAGCTCGCCAAACACCTGATGGGCGGTGGGCAGCACGGGCTTGTCCTGGTTCCAGGTATCGAGCACGAACTGGGTGGCGGGCACATTGGTGATGTCGCCGCGACGGTAGACATCGTTCTGCCATGGGGCGTTCATGCCGATGGCAGCAGCATACCAGATCGCGAGAATCGCCAAAAGGACGATGAGGATGGGGAGCGTGCGCCTCATCGGGCTGATCCCTGTGTAAATGAGACATCCAGATCCACGGAACGACCAGAATGCGCATCCCGCAAAGTTACCGAGAAGCCAGCCTCGCCCGCTGGCTCCTCGTTGCCCATTTCGAATTTCAGCTCCAGCAGGGCTGGATGGAGAATGTTGGGTCCATAAAATGGTCCCTCGTAGCAGACCTGGTCAGCCGCCACTTGCCGGCTACCCTCGGGATTGCGGGTGCTGATGTCGCACATCACCCGCACTGTGCCGTCGCGCGGTTCGGCATTGCTGAAGATGATGGCAAGCGAGCCCTTTTCGCCGGGGACGAAATGCTGCTTGGCATCAAATGATGGCGGCTCGGGGCGCTGGAACATGTCGTACCAGTCCAGATTGTCAGTGACCAACAGCAGGCCGGTGAACGGACCGTCGCTAGCCTTGTCAATGCCTCCGCCGACCGGTTGCGCCGAGGCAACCGCCGTGCAGAGCAGCGCGGCCAGTATGGAAAACCAGACCCGGAAGATGAAGCTACACTTCATCATAGCTGTGCCCCGCACGCAGTCCGTCGCGCACTCTAGCCGCAATCGAGAGGAACTCCGGACTTTCGCGAATATCGAGCGGCCGCTCTCGCGGCAGCGTACTCTCGATCACATCCGTCACCCGGCCAGGGCGCGGCGACATCACCACGATCTTGGTCGAGAGATAAACCGCCTCGGGAATGGAATGGGTGACGAAACAAATCGTCTTCTGCGTCCGCTCCCACAGCTTGAGCAGTTCGGAATTGAGGTGATCGCGCACGATTTCGTCCAGCGCGCCAAACGGCTCGTCCATCAGCAATAGGTCGGCGTCAAAGGCCAGCGCCCTTGCGATGGAGGCGCGCTGCTGCATGCCGCCCGATAGCTGCCAGGGATATTTCTTCTCGAAGCCCGAGAGGTTCACCAGCTCCATGGTGCGCTTGATGCGCTCGGCCTGTTGGGCCTGATTATAGCCCATGATCTCGAGTGGCAGCGCCACGTTCTTCTGGATGGTGCGCCAGGGATAGAGCGCCGGTGCCTGGAACACATAGCCATAGGCCCGGTCCTTGCGGGCATTTTCCGGCGTCTGCCCATTAATGGTCAGCGTGCCCGAAGTGGGCTGTTCAAGATCGGCAATGGTGCGCAAAAACGTGGTCTTGCCACAGCCCGAAGGGCCGATGAAGGAAACGAACTCGCCCTTGGAAATGGAGAGATTGACGTCGCTGAGTGCAACGACGTCCCCGTCATTCGTCTTGAAGGTGAGGCCGAGCCCGGCGGCGGAAACCACCGCCCTGGGCGGAGCCTTGTCGGTGATGGCGGCAGAAGAATCGGTCGTCACGGACAAGGGCAGGCCTTTCTCAACAGGTCGGGAAGTGGTGGGGGAAGCGGATCATCAAACCCCCGTCGCCGGAATGCCGGTGCGTTCCACCTTGCGTGGGGCGACGATGTCTTTCCATTGGCTCAGCGCCCGGTTGACCGGGTTCTTGGCCTCGCGGCCGACGAATTTGCCATGACCCGGCTCGGCCCTGATCTCGTTTTCCACAATGGAAACCTTGCCACGGCTGAGCACATAGCGCGGCAGGCCGGTCAATTCGAAGCCTTCAAAGACATTGTAGTCGATGACCGATTGCTGGGCCTTGGCCGTAATGGTCTTTTTGCGTGCCGGGTCCCAGACGATAAGGTCGGCGTCAGCGCCCACCAGCACGGCGCCCTTTTTGGGGTAGAGGCCCAAAATCTTGGCAATATTGGTCGAGGTGACGGCGACGAATTCGTTCATGGTCAGCCGGCCGGTATTGACCCCCTTGGTCCACAGCACCGGCAGACGATCTTCGAGCCCGCCAGTGCCATTGGGAATCTTGGAGAAATTGCCCACGCCATTGCGCTTCTGCGCGGTGGTGAAGGCGCAGTGATCGGTGGCGACGGCCGAGAGCGAGCCCGATTGCAGACCGGCCCAGAGCGAATCCTGATGATTCTTGTTGCGGAAAGGGGGCGACATGACGCGGCGGGCGGCATGGTCCCAATCGGGATTGAAATATTCGCTCTCGTCCAGCGTCAAATGCTGGATCAGCGGCTCGCCATAAACCCGCATGCCCTTTTGCCGAGCACGGCGAATGGCTTCATGGGCCTGTTCGCACGAGACATGGACCACATAGAGCGGCACGCCGGCCATATCGGCAATCATGATGGCGCGGTTGGTGGCTTCGCCCTCGACTTCCGGCGGGCGGGAATAGGCATGGCCTTCGGGGCCATTATTGCCCGCTTCGAGCAGTTTTTGCGTCATGGCGGCAACCACGTCGCCGTTTTCCGCATGCACCAATGGCAGCGCGCCCAAATCGGCACAGCGCTGGAAGGACGAAAACATCTCATCGTCATTGACCATCAGGCTGCCCTTATAGGCCATGAAATGCTTGAAGCTGGTAATGCCCCGATCGACCACTTCGGCCATTTCGTTGAACACCTGCTCGCCCCACCAGGTGATCGCCATGTGGAAGGAATAGTCGGCACTGGCTTTGCCGGTCTTGTTGTCCCACATTTGCAGGGCCTCAAGCAGGCTCTGATTGGGATTGGGCAGGCAGAAATCGACCACCATCGTGGTGCCGCCGGCCAGACCCGCGCGGGTGCCGGATTCAAAATCATCGGCCGAATAAGTGCCCATGAAGGGCATTTCGAGATGGGTATGCGGATCGATGCCGCCGGGCATGATGTAGCAGCCTGATGCGTCGAGCACTTCATCGCCGGACAGGTTCTGGCCGATCTCGACGATGATATCGCCGTCGATCTTGACGTCGGCCTTGTAGGTCAGGTCGGCGGTGACGACCGTGCCGTTCTTGATGACCTTGCTCATTTCCGTTCCCTCTGAAATGCACGTCCCGCGCCCCTTCTTCCCCTCAGAATGGGGGCGCGGTCAGATGACTATATTACAGGCGTCACTCCACGATCTCCGCCGTCTCGACGACCGCGTGGAACAGCACATCGGCACCGGCCGCTGCCCATTCCTTGGAGATTTCTTCTGCCTCATTATGGCTGAGCCCGCCGACGCAGGGGCACATGATCATGGTTGATGGCGCCACCTTGGCGGCCCAGCAGGCATCGTGCCCGGCGCCGGAAATGATGTTCATATGGCTATAGCCCAGATCCTCGGCGGCCTTGCGGACGCGGGCGACCAAGGTGGGGTCGAAGGTGACGGGATCAAAATGCCCGACGGCCTCGACCGAGCAGCCAACGCCCAGCTCAGCCGCGATTTCGGCGGCCTTGGCCTCGATGGCGGCGCGCATGCGATCGAGCTTGCCCTGATCGGGCGTGCGCAGATCAACGGTGAACACCACACTGCCGGGCAGCACATTGCGCGAATTGGGCGAGAATTTTGCCTGGCCGACACCAGCCACTGCGCCCGGCTGGTTTTCCATGGCGATGGCCTGCACCGCCTCGATGATCCGCGCCATGGCGAGGCCCGCATTGACGCGCATAGCCATGGGGGTCGAGCCGGTATGGGCTTCCTTGCCCGTCAGGGTGAATTCGAGCCACCACAGGCCCTGGCAGTGGGTGACGACGCCTATCTGCTTGTTCTCGGCTTCAAGGATGGGGCCTTGCTCGATGTGATATTCGAAATAGGCATGCATCTTGCGCGCGCCGACCTCTTCGGCGCCCAGCCAGCCAATGCGCTGGAGCTCGTCGCCATAGGTCTTGCCGTCCATGTCCTTGCGGCCATAGGCATAATCGAGGCTATGCATGCCGGCGAACACGCCCGAGGCCAGCATGGCCGGCGCAAAGCGCGCGCCTTCCTCATTGGCCCAATTGGTGACGACAATGGGATGCTTGGTTTTGATGCCCAGATCGTTCATCGAGCGGATGACTTCGAGCCCCGCCAACACGCCCAGCACGCCATCATATTTGCCGCCGGTCGGCTGGGTATCGAGATGGCTGCCGACATAGACCGGCAGGGCATCCGGATCACTGCCGGCGCGGGTCGCGAACATGGTGCCCATCTTGTCGACGCCCATGCTGAGGCCTGCGGCCTCGCACCAGCGCTGGAACAGATGGCGGCCCTCGCCATCCTCGTCGGTCAGCGTCTGCCGATTATTGCCGCCGGCAATACCCGGGCCGATCTTGGCCATATCCATGAGGCTGTCCCACAGACGGTCGCCATTGATCTTGAGGTTTTCTCCGGGGGCAGACATGGGCACTTCCTATGGACGAGATACTATTTGACGCTCGGGAACGAGAATTCCGCGCCGCCCTTGATGCCGGCGGGCCAGCGGGTGGTGACGGTTTTGAGGCGGGTGTAGAAATGCACGCCTTCGGGGCCGTAGATGGAGTGATCGCCGAACAGCGAGCGCTTCCAGCCGCCGAAGGAGTGGTAGGCGACCGGGACCGGGATGGGGACGTTGATGCCAACCATGCCCACTTCGATCTTGTCGGCAAATTCGCGGGCGGCGTCGCCGTCGCGGGTGAAGATGGCGGTGCCATTGCCATATTCGTGGTCGTTGATCAGCTTGACCGCCGAGGCGTAGTCATTGGCGCGAACGACCGACAGGACGGGGCCAAAGATCTCTTCCTTGTAGATGGTCATATCGGGGGTGACATTGTCGAACAGCGTGCCGCCGACATAATAGCCGCCTTCATAGCCCTGTAAGGTGAAGCCGCGGCCATCCACAACCAGCTCTGCGCCCTGCTCGACCCCTGAATCGATGTATCCAAGAATCTTGTCGCGATGCATCTTGGTGACGACCGGACCCATTTCGGCGTCCTTGTCGGTCGCCGGGCCGATCTTGAGCGATTCGACGCGCGGCTTGAGCTTGGCGACCAGCGCATCGGCGGTTTCCTTGCCGACGGGCACGGCCACCGAAATGGCCATGCAGCGCTCGCCGGCCGAACCATAGCCAGCGCCCATCAGGGCGTCGGCCACCTGGTCGAGATCGGCATCGGGCAAAATGACCATGTGGTTCTTGGCGCCGCCCAGGGCCTGCACGCGCTTACCGGCCTTGGTGCCGCGCTGATAGACATATTCGGCGATCGGGGTCGAGCCCACGAAGCTCACGGCCTTGATATCGGGATGGTCCAAAATCCCGTCGACCATTTCCTTGTCGCCATGGATGATATTGAGAATGCCCTCGGGGAGCCCGGCTTCCATGAAGAGGTTCCACGACAGCATGGAGGCGCTGGGATCACGTTCCGAGGGCTTCAAAATGAAGGCATTGCCGCAGGCGATAGCCGCCGGATACATCCACATCGGCACCATGGCCGGGAAGTTGAACGGGGTGATGCCGGCGACGACGCCGAGCGGCTGACGATCGGAATAGGAATCGATGCTCGGGCCGACATTGCGGCTGAATTCGCCCTTGAGCAGCTGGGGAATGCCGCAGGCAAAATCCACGCAATCAATGCCACGGGCGACTTCACCCAAAGCATCGTCATGCACCTTGCCATGCTCGCGGGAGATTTCGCGGGCCAGGTCATCGGCATATTGATCGAGCAGCGCCTTGAACTTGAACATGACGCGGGCGCGCTTCATCGGCGGGGTATTGCCCCAGGCCACCTGCGCCTTTTTGGCCGAAGCCACAGCGTCGTTGAGTTCGCTCAGCGTCGAGAGCGGCAGCTCGGCGGAGACTTCGCCTGTGGCCGGATTGAACACCGGCACGCGGCGGCCGGTCGAGACATAGCGTTTTCCGGCAACGGCGTTTTCGATAATGTTCATTATGCAATCCCCCGCAGCACGGTGCGGATACCGTCGATCAATTCGTCGATCTGGCCCTTGGAAATGATCAGCGGGGGCGAGAGCGCGATGATGTCGCCGGTGGTGCGGATCAGGTAGCCACTTTCATAGGCGGCAAGGAAAGCCGAGAAAGCGCGCTTGGTGGGCGAGCCGGCAATCGGATCAAGCTCGATGGCCCCGACCAGCCCGATATTGCGGATATCGATGACATGCGGCTCGCCCTTGAGCGAGTGCAGCGCATCGGCGAAATAGGGCGCCAGCTCGGCGCCGCGCGTCAGCAGGTCCTCCTGCTTATAGGTTTCGAGCGTAGCGAGCGCGGCAGCCGAAGCCACTGGATTGCCCGAATAGGTATAGCCGTGGAAGAACTCGATGACATGCTCGGGTCCGCCCATGAACGCATCGTGGATTTCCGAAGACACCAGCACGGCGCCCATCGGGATAATGCCATTGGTCAGGCCCTTGGCGGTGACCATGATATCGGGCGTGACGCCGAAATAGTCGGCGGCGAATGGGGTGCCCAGACGTCCGAAGCCGGTAATGACCTCGTCAAAAATCAGCAGGATACCGTGCTTTTTGGTGATGTCGCGCAGGCGCTGCAGATAGCCCTTGGGCGGGATCAGCACGCCGGTGGAGCCGGCAACCGGCTCGACGATGACCGCGGCAATGGTGGAGGCATCATGGAGGGTGACGATGCGCTCGAGCTCATCGGCCAGGTCCAGCCCATGTTCGGGCTCGCCCTTGGTAAAGGCGTTCTTGGCTGGGTTATGGGTGTGCGGCAGGTGATCGACACCGGTCAGCAGCGTGCCGAACATCTTGCGGTTGGTGACAATGCCGCCCACCGAAATGCCGCCGAAATTGACGCCGTGATAGCCGCGCTCGCGGCCGATCAGGCGGAAGCGGCTGCCATCGCCTTTGACACGGTGATAGGCAAGCGCCACCTTGAGGGCCGTTTCGACCGACTCAGACCCCGAATTGGTGAACAGCACATGATCGAGCCCGTTGGGCGCGATATCGACCAACCGATTGGCCAATTCGAACGCCTTGGGATGGCCCATCTGGAAGGCCGGCGCATAATCGAGCTCGGCGGCCTGCTTGGCGATGGCTTCCACGATCAGCGGGCGGGCATGGCCGGCATTGACGCACCAGAGCCCGGCCGTGCCATCGAGCACCTGCCGTCCGTCCGAGGTGGTGTAATGCATGTCCTTGGCCGCCACAAACATGCGCGGCGATTTCTTGAATTGCCTATTGGCCGTAAACGGCATCCAGAACGCGCTCAGATCGTTTGGCGCATTGTTTGTTGAGGTGGACACGACAGCCTCGCTCCCGAATTCTATTATATGACGTTGTAGGTCATGTTTTTTGGCTCTTGACGTGGGAACGCGTTACCAAGAATTTTGACCAGTTGGAAAAATGTTAGCACTCCCAAAACTTCCCGCAAGGCGAAAATGCCGCCGATCAAGTTGAAAAGCTCTCCGTCGCCCGCCGCCGCCAAACGCCAGAACAAGGCGGCGGCGAAAGCAGCCACGCAGCCAAAGGAAAAACCCCGGCCGCTGACCCGGATTCAGCGGGAGAAACAGGACATTATCCTGGAAGCCGCGCTTGACGTTTTTTCCCTGCACGGCTTTCGCGGCGCCACGATCGACCAGATCGCCGAGGTGGCGGGCATGAGCAAGCCGAACCTGCTGTATTATTTCCCGCGCAAGGAAGAGATTCACCGCCGCCTGATCTCCGAATTGCTGGTCACCTGGTTGGCACCGCTGCGCGAAATGGATGCCGATGGCGATCCTTTCCCCGAAATCCGCTCCTATATCCGCCGCAAGCTCGAAATGGCGCGCGACTTCCCGCGCGAATCTCGCCTGTTTGCCAATGAAATGCTGCAGGGCGCGCCGCGCATTATCGAGATGATCGAGGTCGATCTCAAAAATCTCGTCGATGAAAAAGCCGCAGTGCTGACCACCTGGATGGATCAGGGGCGTATCGCGCGGACCGATCCCTATCACCTGATCTTTTCGATCTGGGCCACCACCCAGCATTATGCCGATTTCGACGTGCAGGTGCGGGCCGTGCTCGGCCCAGCGCGCGGTGGGGAAGGTCGCTTTGAGGATGCGGCGCGCTATCTCGAGCAATTGTTCCTTTATGGCCTGACACCACGCTCGAAGCGCTGATTGTTAAGCCCTCGCTTGACAGAGCCGCTTTGCTGCCTTAATGCTTAAGCCATAAGTTAAGTAATGGAGGGGAAAATGGCCCAACAAGTTCGTGCCCATATGAGTCTGTCGCTCGATGGTTTCGGCACCGGCCTCAATCAGAGCCGGGAAAAGCCCTTTGGCGACATCAAGGGTGAACCCATGCATCGGTGGATGTTTGAGGATGCCGAGAATAACCGGGCCGAGCTCGCTGCCATTACCGAGTATGGCGCCTTCATCATGGGCCGGAACATGTTTGCCGCGCCGGGCCCCGATGTGTGGGAAATCGAGTGGAAAGGCTGGTGGGGCCCAAATCCGCCCTATCATGCCCCGGTATTTGTCTTGACCCATTACGCGCGCCCGCCGATCGAAATGGAGGGCGGCACGGTATTTCACTTTGTGACCGAAGGGCCCGAGGTCGCATTGGCTCGGGCGCGGGAAGCGGCGGGCAGCCGCCATGTCGCAATTGCCGGCGGTGTCACCACGCTGCGGAACTATCTCAATATGGGCGCGATCGATACGCTGCACTTGCAGATCGCGCCGGTCGTTCTGGGCCGCGGTGAGCGGCTGTGGGACGGGCTGACCGCCACGCTTGAACCCGCCGGCGCGCGCGCAACGCGGCTTACCACCCACATGGATTATCGCGTCCTGAAGCCGTGATCCCAGCGCCGCCTCAACGACCACGACGCGCCTTGCCGATCGGGCCAAGATGGGTGGCCTCGAAGCTTTCGAGCTTGAGGCCATAGCCCAGCAGCCGGTCGGCACCGATATGGGCCGCCCATATCGCGGCCAGGCCATAGGCCAGCGGACCGATAGCCAGTCCGGCCAGGGCCAGCAGCGCGGGCGCCGCATAGGTGTGCCCCAGATTGTAGATCAGTTCTCCAAACCGCGCCGAGCGGACATAGCCCAGCATGGTAAGATCCGGCACGAGGAACAGCACGGCAAAGATCACCCAGGGCTGCCCGAGCCAGGCATAGATCGCCACGCCCAGAACGAGCGCGGCGAGCCCTTCGAGACGTTGCAGCAGCACGGCGTCGGCTAGTGTGTATTGAGCAGTGGAAGCGGTCTGGCTGGTCATGGCGACATCCTCTCTTGAACTGGCCGGATCATGCAGTCATTCGAAAATGAAGTAACTTCGCGAAAACTGATCATTCTCCATTCAAAATTGAATATGGAGCCGGCGGCCTGATCAGAGACTGATCGCAATGATGAGCAGGAACGCGCCGGCCAGTCCGGCATTCATGATGGTCGCGTTGACATGGTTGGCGCGGTCGGCGCCCTTATAGTCCCAGAAATTGTGAAACAGCACGGTGGCGAGCACGACGAAGACAATCAGGCCGGCACCACCCCAGGCGCCGTATGGCCCGATGGCGGTCAGCGCCCCGCCGATGATCTGCAGCGCTACCCCGATAATGGCGGCGATACGGGGCAGCGGTAGCCCGCGTGCCGTGAGGCCGGCGGTGAGCGGGCCGATATTGGCAATGTTGCGGATGCCGAAAATCAGAAAGGCGCCGCCCAGCAGCAGGCGGGCCAGCAGGATGAGTGTCGAAGTCAGATCGGTTGGCATGGCGAAGTCCTGTGATGAAGAGTGGGTAATGCTGCTATGACGCTCGACGCTGACAGAATTCGACAGCATGACGCCCGCTATCGCCATGGCTGGGCAAAATAGGTGATGCGCCGGGGCGGGGAGTAGACGGCAGGCGCGGCAAAGCGCCGGAAAGCGGGGGCTTCCGGTTGCGGTTTGAGCGACGATGGCGAGACTGGCGTCTCTAGGGTTTGGTAGATGGTGAAACGTCGGCCTCGCCATCGCGCCGGGATTTTTCACAGGGCCGGATGAGCTTGCCTTGTTATGAGGCGAGCCGTCGTACCTCTGCGTGGCCGGAGCGACCTCCAACCCCCGGCATTCACCCAGCCCATCCACTCGTCATGACCGCGCTCTGGCGGGGTGATGGGAGGGATAGTGGCATGAAGTGGGTGGGGCGGGGATAAGAGGGATAGATTGAGGTTCTTCGCTGTCTCCCGCGGGAGCGCGGTGGGGAGGAGGAATGCAGGGCACCAACGCGCAGACCCAAAACGGCACAAAACCTGCCTTTTTCTGGCCCCATTACCTCCTGTTCTGCCTTGTGATCTCCCGAATTCTTGCCGGAACCTTCGTGAAAATGCGATTTTTCGGCATAAGGCATGGAACCGTGACCCATCGGCCACAGCGGGCAAGATGAATCCTGTATTGGATGGAATCCTCGTCTTGCGTTTTATCAGATCGGCGAATCGAGGATTCATTTCCTGCAATTGCGGCGCAAATCTTGCCAATAGGGTAGTAATGCAGCGCGGAATCCTGCGGCATATGCGCAACAGCAGGTGCTTTGAGGCCAGTCCTGGGCTTGATGCCCATATTATGGCCGGGCGGGGCCATTAATCGATTGCTCACCGTAACTACGTGAGTTTTTCAGCTTGATTAGAAAAGTCGTTTCCGCCGCCGCAATTGCTGCAGCATTGCTCTCGCTTTCCACTGCAGCCTATGCCCAATGCGGCGGCGCTTCCTGGTATGGCCCTGGCTTCAATGGCAAAAAGGCCGCATCGGGTGAGACCTTCAACGAAAACGCCATGACGGCGGCCCATCGCTCCCTTCCCTTCGGCACCAAGCTGCGCGTTACCGACCAGCGCACCGGCCGGCAAATCCAGGTTACCATCAACGATCGTGGTCCATATATCGGCGGCCGCATCATCGATCTGTCCAAGGCCGCTGCCGGCCAGCTCGGTTTCCGCAATCGCGGCACCACTTCGGTCTGCATCGAACAGATCTGATCGCAACATAATTGACTATGAAAATGGGCCGCCCCAGCCGGAGCGGCCTGTTTTTTTATGCCGAGCGCAGGCCGAGCGCATCGATGGCCGCGACCTGATCGGGCTCGAGCGGGCCGGCCCGCTCCGCCGCCAGCGCCTGTTCCAGTTCGGCGACGGTTTTGACGCCCAGCACCAGCGTATCGATGCCGTCGATGCCCAAGGCATAGCGATGGGCAATGATGGCAGGATCCTCGCCCCATTGCCGACACAGCGCGCGATAGGGCGCGGCACGATCGAAGTCATTGCCGGTGGCGCGCTGGTCTTCGGTGATCGGCCGGTCAAGGCCCGCGGTCAAAGCACCTGCCTGCACGGCGCGCACGCCCATGACACCAACCCCATTAGCCTCGGCGGCAGCGATGATATCGCGCGGCCTTCCGGGCGTGCCGGTGCCATTCATCTCCCCGGCGCTATCCATCAAATTGGCGATGGCCTGCAAAGCGGCTGGCCGGGTGCCGGAAGAAATCGCGTCGATGGTCGCCCCGGTATGATTGAAGCCGGTAATGCCCCAGCTGGCGATCAGCCCGTCGGCGACCAATCGCTCGAAGGCGGGCACGACCGCGTCGCGATAGAGGCTGAGACTGGTGGAGCGTTCGTCGCGCGGCCGATCATTGTTGGGATAGACGAAATCGTCGGGCCGGATTTCGGTGTGCAGCAGTATCATGTCGGCCTGGTCGATGCGCATCGCCGCAAGACTGGCTTCGAGCGAGGCGCGCAGGCGGGGATAGACCTCGGCGGCGGGCGGATCGCCCAGGCCATATTTGGTGGTGATGCGCACGCCTTGCGGAATGCGGCCCTCGAAGGCTTTGGCGATCATCGTCTCGCAGGTCTTGTAGCCGGGCGCGGTGTCGATGAGATCAATGCCCGCCTCCACCGCGCGGTGCAGCGTGCCGATGGCGTCTGCTTCCGAGGCCGCGCCCCAGACCATGCCGATGCCACCACCGCCCAGCGTGAGGCGGCTGACCTTTCCGAATGGACCCAATATATTGTGTTGCATTGTGGTGCTCCTTTTTTTGCGATCAGGCGAGGGCAGGCTCGGCGATCTCATCCAGGATGGCGGTGACTTCGGCCATGGTGGCGGCGGGCAGCGGACCCTTTTCAAGCGCGCCCAGATTGTCGCGCACCTGCGCCTCGGATTTAAAGCCCGGGACGGGCAGCGTGTGTGGCGAGCGGGCCAATATCCAGCCCAGCGCGCCCTGCGCCGGGCTGCGCCCGCCACTGGTCAGCAGCTCGCGAATGGCCTCGATCCTCGCCAGGGCTTCGGGCAATGGCTTGCCATCTTTGAAGAAGCGCACCCATTCATGCCCGGCGCCGCGCACATCCGAGCTAGGCAGCACCGAAGCGGCGGTGAATTTGCCGGTCAGCATGCCCATGGCCAAAGGCGAGCGATTGAGGCTGGCAAGGTTCTGTTCGGCGCAGAGTTCGAGCATATCGGGCCCATCGTGGAACACACTCAATTCCTGCTGCACGGCGGCAAAATGGGGGAATTTGACCATGCGGACGGCCGCGGCAGCATTGTCGGTGCTCCAGCCCCAGGCGCGGATCTGGCCGCTCTCGGCAAGCTGTTCCAGTGCTTCGCCGGCAGCATCGGCCGCAGTGTCGGCCAGCTCGCCGACATGGATCTGCAGCAGATCGATATAGTCGGTGCCCAGCCGGGCCAGCGATTGGGTGCAGGCCCATTGCACATAGGCTGGGCTCACATCGGTGGCGAGCAGCGCCTTGGCCCTGGAATCATAGGTATAGCCGAACTTGGTGGCAATGACCGCATCGCTGCGGCGCCCGGCCAAAGCCCGGCCGAGCACGCTTTCGCTGTGGCCGGTGCCATAGGCATCGGCGGTGTCGAACAGGGTCGCGCCCAGTTCGAGCGCCACCTGGATGGCGCGGACCGATTGGGCATCGTCGATATCGCCCCAGCCATCGGATTTGCCATTGAGCAGGAAGGGGCCGCCAATGGCCCAGCAACCCATGCCGATGGCACTGGCCTCGATACCGGAGCGGCCGATGGAGCGGAATTTGGAGAAGGTCATGATGGATTCCCTAGTGAGTGCGGACGAAATCGGCGAGGCAGTCGCGGCTGGTGCCCAGATCGGCGAGCTGGCGGTCGTCCATGCCGCGCAGGGTGCGCAGGGCGACATGGTCCTGCCAGACGGCGTGGACGCGGCGGAGCAGAGTTTGCAGCATTGCAGTGTTCCTTCAGGCAAAGCCGAACCCGTGGCCGGCAGCGACACCACCGGCTTTGCAGATTTGGCTGTTTTGATTTCCGCTCGGCGCCTTTTCTGGTGCCGTTGCAGCCATACTTGCGCAAATTCGTGGCCTGCCGCTATGCTCAAGAACGCAACGCACTTTGCAGAAATGAAAAATGGATTTCAGCTGGGACGATCTGAGGCTGTTCCTGGACGTGGCGCGGCTGGGAGGATTGAGCGTCGCTACGGCGACGACCGGCCTGAGCGCCGCCACTTTGGGTCGCCGCATCACCGCGCTCGAACGCCAATTGGGCGAGCCACTGTTTGCCCGCTCCCAGACCGGCTATCGCCTGACCCCGGCCGGCGAGGCGCTGCTGGCCCGCGCCGAGGATGTCGAGACGGCCATGCTCTCGCTCAAGCGCTGGAAGGAGGGGGCGATCGGCGAGCGGGTGGTGCGGGTTTCGGCCGGCGCCTGGACCTCGGCCTTTCTCGGCTCCCATATCGGAACGCTGTGGAGCGTCGAGGACCGCTTCGGGCTCGAACTGGTCACCGCCAATGAGAAAATCGATATCGGCCGACGCAATGCCGATCTGGGCATTCGCAACCAGCGTCCCTCCGAGCAATGGCTGGCCGGGCGGCTGATCGGCAAGGTGGCCTATGGCCTCTATTCGGGCCTCAACTTGGTCAATGGCATTGCCGCCGGATATTTCGTCGGCATTGCCGGCGATGGCGCCCAGACCCAGTCGGCCCGCTGGATGCAGGCGCGCCATGGCGACCGCATCGCCGTGCGCGGCAATGATTCGATGAGCGTGCGCGAATTGGTGGCAGCCGGGGCCGGGCTTTCGGTGTTTCCGTGTTTCGTGGGCGACAGCGATCCAAGGTTGATCCGCGTGGCGCCGCTGATCGCCGAACTCGAAACCGACCAATGGCTGGTCAGCCACCATGAGGAGCGTCACACCCCCGCCGTGCGCGCGGTGGCCGATCGGATTGCCAAATTGATGGGTGAGCACGGGGCGCTGTTCCGGGGCGAGCGGCCGGGACATCAGTGAGCGCCGCAATGGCGCTGTGATCGAGTTGCAACGTTATAATAATGTCGCTAAAGCGCTTGCAGGCCCTATTTTACTCCTTGGCGAAATGCACTAGCGTGCGCCTCGCTTCTGTTTGCGAGTAGCTTTTATTATGAGATTCGGCATTGAGCTGCCGCCCCAGATCAAGGTCTATGGGGCGTTCTTTGTTTATTCATTTTGCATGGGGAGCCTGTATCCCCGCCTGCCCGATATTCAGCGCGCCATGGGCGTGGGCGAAGGCGCCCTGGGTTTTGCGTTGATCGGGGCGGCCATGGGCACGCTGATCTCGCTGACCTTTGCCGGCCCGATCATCGAGCGCATCGGCTATCGCCGTACGCTGCTGACGGCATTGCCGCTGCTGGCCGCGTTTTACGCCTTGGCCAGCTGGGCGACCACCCCGCTCATGCTGTTCCTGTTATTGGTGCCGGTCGGGCTGACCATCGGCGCGGTAGAAATCATCGTCAATCTCGAAGCCGACCGGGTGGAACATGCCATCGGCCGGCGCATCATGAACCGCTCGCATGCTTTCTGGAGCTTCGGCATTTTTGGCGCCGGGCTGGTAGGTTCGCTGATCGCCCAGACCGGGCTGTCGCCGCAATTGCATCTGCTGATCATGGTGCCGGTCATCGCGCTGGCAACGGCCGTGCTCTTGGGACGCTTCGAGCCGGCCGAGCACCGCACCGGCGGCAGCACCGAGCCGGGACCGCGCTTTGCCCGCCCAACCCTGGCCATTCTCGTGCTGGTGACGGTGTGCCTGTCGGCCATGATCATGGAGGGCGCCGGTATCGACTGGTCAGCCATCTATATGCGCGATGTGTTCGGCGCGGCCCCGTTCTGGGCTGGTTTCGCGGTGGCTTTGGGCGCCGGCGCGCAGGCGGTGACGCGGTTCTTCGCCGATAGTTTCGTCGAGCGCTGGAGCCCGGTGATCGTGGCGCGGGGCCTGCTGACCATTCTGGGCATCGGCACGCTGCTGGTGTTTTTCACTCCCGCGCAATGGGCTGCTTATGTCGGCCTGGCGCTGATGGGGGTGGGCACCAGTGCCATCTTCCCGCTGGCCATGTCGGCGGCGGCGCAGCGCACCGACCGGCCGGCCGCCGTCAATGTGGCGGCCTTGGCGCAGATTTCCTTTGTCGCTTTCCTCCTGGGACCGCCGCTGCTGGGCTATATCGCCGAGCATTTCGGCATTCGCTGGGCCTTCGGCATCGGGCTGCCGCTCGTCGCGTTGAGCCTGTTCGCCGCCTCAGCCCTGGGCCCCAAACCTATCAGATCGACCGTGACCCCATGATTATCGCGCCTCAATACCGCATCTATGCGGGCTTTTTCCTGTTTGCCATCACCACCGGCGCCCTGATGGCGCGGCTGCCCGATATCCAGACGCATCTGGGGGTTTCGGAAAGCCAGCTGGGCCTGACCATGATCGGCATGTCGCTCGGCTCGCTGATTTCGCTGACCTTTGGCTCGCCCGTGATCGAAAAGGTCGGGCCGCGCACCACCGCCCTGGTCACTGTGCTGGGGCCATCCTTGCTGTTTGCGCTGATCCCCTGGTTGCCGGTGGCGCCGGCAGTGTTCGTCGTGATGTTCTTCACCGGGCTCTTGTCCGGAGCGCTGGAAATCAATCTCAATGTCGAGACCGACCGGCTCGAAACGGCCAGCGGCAAGCGCTACATGAACCGTGCCCACGGGTTCTGGAGTGTCGGTTTCTTCGTCACGGCTTTGTTCGGCGCCATGATCCGCCAATCGGGGCTCAGCGCCCAATGGCATATGGGGATCATCGCGGTGATCGTCGTGCTGGTGGGCGGCTACATGTTTTTCGGCATGGTGGCGGCGCCCAAGCCTAAGGGGCAGGGCCATGATGCCGGCGCGCACCGCATCGCCTTTCCCAATTGGGGTCTGGTGCCGCTCTGCATTATCGGTTTTGCCGCCTTCCTTGTCGAAGGGGCAGGCATCGACTGGTCGGCCATCTACATGCGCGACGTGTTTTCCGCCCAGCCCTTCGTCGGCGGCATGGGGCTGACGCTGTTTGCCTTCTTCATGGCGGCGATGCGGCTGACCGCCGATCCGGTGGTGGCGCGCTATGGTCCACGCAATGTGGCCATGGTGCTGCTCGTATTGGCGGCGATCGGCGTGCTGATGGTGGGGCTGGCGCCCGAAACCTGGATAGCACTGGCCGGCTTCTCGCTGATGGGCATTGGCTGTTCGGCCGTCTATCCGCTGGCCGTTTCGGCGGCGGCGCAGCGCACCGACCGACCGGCTGCGGTCAATGTTGCGGCGCTGGGGCAGGTGAGCTTCGTGGTGTTCTTCCTCGCGCCGCCGCTATTGGGCTTCGTTGCCGAATATCTGGGCATCCGCAATTCCTACCTGATCTGCCTGCCGCTCCTGGTGGCGGGGTTGTGGGCGGCCAGCTTCGCGCTCGGCCCGCGCAAGGTGGACAATCCGCATGGCCTGCCGCCGGAGCCCGTGCCGCCGCATGGCTGAGCTGCCGCCCATTGTCGACCTGCGCCAATCGGCCACCGCGCTGCGCGTGCAGCGCGGGGTGATGCGGCTCCTGCGCGAAACCTATGACATGGCTTGCTATGCCGAGGTGACCTTGCGCAGCGGCCGGCGGGCCGATGTGCTGGGCGTGGGACCCAAGGGCGAGATCTGGATCGTCGAGATCAAGTCGAGCCTCATCGATTTCCAGGTCGACAAAAAATGGCACGAATACCGGGAATTTTCCGACCGGTTTTTCTTCGCCAAGCCGCCCGAGCTGGATGCCGGGATCTTTCCCGAGAGCGAGGGCCTGATCGTGGCCGATGGGCATGACGGGGCGATCCTGCGCGATAGTCCCGACACGCCCATGGCCCCCGCACGGCGCAAGGCGCTGATGCTGAAGCTGGCGCGATTGGGGGCGGACCGGATCCATGTGTTGATGGATCCGGGGCCGAAATAGCGGGGGTGCTTTACCCCGCCATCGTCTCGCTGAGTTTTCGCCGCTGGATCAGGGGCTCAATGCTCATATTGGGGTGGGCGACGGCCTTGCCGTCCACCGATAGCCCAGCAGTCCAATCCAGTTCGATACTGCCACTGGGCAAGCCTGTCAGCGTCAAGTGACGGCCGTCAAGACTGAGATCGAGCCCGGCGATGCGGCGGGCGAAGGCGTGGATGTCATCGCCCTCGGCGACCAAGGCCACCCAGCCCATGACCCTGCCATAACAGCGATATTCGCGACCCTTGCTGGGGCCTTTGGTGACGGGCTCCAGCGGGGCGGTGGCCTTGTAGGCCAGCAGGCCATTGCCCGAGCGCAGGATCAGCGCGCCGTCGATGAGATAGGCTTCGACGCCCGCCTGCGAGACATAGGCATGGGTGAAATCGAGGCGCGGATTGCTGCCCAAATCGTAGAGCAGGAAAGCAATATTTTCGTGCTGGGCGGCGCGGGGGAGCACGCCATTGCCGGCCCAATAGGAAGGGCGCTGGCTGCCCCAGGGATCGTCTTCGCCGGGATGGTTGATCCAGCTCCGGGCTAGCGGATGGGCAGAGAACAGCACGTCAACGACATGCTGTTGATGCCCATAGCCGCCCGGCTTGGCGCCGGCATTGCTCGAGAGCTGCACGGCCGGGGTCTTGAAGAGGCTGAGATGGGCGGCGTGGTCATAGCCTTGGGTGTAATGGGCCGTGATGGCGCTGCTCGGCTCGGGCCAAGCCAGACTGCCCAACTCGGGCGGCGGCAAATAGCTGCCCGCCGCGAACATTGGAAGCGAGGCAACGCCCTGATTGAGCCAGCCCTTGCCGAAAGCGACCGTCGCGAAGGGGGCGAGTTCGGTGAGCGGGCCGGCGCGCAATTCCTTGTCATAGGCGCGGCCCATGCTGCCGGCCGGAACGCCGCCCAATGTGTGCAGCGCCATCATGGTGAAGATGCGGTCGGTGACGCGGCGGGCCCGGGCAGCAATGTCAGTAGGCGCGAATTCGACCAGGGCCAAAACGCCGATGAAATCAACGGGGTAATAGGCCGACGAATTCCATTCGGCGAGGCCCTCTGCCTCGACCGCGTCGAACCACAGATGCAGCCGCTCGGCGGCGAGGCGGGCTTGTTCGTTTCCGTTGCGATTGGCGGCGGTGAAGTGGCCATCGGGGAAGATCTGCCCGGCCATCAGCTGGGAAACGTGGAAGCACAAAGCATGGTTCTCGCTCCAGAACCACATGACGTCATTGCCCGGCTCATCCACCCAATAGCGGAAATTGAGCAGGGCCGTTTCGGTGCGAGCACGCAGATCGGCGGGGAATTGGTCGGCATGCCGGGCGAAGGCCCAGAGCAGGGGGACGCTGATGAAATCGGCGCAGTCCCATCGCTCCTCGATAATGGTCAGTGTTTCCTCGAGAATGTCGCGGAAACGCTGGTCGGGTGACAGGCCCGCGGCCAGCATGGCGAGGGCCGTGCCCATGCGCATTTCGCCTTCCCTGGCGCTGTGCAGCAGCGCTTCGCGCTTGCGTTCGGCAATGTCGGTATGGCGGGGCTGGGGGGCGATGTCATGGATGATCGCACAGGCGATCTGGCGGGAGACACGGGTGTCGTCGACGATGAAGGTCAGATCGAGAATGTGATAGCCTTCGGGCAATTCGTCGCCGCGGCAGAGGGTGACTTTTGTCTCGCCGGCGTTGAGGGTTACCGTGCGGTCGAGCATGGTGTGCTTGGCATGCGAGGTCGAGCCGACCTTGGCGTGGATGGCGACGGAAAGGCTTGCCGGCGTGTCGAATTCGAGCACCAGCGGGTCGTTTGGGCCGGTAAATTCCCCGGCTGGCCGGACTTCTGCGGCCAACGCTTTGAGTGTGCCGAGGTGGGCGTCAGCCGGGGCGCCGGGGAGGTGGACGGCGAGGGGGACGTCGTCGAGCAGGGTGAGTTCGAAGAACCAATTGGTGTCGCGCTCGGCCATGTCTTCGGTGAGGACGACGATGTCGCTGCCAGCCGCCTTGATGGGCAGGTGGACGACGCTTTGCTCGGTGGAATTGCGGGTAAAGGGTTCAAAACGCGCAGCTATTTCGCCATCGACCCAGATATGCACACCCCCTCGCGTCGAGAGGCGGAAGGAGCAATAGCGGTCAACCGGGGCACTCAGACTGGTGCGGCACCAGCGGGCCAAACGTGTTGGGGTGGAGCGGAATTGGCTAAATTCGACGCGGCGGTTGGCGCCGGGCAGATAAAGGCTTTCGACCGGCCAGCTGGTGTCGAGCGTGACAGTGCGGGTGGCGACGTCGCGCCAGGTGGCGACGCGGCAAGGTAGGTCGCCGACGTCGACGAAGCCATTGATATATTTGTAGTTTTGGCTGTCTTCCGCGGGCGCCGGAATGCCCGGAAAGGGCGTGGCCATGACCGGCGACAGGGCCCAGGCGGCAAGGCTTTCGCCACGGTTGAGGATGAGAAGCGGTTTTGACATAGGACCCGATTTGGTTAGCGGACTGTTAACGTTGAGCGGCCGCAACGGCGCCAGTCAGGCTCAATTCGTCGGCAAAGTGACACCGCACCTGGCGGCCCGATGGCAGGGCGCGCAGCGCCGGCTCTTCGCTGGCGCAGCGCTCCTGCGCATAGGGGCAGCGCGGGTGGAACAGGCATCCCGAAGGCGGATTGGCGGCGTTGGCGATTTCGCCCTTGAGCGGCACGCGCTTGCGGGTGCGGTTGCCGCGCGGATCGGGCTGCGGCACGGCGGCCATCAGCGCTTCGGTATAGGGATGGAGCGGCTTGCTGAAGAGATCGTGGGTGGGCGCGATCTCCATGATGCGGCCCAGATACATGACGCCGATACGGTCGGCGATATGTTCGACCATGCCCAGATCGTGGGTGATGAACAAATAGGTGAGGCCGAACTGCTCCTGCAAATCCTGCAGCAGGTTGATGTTCTGGGCGGCCACCGAGACGTCGAGCGCCGAGACGGCTTCGTCGGCAGCGATGAAACTGGGATTGAGCGCCAGGGCCCGGGCAATGCCGATGCGCTGGCGCTGGCCACCGGAAAAGGCATGCGGATAGCGGGTGAGGAATTCGGGACGCAGACCAACAACGCTGAGCAATTCGGCCACCCGGTCGCGGATTTGCGCCTGATTGCCCACGCCATGGATCACCATGGGTTCGCCAACCAATTCGAGCAGGGTCATGCGCGGATTGAGCGAGGAATAGGGATCCTGGAAAATCATCTGCATTTCCTGGCGCATCTCGCGCATGCCCCGCTCGGAGAGGCTGGAAATATCGACCACTTCGCCCGAAGCGCGGCGGAACAGGATTTGCCCATCGGTGAGGCTATAGGCGCGCAGCATCAGTCTTGCGACGGTGGATTTGCCCGAGCCGCTTTCCCCGACCAGGCCAAAGGTTTCGCCCTTTTTGATATCGAGGGAAACGTCGTCAATCGCCTTGATGTCCCCGACATGGCGCTTGCGCCAGCCGGCATGGATGGGGAAATATTTCTTGAGCCCGCGCACCGAGATCAGCGTGTCATCGGCAAGGGTCAGGCCGGGATCAAACATGGGCTGGCTCCTGCTGTTCGGTTTGGGCGAATTGCTCGGCAATATGGCAGCGCGACATCTGGCTGCCAAAGCGGAGCTCGGGCGGCACTTTGGTGTCGCACAGACCCGGCACGGCATGGATGCAGCGCGGGTTGAAGGCGCAGCCATTGGGCACGCTGAACGGATCGGGCACCATGCCCGGAATGGTGGGCAGGCGCCGGCCCTGATCGACGCCAAGGCGCGGAATGGAGCGTAGCAGCGCCTGGGTATAGGGATGCTTGGGGGCGTAGAAAATGTCGTCGACATCGGCGGTTTCGACAATGCGGCCCAGATACATCACCGAGACGCGGTCGGCGATATCAGCGACGACGCCGAAATTGTGGGTGATGAAGACGATGGCCATGCCCAGCTCGGATTTGAGCTCCTTGAGCAATTCGATGATCTGGGCTTCGGTGGTGACGTCGAGCGCGGTGGTCGGCTCGTCAGCGATGAGCAGGCTCGGGTCACAGGAAATGGCCAGCGCAATCATGGCGCGCTGACGCATGCCGCCCGAGAGCTGGTGGGGATAGGCATCGACCAATTGGGCGGGGCGCGGCATCTGCACTTTGGCAAGGAGGTCGATGGCGCGGGCGCGGGCATCGGGTTTGCTCAGCCCCTTATGCAATTGCACGGTGCGCATGATCTGGGTGCCGATGGTGTGGACCGGGGAGAGCGCGGTCATCGGCTCCTGAAAGATCATGCCGATATGATTGCCGCGCACCTGGCGCACGGCGCGGCTATTGCGATCGAGCGCGGAGAGCTCGAACTCTTCCCCGGTGCGGGGACGCAGGCGAATGCTGCCGCCGGTCTCTTTGGCATTCTTGGGCAGCAGACGCATGATGGCGCGGGCGGTGATGGATTTGCCCGACCCGCTCTCGCCGACAATCCCCAGCACTTCGCCCTTGTTGACATGGTAGGAGACGCCATTGACGGCCTTGACCAGGCCCTCGCGCATGGGAAACTGCACCTGCACATTGTCCAGTTCGAGCAGCCGGTTTTCAGGCATGGAATTGGTCATGATGCTATTGCCCATAAGGATCGGCCGCGTCGCGCAGGCCATCGCCGAGGAAATTGAAGGCCAAAACGGTGAGCACCACCGCCAGGCCCGGCGAAAGCAGCCAGGGCGCCATCGAGATCGAGCGCAGGTTCTGTGCATCCTGCAGCAGCACGCCCCAGCTGACGACGGGGGGACGCAGGCCCAGGCCGAGGAAACTGAGCGCGGTTTCGCCCAGGATCATTTCGGGCACGGCGAGCGTGAGCGCCGCGATGATGTAAGAGGTCATCGAGGGCAGCATATGCTTGGTGATGATGCGGTATTCCGAGGCGCCGGCCAGCCGGGCCGCCATCACGAAATCCTCGTTGCGGATGGCCATGAATTGCCCGCGCACCACACGCGCCAGATGGGTCCAGCCGATCAGCGCCAGAATGAGGGTGATCAGCACATAGACAAAGATCGGGTCCCAGGCGATGGGCAGGGCCGCGGCCAGACCCATCCATAAGGGGATGGTGGGAATGGAGCGGATGAACTCCATCAGGCGCTGGATGGAAGAATCGATCCAGCCGCCGAAATAGCCCGAGATCGAGCCCAGCGTGAGGCCGAGCACGAAGGCAAAGACCACCCCGATCAGGCCCGCCGACAAGGTGACGCGGCCACCATGCATGAGGCGGGAGAAGACGTCACGGCCCAGATCGTCGGTGCCGAGCAGGTTGATCTGCTCGCGGCGATCGTCGACGCCGAAGAGGTGGATATTGGACTTGAACAGGCCGAGGAAATTGTAGTCGTCGCCCTGGTAGAAGAACTGGATCGGCAGCACCGTTTCAGGATCGGCCTCGTAGAGCACGCGGGCGGTATTGGGATCGCGTTCGCGCGACAGGCCATAGACGAAGGGGCCGACGAACTGGCCTTCGTGGAACAGGTGAATGCCGGTGGGCGGCGCGAGGGTGCGCAGGCGCTGCACCTTAAACGGATCATAGGGCGCCACCTGATCGGCAAAGATGGCGGTCAGCGCCAGCAGGATCAGGAACCACAGCGAGATGACGGCGAGCATGTGCTTGGAAAAGCGCCGCCACACCAATTGCCAGGGCTTGGCGGTGAAGAGGTCTTCCTTGTGGTCGCGGACTTTAGGGGCTTCGAGGGCGGAATCGGTCACGGGCGCACTCCTCACGCGTAGCGGATGCGCGGGTCGAACCACGCCAGCAGGATATCGGAGACCAGCGTGCCGATCACGGTAAAGACGCTGAGGATGAGGATGAAGCTACCCGCCAGATACATGTCCTGCATCTTGAGGGCCTGCAGCAGTAATGGGCCGGTGGTGGGCAGGTTGAGCACGACGGCGGTGATCACGTCGCCCGAGAACAAAGCCGGCAGCGACCAGCCGACGGTGGAGATGAAGGGATTGAGCGCCACGCGCACGGGGTAGTTCCACACCACCTGGCGCTCGGAAAGGCCCTGCGCATAGGCGGTCTCGACATAGGGCTTGCCCAATTCGTCGAGCATATTGGCGCGCATGACGCGGATCAGGCCGGCCGCACCGCCCGTTGCCAGCACGACCAGCGGAATCCACAGATGGGAGAGCAGGTTGACAACCTTGTCCCAGCTCCAGGGGGCGTTCTGATATTGCGGGGAGAACAGCCCGCCCACATCGATATTCAGATACATGAAGCCGATCCACATCAGGATCAGCGCGAGCAGGAAATCGGGCACGCCCTTGCCGAGGAAGCCGAAGACCGTGAAGAGGTGGTCGAGAATGGAATATTGCCGCGTGGCCGAATAGACGCCGACGGGAATGGCGATGATCCAGGTAAAGACCAGGCTGAGCGAGGAAATGGCGAGGGTGAGCGCCAGCCGGTCCCAGATCAGGCTGCCCACCGGGGCATTCCATTCCAGGGAATGGCCGAAATCGCCGCGGAACACGATATTGGAAATCCAGCGCCAATATTGCACCAGAATGGGGTCGTTGAGCCCCAGATTCTGCCGCATGATCGCTTCCTGCGCGATGGAAATGTAGTCGCCCTGCTGGCGCAACTGGGCCGCGTAGGAGGTGACATAATCGCCCGGCGGCAGCTGGATGATCACGAAGGATATGAACGAGATAAAGATCAGCGTCGGTATCGCCAGAAGCGCACGCCGCCCGATAAAGGCAATCATACTGCAGTTCTCTCCCCTTGCCGGCACGCCACGGCCCGGCTTGGAGTCCGGGCCGTGGGGCCGAGATGGCGCGCGGGGCCTGGGGCTCCGCGCGCCGTTGCGTCTATCAGGGCTGGCTGAGCCAGAACTGCTGGGTGCGGGCCAGGCCAATGCCGCGGAAGATGTCGTCCTGCACCAGATCGGGCTGCACGTTCTGCATGGTATTGCCGACGATATTGACCACCGGGCCTTCGCCATAGACCCCGATTACCCAACCCTGTTCGGTAAAGATGCGGGCCATTTCGTTGACCGAGACATCGGCTTCCTCGATCGAGGCTGATTGTGAGGCTTTGTCCCAGAGGGCCCAGATCTCGCGGACCGGGTCGTCGGCGGGCGGCTCGATGCCTTCGGCGCCGTCCGTGCTGTACCATTTGAAATACTCGTTGCCATAACCGTCCCAGCCCATCAGGCGGCGCGGGTCGGCGGGCAGATAGGTCATGCGGTCGAACGGGATCCAGTGCATCTGGAAGTCGTTATTGGCGCGGTTATTGTCCCACTGGGTGCGGTCGATGACGCGGGGCAGCATTTCAATGCCCACTTCGGCATAGTTTTCGGTCAGCAATTCCAGCGTCTTGGCATGGGCCGCGTCGCTGGTTTCGACCACAAGGCTAAACCGCTTGCCATCCGGGCGCAGCCGAAACCCCTGGGCGTCGCGTTGGTCAAGGCCCGCTTCGTCGAGCAATTGATTGGCCAGGTCCGGGTCATATTCGGTCCAATGGGTGGACAACTCTGCATTGTAATATTGCGTGCCGGTCACCGGCGCCGCCTGGATCGGCTGGGCCATGCCCGACTGGGTCAGTTCGATGATCAGCTCGCGATCGACCGCGATGGAGAAGGCTTCGCGCACTTTTTCGTCGGCGAAGAGGGCCGCCAGCACCTCGTCCTTGACGGTCATATTGGGCACCAGCGACCAGATATTGGTGTCCTTCCAATTGACCGTGTGATAGCCGCCGCGGGCTTCGTTTTCCTTGTAGAAGGTGAAATTGGTGAGGGTCAGCCCGCGATCCTGCATGTCGAGCTGGCCCTGGGCGATCATCAGGTTGAGCGTTTCGGGGTCCTGATAGAGGCGGTGCTCGATGCGGTCGATATAGGGGAGCTGGTTGCCCGCCTGATCGACGGCGTAATAATAGGGATTGCGCACCATCACCACCGTATCGGCCGGCGGTGGGGTTTCGATCTTCCAGGCAGTGATGACGGGCAGGTCCGGATTGGACCACCAGGCGGTGGCGGCGCCCTTGGAACCCCATAGATCGGTCCAGGCGGCGACGTTGAACTTTTTCGCCGCTGCTGCCAGTTCCTCGTCGCTGGCATAATTGTTGTTGAACTGGCTCAGGTAATGCTTGGGGAACAGGAAGCTGGGACGGTCCAGGCTCGGCTCCCCGGTGGAATCCTTGGCGAGGATTTGCAGGAAATACACATAGGGCTGGGCGAATTTCACCTTGAAGGTGCGCGCATCCACTACTTCGAGTTCGAGAGGCACGCCGCCCGGCGCAAAGGTCGGCTCCAGCGTGGGCACGATTTTGCGGTTGAGGAAGATGTCATTGTACCAGAAGGCGACGTCTTCGGTGGTCACCGGCTCGCCATCGGACCATTTGAGGCCGTCCAGAAGGGTGAAGGTGAATTCGGTGGAGTTCTCGTTGACCGCGTAGCTTTCGATATAGCCCGGCGTCAGCACGGCGCCGCCATCGGCATCGGCGGTCCATTTGAGCACGCGCTCTTCCATCAGCTTGGTGGGGCCCCAGCGATCGCCCGGGCCGCTGAAGGCGCGGCGCCAGGTGCCGCCATATTGGCCAACCTCGAGGGCACTGACCACACTCGGCTTGGTGGGCAGGCGTTCATCGACCGGCGGCAGGCTGCCGGCTTCGACCAGCTCGGTCAGCATCGGGGCTTCCTGGAAGGCCCAGGCCAGACCCGTCAGCCCGGTCGTGCACAGGATGCCGGTTGCCAAAGCGGCAACCCATCTCTTGGAATTCATCGTCTCAATCCTCCCCAACATGAACCGGGTTCCCTCGGCTGGGCGCAATGCCCGGCCTGTGACTTTGTGCGGAAGCAGCCTCGTTACAATGAAAACATTTGCATGAGTTGGATCCTCCCACCGGCAGGGCATTTGAAACCGGCGCGATTTTCTCGTCTTTCCGGTGGCTTCTGCCGCTACATTTTCATAATTGCGTCACTCGTCGTATGAATCAACTAGAAAAATTTTGCACGAATGGCATTATGCGGCCGAGTGGAGGGGAAGGGGTCTATCTTGAATGGAAGATTGGCAGATAAATCAATCGCCTAGCGAACAACGGCCGAATCCGGCAGATTTAACCAAGGTACGTGCCTCAAATTCGGCGCCGCACCAGCTGCGCCAATTGGCGGAGGTGCTGATCGAGGCGGGCGCGCTGCAACGCCCCGCTCTGGCCAAACGGGTCGGGATTTCCAAACAGGCCGTGTCCGAATTGCTCTCGGTGCTGGAACAGCGCGGGCTGGTGCAGGTGGCCGGCCCGCTCAATGGCCTGCCGGGGCGCTCGAGCCTGAGCTATGCGCTGCGGCCCGATGCGGCTTTGGCACTGGGTTTTGATATCGGGGGCACCAAGATTGCCGCCGCTCTGGTCGATCTGCGCGGCAAGGTGCTGGCCGAAACCGTGGTGCCGACGGCTTTGGGCGGGCTCGATCAATTGGTCGGGCAATTGGTGGAGCTGGCCGAGACGCTGGCGCGGACTGGCGCGGTGCAACGGTTTCGCGTGCAGGCCTGTACCGTGGGTGTGCCGGCGGCGGTCAATCCGGCGACGGGCATTTTGAACCTGGCGGCCAATCTGCCGGGGCTCGAGGCGGTCGACCTGCATGCCCGGCTGACCAAGGCGCTGGGCTGTCCGGTCTCGATCGAGAACGACGTCAATCTGGCATTGCTGGGGGAAGTTGCCAGCGGCAGCGGCCAGGGCAAGCGCGATATCGCCTTTATCGCTTTGGGCACCGGGGTCGGCGCGGGCCTGATGGTCAATGGCAGGCTGCTGCGTGGCGCCACGGGCGGGGCCGGGGAGATCGCTTATCTGCCGCTGCCCGACCATCGCACCACGGCGCGCTCGCTGGCGCAGGGGCATTTTGAAACCATGGTAGGCGAGGCCGGTATTCGCGAAGCCTTCGCCCGGCGCGGTGGGGCGGCGGATGTGTCGGTGCGAGCGATTTTTGACCTCGCCACGGCGGGGGATGCGCGGGCGCTGCAGACCATTGACGAGCTGGCGGGGCATGTGGCGCTGGGGATCGTGTCGCTGATTGCGCTGGTTGATCCGGAACTGGTGGTGCTGGGCGGCAGTGTTGGTGCGCGGCCGGAGCTGATCGAGCGCGTGCAGGCGGAACTGGCGGCGCGCTTTGAGCGGCCGGTGCCGATTGTCGCCAGCAATACCGGCGCGCGAGCCGGGCTGGCCGGAGCGCTGGAAATGGCGCGGCGGCATTTGCTGGCAGATTTGTTCGGCGAGGAGTGAGGACTAGACCAGCCGCCGCGCGCTGTTGCGGATGGTCAGCCGGCAGCCGAGCTCCAGCCGGTGGGCGGGGGGATGCTGGGCGGCGTTGACGATGCGCTGTTCAAGCAGATGCAGGGCCGCGGTGCCCATATGTTCGAGGGGGACGCTGACCGTGGTGAGGGCCGGCGTGGTCAATTCGCCGATGGCGACCCCGTCAAAGCCGACAATGGAGACATCGCGCGGCGGGGTCAGCCCGGCCTTGCTGAGTGCGGCGAGCGCGCCCAGGGCAAGGTTGTCGGCGGCACAGAAAATGGCCGTGACCCCACCCAGGCCATCATGCTCGGCGAGCCAGGCGGTGAGCGCGGCTTCGCCCTGATCGGGCAAAAAGCCTTCGGCCAGATGGATATGGGCGGTATCGAGCGGCAGGCCATTGGCGCGGAAGGCGTCGAGGAAACCGTCGCGGCGGCGGCGGATGGTCGAGCGGCCTTCCCAGGTCAGGTGCAGGATCGAGCGGTGCCCCTCTTCGATCAGCCAATTGGTGGCGTAGCGGGCAGCAAAGCGATTGCCGGGGGTGACGCTGTCGATCTGCATTTCATGGTCTTCGCCATTGATCAGAACGGCGGGAATTTCCGAGGCGGCGATATCATGCAGGATATCGCGCCGATCTTCGCTGAGCAGCAGAATGCCATCCACCTCGGCGGCGCGGGCTTGGGCCACGATTCTATCGCCGCTGATGTCAGGGCGGTCGATTTCGATGGGCACGACGCGAATGGCGCGCCGCTCGCATTCGCGCATCAGCGTGCTGAGCAGCGTCCAGGAGAACAGATTGAACTCATTATGCGGCAGCGTATCGCTGGGCACGGCCAGCAAGATGCTGCGCAGCACGGCAATGGAGGCTTTTTCCCGGCGCTTGGCGAGATAGCCGAGCTGGCCGGCAGCATCGAGCACGCGGGCGCGGACTTCAGGTGAGATCGGCGCCGTGCCATTGAGCACATGCGAGACGGTCGAAATGGCGACATCGGCCGCCAGCGCGATTTCCTTGAAGCCGACCTTCTTGTGCTGCACCGGCTTCATTCTACGACGCGGCGCGCCATGCCGCCGCCCAGGAACATATTGGCCGGATCCTCGAGATCGATGGGCGCATGCGGATCGGGGAAATCGTGCAGCAGCGAGCTGCCTTCGGGCGCCCAGCCCAGCGCGTTGTCGGGCGGGTTGGTGAAGAAAGCGCCCGGATTGTCCGAGATGCCGTAAAGGGTCTGGCAGCCCAGCTCGTCCACGCTCAGCGCCCGGTCGACCATGCGGGCGAGATCCGTGGGATCGCACCAATTGCGGGATTCGCGCGGCGTTTTCGGCCTATGGGCCGAGCAGATGCGGATCGACAGCGACTGCACGCCGTATTTGTCGAAATAAAACCGGGCCAGGTTCTCTCCGAAAGCCTTGGAGACGCCGTAGAGGGTGTCGGGGCGAAAAGGCACATCCACCGGCAGCGGCGCCTGCGCCGTGGGGTAGAAACCGGCCACGTGATAGGACGAGGCATAGATCACCCGGCGCACGCCATGGCGCCGGGCGGCTTCGAAAATATTGTAGCAGCCCATGATATTGGCGCGCAGGATCAGGTCCCAATCGCCCTCATTGGCCATGCCGCCCAGATGCAGCACGGCATCGGGCTGCTGCGCCATCAGCGCGTCAATGGCTGCGGCATCGGCCAGGTCGGCAAGCTCGGTCGGCGTGCCATCGGGCGCCGGGCGCATATCGGTGGTCAGCACGGCATGGCCCTGCGCGACAAGCGCCGGGCGAAGCTGTGTTCCCAGATAGCCGGAGGCTCCGGTGAGCAGGATGCGGGACATGGAACCGAAGCCCTTATGCGCGCCGGAAAGTGTTGGCGTGGCACGATTGCCGATTGAGCGGTGCAAAAGTTGGTATGACTAATCGGGCCGTGAGGCAAGATAGCGTCATCAGGGCGTCTGGCCCGAATCGGGAGTGTGCCGTGAGCGAGACAGCGCGTGAGCAATTGGCCCTGGGGCCGGTGACATTTCTGGTGCGCGAGCGCTTCGGCGTGGGCGAAAGCCCGGTCTGGGACGCTGCACAGAATCGGCTCTGGTGGTGCGATATCGAAGCGGGGGTGATCCATGCCCTGTCGCTGGGCGACGGCACGCGGCAGGCGCTGCGCTTTGACGAGCCGGTGGGCAGTTTTGGCCTCGCCGGTCCGGGGCAGCTGGTGGTGGCGTTCCGGCGGACAATCGAGTTGGTCGATATCGCCACCGGCACAAGAACGCTGATTGCTGCGGTCGAGCACGCCAAGCCCAATATGCGGTTCAATGACGGCAAGGTGGGCCCGGACGGCGCCTTTTATGTCGGCAGCATGGATTTTGGCAGTCCCGGCGAGCCGGAAGGACGCCTCTATCGCGTCACGCCCACGGGCGAAGTCAGTGTGCTGGCAAGCGGGGTGACCATCACCAACGGGCTGGCCTGGAACCAGGAAGCGACCACGCTCTATCATTCCGATTCCCGCGGGCAGATGTGGGTGGATGCCTGGGATTTCGATGCCGGCACCGGGCATATCGCCAATCGCCGCCGGCTGCGCGATCGCGACGAGGCCAATGGCCGCGCCGATGGGGCCGCATGCGATATGGATGGCTTTTACTGGTCGGCCGCACCCAGCCGCAGCCGCATCAACCGCATTGCGCCCGATGGTACGCTGACCGGCTGGGTCGACCTGCCGCTGGCCCACCCCACCATGCCCTGTTTCGGCGGGGAGGATATGCGCACGATCTTTGTTACCAGCCTCAATTCAGGCCGTGACACGGAGGGACGCGACGGCGTGGTGCAATTCCGCGTCGCAGTGCCCGGCGTGCCGGTCTGCCGGTTTGGCGTTCCGCAGCAAGCCTAGAACGAGAAGCGCCGCGCCAGGCCTAGCCCGACGGTAAATTGCTGCTCGCTGCCCGCCTTGACCACGGGCGACTGGCTGATGTCTCCGACATAGCTGCTATAGGAGGCGTTGAGGCTGACAAAGGTGTCGGGGACGAATTCGTAGCGCGCCTCGAGCTTGACCCCCACCGATTTGATGCCGCCGCTGGGATCGAACGCCTCGACGCGTCCGCCCGATGCAGCTGATTCGGTCGGGGTGACACCAAAATAGCTGTCCATGTAGCCTTCCGAGGCGAAATTGACGACGGGACCGCCGACAATCTCAAGCTCGGGGGTGAGCTTGGCGGTGATATCGACACCTGCTTCCCCGACCCAGCCCCTGGCGCCGCCAAAGGCATAGCGCGCCGCGCCATAGATTTCGGCCGAGAGCGTGTCGTCGAACACGAATTCATAGCCGATGCGGGCGCCCAGCGCGTAAGTGGCGCCGACATCATCGAACCCGGTCAGGGCTGCATGGTCTTCGCTGCGGCGCTCGCCCTCATAGCCGGCCGAAGGCGAGAATTTGAAGCCGCCGGGCCTTTTCTCGCCATCGATATCGATCCAGCCCCATTGCAGCTTTTCGACCTTGATGATGGGCTTGAACGTCATCGTATAGTCCGAAGCGCCCTCATAGGCGGCAGCCGTGCCGACACCCAGGCCGAGAATGACGATGACGTCGGATTCCGGCTGGATCGGCGCCAATTCAGCGGGTGCCGCGCCATAGAGGTCGAAATTTGCCGCCTGCGCGGGGCCGACAAAAGCGGCGCCCAGCGCCAGGATGGCCATCAGGCGGCGATGAAGAGGCATGCAAGCTCCGGGTGATACGACGGCCGGACGGCCAGGCAGGATCAATGCACCAGCAATGCTTACGCTCTTGTTACGAGCGCGGGTAAATGGGGTTGAGCATCGCGCTGCGCCGTCCTAGCCTGCCGCGCCGGCAAGGAGAGGCGCCGATGACCCCGTTTTATCATCTGCTGGGCAATAATCTGATTGCCAACATCACCAACTTCACCGTGTGGTTCGCGCTGACCTTCTGGGTCTATATCGAGACCCAATCGGTGTTCGCCACCGGCATGATTGCCGGCGTCTATCTGGTGTTCACCGCCGGGTTCGGCTTCTGGCTGGGCAGCATTGTCGATCACAATCCCAAAAAGCTCGCCATGCTGGGCTCGAGCGTGGTGTCGGCGGCTTTCTATGCCGTGTCGCTGGCCCTGTTGCTGCTCTCGCCAGCCGAGGCCTTCACCAATCCCTATGGTCCCCAGCTCTGGATCCTGGTGCTCCTGGTCATGCTCGGCGTCATTGCCGGCAATATCCGCTCCATCGCATTGCCCACCCTGGTCACCATCCTTATTCCCGAGGACCGCCGCGACAAGGCCAATGGGCTGGTCGGCATGGTCACCGGCATCGGCTTTCTGACCACCTCGGTGATCAGCGGGTTCCTCGTGGCCTGGGGCGGCATGGTGGCGACGCTGGCGCTGGCGCTGGTCTTGACGCTATTGACCTTCGCCCATCTGTTTCCGGTGCGGATCGACGAGGGGCGCGTGGAAGCCGTGCCGGGCGAACCGGTCGAGCCCAAGCGGGTCGATATCAAGGGCACGATCGCGGTAATCGCCGCCGTGCCGGGCCTGTTCGCACTGATCTTTTTTGCCACCTTCAACAATTTCCTGGGCGGCATATTCATGGCGCTGCTCGACGCCTATGGCCTGTCGCTGGTGTCGGTGCAGGTCTGGGGCCTGCTGTTCGGCGTGCTGTCGACGGCCTTCATCCTGAGCGGCATCATCATCGCCAGAACCGGGCTGGGCAGGAATCCGCTGCGCACGCTGCTGCTGGTCAATCTGATCACCTGGTCGGTGTGCTGCGTCTTCACCATCCAGCCCTCGATCTGGCTTTTGGCGGGCGGCTGTTTCATCTGGATGCTGCTGGGCCCCTATGCCGAGGCCGCCGAACATACCACGCTGCAAAAGGTGGTGCCGCTCGAACGACAAGGCCGGGTTTTCGGCTTTGCCCAATCGGTCGAACAATCGGCCTCGCCGCTGACCGCTTTCCTGATCGGCCCGCTGACCCAATTCGTCGTTATTCCATTCATGACCGATGGCGCGGGCGCCGATGCCATTGGCGGCTGGTTCGGCACCGGGCCGGCGCGCGGCATTGCGCTGGTCTTTACGCTGGCCGGCATGGTGGGCGTGGTGGTGACTATATTGGCGCTACGCTCGAAATATTACCGCCAGCTGTCGGCGGCCTATGCTGGTGGCCCGGATGATGACGACCTGGACGGCGAGGGCGCAAAAGCCAGCCCGGCCTGACGCAATTGGCCTTGTTCGCGCGCCGGCAATCGGCCATGGCTGGGCGATAGTGATCCGCCCAGCCCGGTAGCCGCGTGCCCATTGCCCCTTTTCTGCTGCTGTCCAACCAGTTCATCTTCATGGTCGGATTCTACATGGTGGTGCCGTTTCTGGCGGCCTTCATGCGCGACGACCTGCGGCTCGAAAGCGCCGCCATCGGGCTGGTGCTCGGGCTGCGGACCTTTTCCCAGCAGGGGCTTTACGTCATCGGCGGTGGCTTTGCCGACAGGCTCGGTGCCCGGCGACTGATCCTGCTCGGCTGCATGCTGCGGGTGGTGGGTTTTGTCACCCTGGGCCTGAGCGGCAATTTCGTGACCGTGCTGATCGGCGCTTGCCTGACGGGGCTGGCCGGTTCGCTGTTTTCGCCCGCCATATCGACCCTGGCCGCCCAGGTGGGCGAGGAAGCGACGCGCCATGGCAAGGGCACGCGGGTGCAGTTTTTTGCGCGGCTGGCGGTGTGGGGCGAATTGGGCGCGGTGGTCGGGCCGTTGCTGGGAGCCTTGCTGCTGGGCATTGGCTTTCAGGCCATGGCTTTTGCCGGGGCTGGTGTGTTCCTTTTGGCCTATATCGTGCTGCATCTCTATCTGCCGCGGGCGGATACATTGGCGGTGCCCAAGCAGGACGGCGTCTGGTGGCATGCATTTACCGACCGGCTGTTTCTCGCTTTCACGCTGGCCCATGCGGGCTTTCTGTTTAGCTATAACCAGCTCTATTTTGCCCTGCCGGTCGAGGTGACCCGGGCCGGCGGCAATGACAGGGATCTGGCGCCGCTGTTCATGATCGCCTCGGTGATGATCGTGGTGCTGCAAATGCCGATTGCGCGGCTGGCGCAAAAGATCAGCTGGACGGCGAGCCTCTCCACCGGGTTTCTGCTGATGGCTCTGGCCTTTGGCGTCACTGCTTTGTGCGCCCCGCTGCCGGCGCCGCCCGGCATGCTGCGGCTGCTGCCGGCCATCGCCATGGTTATGCTGCTGATCCTGGGGCAGATGATCGTCAAGCCCATCGCCATGGACATTATCCCCCGCTTCGCCAAGGGCCGGCCAACCGGCATTTATTACGGTGCGCTGGCCTCAATGGGTGGGCTCGCCGTGCTGGTGGGCAATGTGCTGCTGGGGCCGATACTGGATCTATCGCTCGTGCCCTCGCCGGCGGCGGCCATCCCCTGGCTGGCGCTGGCCGTGGTGCCGGCTTTGGGCGGGCTGGCCATGGTGCCGATCATGCGGCGGCTGCGGCGGCGCGAGACGGCTTGACTTCATCGGCGGCGCAGGATTGATGTCCAAACATGACTTCTATTGTCATTTTTATGGACCAAAGATGATCACTCGCCGCCTGTTTTCGCTTCTGGCCATCCCGGCCATGCTGACCCTGCTCGCGCCCACAGCCTTTGGCCGCGATGTCACCCACATCATGGGCACCACTACCGTGCCCGACGCGCCGCTGCGCATCGTTGCCCTCACCAATGAGGCGACCGAAGACCTGCTGGCGCTGGGCATCGTGCCGGTCGGCGCGGTGCGTTCGGCCAATGCCAATCCATGGTTCGACCATGTGGCGGCCCAATTGGCCGATACGACGCTGGTCGGGGAGGAACTGGCGCCGGACATGGAAACCATCGCCGCACTGCAGCCCGACCTGATCATCGGCAACAAGAAGCGGCACGAAAAGATCTACGACCAGCTTTCGGCCATCGCCCCCACGGTGTTTGTCGAGAACATTACCGGCCAATGGCGGGAAAATCTGGCGGTCTATGCCGAGGCCGCCGGCAAGACCGCGGAAGCCGAAGTGGCGCTGGCCGATTATCAGCGCCGGGTAACCGCCATCCAGGCGGCCCTGGGCGAGCGCCGCTCCGAAAAGGTGGGGCTGGTGCGCTTCATCGCCGGGCAGAATTATGCCTATGACAATGACAGTTTCTCGGGCTCGATCCTGCGCGACATTGGCTTCGGACGGCCGCAGGCCCAGGACAAGCCCGGCCTGGCCGAGCCGATCACCAAGGAACGCATTCCCGAACTCGATGGCGACCGGTTGCTGTATTTCTCCTACGAGACCGGCGACGGGCTGGCGCTCGAGGAAGAACAGAACTGGCTGAGCGATCCGCTCTGGCAGAACCTGGCCGTGGCCAAGGCCGGCCATGTCTATGGCGTGTCCGACACCGTCTGGGCAACCGCTGGCGGGATCCTGGCGGCCCATCTGGCGCTGGACGATATCGAACGCATCTACGAGATCGCGTCGACGCGCTGATGGCGGCTCGCCGCTAGCCCAGCAACAGATTGTCGATGAGCCGCGTATTGCCCAGATGCGCGGCGACGGCAAGGAGGGCGCCTTCGGGGCCGATCGTGGTGATGGGTTCAAGGCTCTGGGGGTGCCGCACTTCCCAATATTGCGGGGAGATGCGCGGCTCGGTGGCAAGGCTTGCCCGGCCGATGGCGGCGAGCGTGGCCGCGTTGCGCTCGCCGCCTTCGAAGGCCTTGCGGGCTGCCTCAAGGCTCCTGAAAATCGCCGGGGCGGCCAGGCGGTCGGCAGGTTCGAGATAGATATTGCGCGAACTCAGGGCCAGGCCATCGGCCTCGCGCACAATGGGGCCGCGCAGGATCTGCACGCGCAGGTTGAGATCGCGCACCATGCGCTCGATCACGACGCATTGCTGGGCGTCCTTCTGGCCGAACACGGCCAGATCCGGCGCCACGATATTGAAGAGCTTGAGCACCACCGTGGTGACACCCCGGAAATGGCCGGGCCGCACCGCGCCGCAGAGATGGCTCGACACGCTGTCCTCGGTGACGAAGGTGGAAGCATCAGGCGGATAAAGCTCATGCACCGGCGGCAGGAACACCGCGTCGACGCCCGCCGCCTCGAGTAGAGCGAGATCCTGCTCGATGGGGCGGGGATATTTGCTCAGATCCTCATTGGGCCCGAATTGCAGCGGGTTGACGAAAATGCTGGCAATGGTGCGGTCGGCATGGCGGCGTGCCAGCGCCATCAGGCTGATATGGCCGGCATGCAGCGCCCCCATAGTAGGCACGAAGCCCAGTTTCTCCGTGCCGGGCAGGCTGTCGCGCCAGGCCCGGACCTCGGCGATGGTGCGCAATATAGTGATCATGCAATCAGGTCCCAAAGGCGTTTGGCGAGCTCGGTCTTGTTCATCACCGGCAGGGTGAGCGCCTCGCCCCCGGCGCGGAACAGGGTGCCGCCATTAGTGGGCACGGAAAATCCGGTGGCGCTGGTTTCCCCGCTGCGGGCGACGGGATTGGCAAACAGGAAATCGAGTTTCTTGCCGTCGAGCTTCTTGCGGCCATTGGCTTCGACATTATCGGTTTCGGCGGCAAAGCCTAAAAACCACTGGCTGGTAGCGGCGTCCTTCAAGGCGCCCAGCACGTCCACCGACGGCACCATATCAAGCGCCACGGCTTCGCTGGCGCGTTTGAGCTTATTGGCCGAGGGGGCGGCCACGCGATAATCCAGCACGGCGGCGGTGGCGATCACGCCGTTGACCTCGGGCAGGAAACCCAGCGCGGCCTGCGCCATCTCCTCGGCGGTCTGTACCTCGACCAGAGTGAGGCGGCCGGCGCTGTCTTTGGGCGGAACCGGGCGCACCACGCCCTTGTCGACACCCAGCACATAGCGCACCGAAGCGCCGCGCCGCAGCGCTTCTTCGGCCATCGCCGCACCCATGCGGCCGGTGGAGTGATTGGTAATATAGCGCACCGCGTCGATCGGGCTGGTGGTGGGGCCGGCGGTGATCAGCACCGTGGTGCCGGCCAGATCGGTGGCGGGCTGGACCAGGGCCGCTTCGATAGCCGCGACAATGGCGGGAATGGGCGCCAGTTTGCCGATCCCCACTTCGCCGCAAGCCAGCGTTCCGGCAGCCGGATCGACCAGCCCAACGCCGCGCTGCTGCAAGGTTTGCAGATGCGCCTGGGTGGCGGGATGCTCCCACATCACCGTGTTCATGGCCGGGGCGATCAGCATGGGTGCCTTGGTGGCAAGAGCCACCGTGGTCAGCAGGTCATCGGCCAGGCCCAGCGCCAGCTTGGCCAGCACATTGGCGGTCGCGGGCGCCACGATGAAAACATCGGCCCAGCGCGCCAGGTCGATATGCTCGGTGCCCGAAATATCGGCGCCGAACAGGTCCGATTTGACCGGCCGCCCGCTCAGCGTTTCGAGCACCAGCGGGGTGATGAACTGCTGCGCGCTGGCGCTCAGGATGCATTGCACCTGATGGCCCTGCTTGGTGAGGGCGGAGACGACATCGGCCATTTTATAGGCCGAAATGCTGCCGGTGACGGCAATGAGGATGTTACTGGCCAAGGGAGGGGTCCTTTGGAGTTTTGACCTCTGCGATATAGGCAGTGGCGGCGGCGCGGACAATCGCGGCCACATCGGCTTTTGGCTTGGCAAAGCCCGGCGGCGGGGTGACGCTCAGCCCGATCAGGTCATTGATCACCAGCACCTGCCCGGCGCAATCGGCACCCGAGCCGATGCCGATGGTGGGAATGTCCAGCAGCTGGGTAATCTCGGCCGCCAGTTCGGGCACGAGGAATTCCAGCACGATGGCAAAGGCCCCCGCCGCCTGCAGCGCCTTGGCCGATGCGATCAGCTCGCGCGCCTCTTCCTCCTGCTTGCCATGGCGGTAATAGCCACCCAATTGATGCACCGATTGCGGCGTCAGCCCGATATGGGCCATGACGGCAATGCCTTGTCCGACCAGGCGGGAAACGATCGGTGCGGCTGCTGCCCCGCCCTCGATCTTGACGGCCTGGACCCCCGTCTGCTGCAACAGGGCGACCGCATTGCGCAGGGCGGTGTCGGGATCGGTGGCGGTGCCGAAGGGCAGGTCGCACACCACCAGCGCGTGATTGGTGCCGCGCTGCACGGCGGCCGCATGGCGGATCATGTCGTCCAGCGTGACGGGCAGGGTGGTTTCATGTCCCAGCACCACATTACCCAGGCTGTCGCCGACCAGCAGGATATCGATTCCCGCCTGGTCGAGCAGGGCCGCGGTCACATAATCATAGGCGGTGAGCATGGCGAGATTCTCGCCGCTGCGCTTCTTGGCCCGTATATCGCGCGTGGTAAGGCGCTTGGCCTGGCTCTGGACAGACATGGCATTCCCTGCATTTGGCGAAGACCGCGTGCCCCCGCGCGCCTTCATTAATGCGTTCGGGCGCTCAAGGCTATGTCGGTGTTCCCGCGGCACTGGGGCGATGCCGGCAAGCCGCGCGGCCAATTCGGCAGCAGGTACCTGAAGTGGGTTCAGTCCTCACACCAGACCCCAATCGGACTCCGAGGCGTGCTCGTGAGTCATCGCCGGGAGATCGCAAAATCGCTGCGGCTGAGCGCTGTGGCGATTGCATCGATCGCTGCGCCAACGCGCCTTGGTAGCAGCCGGCGCGACGGGTAGATCGCATGGATGGGCATGGAATCCGTGCCGAAATCCTCTAGCAACTGGACCAGGCTGCCATCCTGCAGGTCCGGCCGCACCAGATCTGCCGGCAGGTAGGCGATGCCGCCGCCCTGCCGTGCAATGATCCGCTGTGCTTCGTCGCTATCCAGCTGCAAGGCGCCCGAAATCCTGGCGGCAATCGCCTCGCCCTTGGCACCGGTGAAGTGCCAGACATCGGGCGGGTTGAAATTGCTGTTCACGATGCAGCCGCCCTTGGCCAGATCCATGGGCGCAGCCGGTCGCCCATGCAGGGCCAGCCACGATGGTGCGGCGCAGCAGATGAGGCGATAGGTGCCGATGCGCCGGCTCACCAGCGTGGACGAGGGAAGATCGCCGACGCGGATCGCCAGATCATAGCCCTCGGCGACAAGATCTACCCGCCGGTTCGACAGCGACAATTCCACCGACAGTGCCGGATGGGCCTTGGCAAATTCTGATATCGCCGGTCCCAGTGTCGTAACGCCCAGCGTGGTGGGGGCCGAGATGCGCAGGCTCCCCTTGAGCGCGGCAGCTGGACTGGACAATTCATCAAGGACCGCAAGCTCATCGAGAATGCGGATCGATTGCTGCAGAAACTGCGTGCCGAACATTGTCAGCTTATGAACCCGCGTCGTCCGCTCGAGCAAGCGAGCGCCGTAGCGGTCTTCAAGGTTCTGGATACGGCGGCCGACCATAGTGGCAGAGATGCCGAGTTGCTGTGCTGCCGCAGCGAAACTGCCCAGCCGCGCCGTCGCAACAAAGGTTTCCAGTTCGGCCAGCTCCTGCATTCCAAACTTCCATGCACGATTGAACCAACTTATAGCCCAATACCGAACCAAAAGGCAGCGCGCTATGTCTGGGCCTCGCAAGAGGTGCCGATGATGTACAAGAGATTGATGCCCGCAGCTGCGGTGTTCGCTGCGCTGAACTCCAAAGCTGTCATGCGGGGGCTGCTCGGCGCTCTTTCAACGCAAATGGCACCCGCGCTGGTCCTGACGTGCCTGAACGCAGGCAGGTAGCCCAATGTCGATGATGCAAGCAGCCGTGATGCGGGGCCCCGGCGGCCCAGAAGTGCTCCACATTGAGACCATCCCGGTTCCGGTGCCCAAGCCCGGCCAGGTTCTGATCAAGGTAAAGGCCTTCGGGCTCAACCGATCCGAGCTGTTCACTCGCCAGGGACATTCCCCGGACGTTCAGTTCCCACGTGTTTTGGGCATCGAGGCCGTGGGGGTCGTCGAGCACGCCCCTGGTGGCGAATTTGCGGTCGGCGATACGATTGCCACCGTGATGGGCGGCATGGGCCGGCAGTTCGATGGCGGCTATGCCGAATTCACCTGCGTGCCGGCCAACCAGATTCGAAAATTCTCATCCGAGCTGCCTTGGGAAATTATCGGAGCCGTCCCCGAAATGTTCCAGACCGCCTGGGGTTCGGTGTTCAAGGCACTCGACCTGCAGCCCGGTGAACGCTTGCTCATTCGAGGCGGCTCGACTTCGGTCGGACTTGCCGCGGCGGGCCTTGCTCGCAACCACGGCGCCTGTGTGCTGAGCACGACGCGCCAGGCAACGCGTACGGCTCTTCTGCTTGAGCACGGCGCCAACGAGGCTGTCGTGGATGATGGGCATCTGGGCGCCAGCATCGAAAAAGTCGATAAGGTCCTCGAATTGGTGGGCACAGGCACCCTGGCTGATTCCCTCCTCTGCACCCGTCCGGGCGGTGTCGTCTGCATGGCCGGCATGGTCGGCGACCGCTGGGCCTTCGACAATTTTGCGCCCATGGATGTCATTCCCAATTATGTGCGCCTGACCACCTATTCGGGCGGCGTGCCGGAGTTCATGGAAATGCCGCTCGACAGCATTCTGGCTGACATTGCGGCCGGCAAGCTGAAAGTGCCGCTTGGCCCCAGCGCTCGGCTCAGCGAGATCGTCGTGGCCCATCGCTGGATGGAGCAAAACCAGGCGGCCGGAAAGATCGTTGTCCTGACCACTTAGCACGCGTTCGCGGTGACCCGAGCTTGGGACGAAACGCCTGGCGTGCGGGCGGCCGACCGCGCCAACGATTTTTAACGGAGATATCATGTCTGCCATTGCCGACGCATTCATGCGGCGCTTCGTCGAGTTCATCAACACGGCCGACGAGACGCTCGGCAATGCGCTGATCGCCAGTGAGGCAATCTTCCACGTCCCGAACCAGCGCGAGCCCATGCAGGGCCTTGGCGGCTATCTTGGCATCATCGGGATGATGCGCAGCGGTTTCCCCGACATCCAATGGGCGCTGGAAGAGACAATTGCCGAAGAGCTGGGAGCCGGCGATATGCGGATCGCAGCGCGCTTCACCATGCGGGGAACGCACCAGGGCGATTTTTTCGGAATCCCCGCCACCGGGCGATCGATCGCCGTCCAGGCGGTAAATTTTTACCGCGTTACCAATGGCAAGATCGTCGAGGAGCGCGGGCAGCCGGACCTCTTGGGTCTTATGCAACAGATCGGAGCGGCGCCGGTATCGTAGTGTCTGCCAGTTCTCAGGTTAAGCCGTTCGCCTTCGAATGGCGTGGGTCGGTCGCATTTCTTTGTTGCGAATGATTTGCAATTGCACTATTGATCGGACGTCCTGTTCTGGAGTGCCCGATGCGTCGTCGCTTGTTTTGTGTGCTTGCTGTGTCCGCTTTTGTCCTCGCCTCGCTGCCGGCTTCCGCTCAGGATCGTCTCAAGGCCGTCACTACGTTCACCATCATCGCCGATATGGCGCGCAACGTTGCCGGTGACGCGGCAGATGTCGTGTCGATCACCAAGCCCGGCGCCGAGATTCATAATTACCAGCCGACCCCCGGCGATCTGATTGCGGCCCAGGATGCCGACCTGATCCTGTGGAACGGGCTGAACCTGGAACAATGGTTCGCCCAATTCCTCGCCAATCTGGGCGATGTGCCCAATGTGGTGGTGACCGAGGGCGTCGATCCGATGGGCATCGGCGAGGGACCCTATGCGGGCAAGCCAAACCCCCATGCCTGGATGTCGCCCACCAATGGGCTGATCTATGTCGAGAACATCCGCCAGGCGTTCGTTGCGGCCGACCCGGCCAATGCCACGACCTATAATGCCAATGCCGCCGCCTATTCGGCGGAGATCACCGCGACGGTCGAGCCGATCCGCGTGGCTCTCGCGGCCATCCCCGAGGAGCGGCGGTGGCTGGCGACATCGGAAGGCGCCTTCAGCTATCTGGCGCGCGATTTCGGGCTCAAGGAACTCTACCTCTGGCCGATCAATGCCGACCAGCAGGGCACGCCACAGCAGGTGCGCCATGTAATCGATGAAGTCCGCACCAACGACGTGCCGGCGATTTTTTCGGAATCCACCATCTCGTCCAAGCCTGCCGAACAGGTGGCGCGTGAAACCGGCATAAAATATGGCGGCGTGCTCTATGTGGATTCGCTCTCGGAAGCCGATGGCCCGGTGCCGACCTATATCGACCTGCTTAAAGTCACCACCTCCACCATTGTAAAGGGCCTCGAGCCATGAATGCCGCCCAGCAACCGGGCCTAGCGGTCAGCGACATCACCGTCGCTTACCGCAACGGGACGACCGCGATAAAGCATGCCAGCTTCTCCATCCCGCGCGGCTCGATCACCGCGCTGGTGGGCGTCAATGGTTCGGGCAAATCCACCCTGTTCAAGGCCATTATGGGCTTTGTGCCGCTGGCCGCCGGGTCGGTCGAAATTCTGGGCGTGCCGGGCGGGCAGGCCCTCAAGCGCAATCTGGTCGCCTATGTGCCGCAATCCGAAGATGTCGACTGGAATTTCCCGGTGCTGGTCGAGGACGTGGTGATGATGGGCCGCTATGGCCACATGAACGTCCTGCGCCGCCCCCGCGCCATCGACCACCAGATGGTGACCGAGGCCTTGGAGCGGGTGAACCTGCTCGAATTCCGCCACCGCCAGATTGGCGAACTGTCCGGCGGGCAGAAAAAGCGCGTTTTCCTCGCCCGGGCCCTGGCCCAGCAAAGCGAGGTCATCCTGCTCGACGAGCCGTTTACCGGCGTTGACGTCAAGACCGAGGATGCCATCGTCGCCCTGCTGCGCGCGCTGCGCGACGAGGGCAAGGTCATGCTGGTCTCGACCCACAATCTGGGCTCGGTCCCCGAATTCTGTGACCGCACGGTGCTGGTCAAGGGCACGGTTCTGGCCTCCGGCCCGACATCGGAAGTGTTTACCCGCGAATGGCTCGAAATCACCTTTGGCGGCGCTTTGCGCCACTTCGTGCTGGCCGGCTCGGACCTGCATGATGACGACGATCCGCGCCATATCTCGGTGCTGACCGATGATGAACGCCCGCTCGTCATGTATGGCGAAGAGGGCAAGATGAAAACCCGGCAGTCGGACCCGGTCGAAAAATGATCGAAACCCTGCTGCTGCCCTTCAACTACCACTACATGATCAACGCCATCTGGGTTTCGGCCCTGGTCGGCGGCGTCTGCGCCTTCCTCTCGGCCTATCTCATGCTCAAGGGCTGGTCGCTGATCGGCGATGCGCTGAGCCATTCCATCGTTCCGGGCGTGGCCGGCGCCTATATGCTGGGCCTGCCCTTTTCGCTGGGCGCCTTCTTTTCCGGCGGGCTGGCGGCCGGGGCCATGCTGTTCCTCACTCAGCGCACCAAGCTCAAGGAAGATGCGGTGATCGGGCTGATCTTCACCGCGTTTTTCGGCCTCGGCCTGTTCATGATTTCGCTGTCGCCCACGGCGGTCAATATCCAGACCATCGTCATGGGCAATATCCTGGCGGTGACGCCCGAGGATACGCTGCAACTGGTGATCATTTCTGTCGTGACGCTGGCCATCATGCTGGTGATCTGGAAGGACCTGATGGTCACCTTTTTCGATGAAAGCCATGCCCGCACCATCGGGCTCAATCCGCCGGTGCTGCGGGTGATCTTTTTCACCCTTCTGGCTGCCTGTACCGTCGCGGCCATGCAGACTGTGGGGGCATTCCTCGTCATCGCCATGGTGGTGACGCCAGGCGCGACGGCCTATCTGCTCACCGACCGCTTTCCGCGGCTGATCCTGATCGCGGTGGCGGTGGGGACTTTGTCGAGCCTCTTCGGCGCCTATATCTCCTTCTTCCTCGATGGGGCGACGGGCGGTGTCATCGTTGTGCTGCAGACCGGGGTGTTCCTCCTCGCCTTCTTCTTTGCGCCCAAGCACGGGCTCCTGGCCGCCAAGCGCCGTACCGCCGAGGAAATCGCCAAATGAACGAGTTCCTCGTCTACGCGCTCTGGCCGTTCCACTTTCCCTTCATGACCTCGGCCATGGCGATTGCCGTCATGGTCGCCATCCCCACCGCTCTGCTCTCCTGCTTTTTGGTGCTCAAGGGCTGGTCGCTGATGGGCGACGCCATCTCCCATGCCGTGCTGCCCGGCGTGGTGCTGGCCTATATTGTGGGCCTGCCGCTCGGCATCGGCGCCTTTGCCGCCGGCATGGGCTGCGCGCTCTCGGTGGGGTATCTCAAGGAAAACAGCCGCATCAAGGAAGACACCGTGATGGGCGTGGTGTTTTCGGGCCTGTTTGGCCTGGGCATCGTGCTTTACACCTCGATCCAGACCGATGTGCATCTCGACCATATCCTGTTCGGCGACATCCTCGGCGTCAGCACCGGCGACCTGATCCAGACCGGTCTTATCGCGCTGGTGGTGACGGCGATCGTGCTGGCCAAATGGCGCGACCTGCTGCTGTTCACCTTCGATCCGCAACAGGCCGGCGCCATCGGCCTGCCTGTCCGCGTGCTGCATTATGGGCTGCTTGCGCTGCTGTCCCTGACCATCGTGGCGGCGCTGACGGCGGTCGGCATCGTGCTGGTCATCGCACTGCTGGTGGCGCCCGGCGCCATCGCCTATCTCATCAGTAAGCGCTTCGCGCCGATGATGCTGATTGCGGTGACGGTGTCGGTGGTGTCGTCGCTGGTGGGCATCTATGCCAGCTTCTTCATCGACTCGGCGCCGGCGCCGACCATCGTGCTGCTGATGTCAGCGACGTTTATCGTGACCTTCGTGGTGACCACAATGCGACGGCCGGCGCCGCTGGCTGCGGCCTAACGCTCGGCCGATCTGTGCGGCTTATCCCCGCCTTTGCTGGCCGGCCTAGACTGGCCGGCAAAGGAGTTTTCTCATGGATCAAAGCCCGCGCCTGTCATTGCCGCTCATCATGCCGCAGCAGGCCCAGAAACACGTGACGCATAATGAGGCGATCCAGGCGCTCGATGCGCTGGTGCAGCCCATTGTCGAAAGCCGCACATTGGCGACCCCGCCCGCGAGCCCACTGGCGGGGGAGGCTTATATCGTGCCCGCCGCCGCGACGGGGGTCTGGGCCGGCCATGCCAATGAAATCGCCGCATTCCAGTCCGGGGCCTGGATATTCTACGATCCGGCGGCCGGCTGGCAGGTCTATGTCCGGGCGGACCGCACTATCCTGGTGTTTGACGCTGGGGCCTGGGTGCCGCTGGCCTCGCTTGGCTCGGGCCTGCCCCAATTGGGCATCAACGCTTCAGCCGATGCGACCAACCGGCTGGCGGTTTCCAGCCCAGCGACCTTGCTCAACCATGCCGGCAATGGCCACCAGCTCAAGCTGAACAAGGCTTCTGCTGGCGATACGGCAAGCCTGCTGTTCCAGAGCAATTGGTCGGGTCGCGCCGAAATGGGGCTGGCCGGGGACGATCAATGGCGGCTCAAGGTCAGCGCCGATGGCTCGAGCTGGATCAATGCGCTGACCATTGATGCGGCCAGCGGCGCCGCCAGCTTTGCCGCGTCCGTGCGCCCTGCCGCCGACAATGCGGTGACGCTGGGCGCCAGCGGCGCGCGCTGGGCCTCGGTCTGGTCGGCAACGGGCGCCATCCAGACGTCGGACGCGCGGCAGAAAACCGATATTGCGCCCAGCGATCTGGGCCTCGATTTCATCCTGTCGCTGCAGCCGGTGAAATATCGCTGGATTGCCGGCGGCGTGGAAGACGGCGCCGCACGACCGGGCCGCCGCACCCATTATGGTCTGTTGGCCCAGCAGGTGAAATCGGCGCTCGAGGCTGCCGGCTGCGCGGATTTTGCCGGCCATGTGAAGGCTGACCCTGCCGATGCCGAAAGCGAGGAGGGCCTGCGCTATGACGCTTTTATCGCGCCGCTGATCGCAGCAATGCAGCAATTGGCCGGCCGCGTCGAGAGCCTGGAACGCGCTAAATCTTGAGCCCGCGGATCAAGGCCTTGATGGCCTTGCGATAATCGTTGACCTCTTCGGGCGGAGCCAGCGCCGCCCGATCGAACAGGGCGTTGAGCAGATGCGCCAGCGGCAGGGCGGGTAATTCGCGGATCGCCTTGGCCTCCATGGCCGCCGTCACGCCCTCGACTAGGGTACGCAGGCCATGGCGGCCATCGATCTCGTCCACCGCAGCCCGGCCGAGCACGGCCGGCGCATCCACCAGCAGGATGCGCCGCCTTCCCTTGTCCTGCATGGCATCGAGAAACGCATCCCCGCCCGCGATCAGCGCCTTGACTGGCCCCGGTTCGTCCTCGCCCTCGGTGGCGGCATTAATCGCCATGGCCAGCAGCATGTGCTCTTCCTCCACCACGGTGGCAAACAAAGCCGCCTTGTCGGCAAAGTGATGATAGAGCGCGCCGCGCGTCACCCCTGCCGCCTGCACGATTTCGGGCGTACCCGTCCCGGCATAGCCGTTTTGGGCAAAGAGAGAGCGGGCCGCGCTGACTAAGGCGGCACGGGTTCCGCTGCGTCGCTCAGCCTGGCTTCGGCGCTCTTGCATACGTACAGCCTGTATGTTAGGTGATATTACAGACAGATTGCACGTAAAATTCGTCCCATGCAAGGATGTTCATCATGAAAATGCTCAATGCCTATCCGCTTCTCCAGGTCGAAGACGTTGCGGCGACTGCGGCTTTCTACCGGACCCATCTCGGCTTCGCCCCGGTCTTCGACAGCGACTGGTATGTGCATATGCGCTCCACTGCCAAGGAGCATATCGAGCTTGCCGTCATCGCCTATGATCACCAAACCATCCCCGAAATCGGCCGCATGCCGACAACGGGCTTGATCCTGAGCTTTGAAGTCGAAGACGCGGGGGCAGAATATGAGCGCCTGCTTACGGCCCGCGTGGCCATCGCGCAACCGCTGCGCGATGAAGTTTTCGGCCAGCGCCATTTCATCGCTGCGGACCCCAATGGGGTGTTGCTCGACATCATCACCCCCATCGAACCCGACGCCAACTGGCTGGCCAGCCAGCAGCACTAGACGGGTACCCGCTAGCCTAGCCGCTTGTGGTGGGTTATGGCACGGCATGGCTATCGACATTGCGCAATCCGACGCGACCATTGCCGCGTCCTCCCCAGTCCTGCTGTCCGAAGCAGGATCGCTCCGGCGCCTGCCGCTGGGCCCCGAGCTGGAGCGGCCCCAAAGCTTTTATGAGCGCTTCGATGATCGCGCGGTGTTTTACGATGTATTTCGCGATCACACCGGGCGGCATGTCTACCTAATTGGGCCTATGGCGCTCAATCTGGAGCCGTTGATCGATGCCATGACCATCGAGGGTCGCCCCTCCGGCCGCACCGCCAAGCCAAAAATCCATCACGGTGTGCAGGCCGAAATTCTGCGCGTCACCCTGCCGCCAGGCGACACTCATCTTGCCTTTAGCTTTGGCGATGAGCGCTTCGAAATACCCATCCAGCCCAATCGCAGCGCCGCGCTGAAGGGTGATCGGGTAATCTTCACCATCAACAAGGACAATGCGCTCGCCTGGATCGCGGACTGGGCACGGTTCTATGTCGGCGAGCATGGTGCGACCGCCGCGGTGGTCTATGACAATGGCTCCACCGAGTACAATCTAGAGCAATTGCGGGCGGCCTTGGCCGGTGTAAAGGGACTGGAAAAATTCCTCGTCATTCCCTGGCCCTATCCATTCGGCTCGATGCATGACGTGTTTGAAGGACACAAATTCGGTGGGCATTGGGGCATGTTTGCCCAGCCACCCAAATACACGCAGTTCTTCCGTAAATATGCCATGCAGGCACGGTCCATCCTCAATGTCGATGTGGACGAGCTGGTGATGTCCCCGTTCCGCAAGTCGGTGTTCAAGGCGGTCGAACGCTCGCCGTTCGGGTTGCTGCGCTTCAACCGGGTCTGGGTGCTCAATGCCCGCGAGGAGGGCGGGCCGCCGCGCCATCGCCAGTTCGTCATCCGCAAGAAGGGGATCGCCGCCCGCGACCGCGGCAAGAAATGGGCGCTGGCGCCGGGTAGGGCATTCTTTGCCAGCTGGCGCGCGCAGCCCTGGACCCACCAGGTCAAGGGCTGGCTTAATCTAGCGGGTTCCTCGGATCGCTTTTACGGCTACCACTTCATCGGCATATCGCATTCCTGGTATTGGGATCGCACCGAAAAGATCGTATTCGACCCCAAGCTGCATGTGCGGGACCCATTGATGATCAAGACCTTCGCCGATGTGTTCGGCCCGGAACCCAAGCAATGAGCCTGCCCACCATTGTCAGCTTCTGGCACGGCCCGATGAGTTGGCTCGAAGCGCTGTCCATCGCCTCGTTCCGCCGCCACGGTCATCGCGTCGAGGTCTATTCCTTCGACCCCGTGCCCGGCCTGCCCGAGGGCGCGGTGGCGATGGACGCCGCCGAAGTGCTGCCGCGCGATAAGCTGGTTTTCTACAAGGGCAAGGGCACGCCTGGCGTGTTTTCGGATTATTTCCGCATGAGCCTGCTGCGGCAGGGGCGCGGGGTCTATGCGGATCTCGACGTCTATTGCGTGCGCCCCATTGAAGGGCCGCCTGATTATCTTATGGCCTATGAGCGTCCCGGCTCGGTCAATGGCGCGGTGCTGCATATTCCGGCCGATGCGCCGCTGCTCGACGATCTGCTCGCCATTTTTACCGATACCAAGCGTCCGCTGCTGGAACCACATCTGCCCCCATTCCGGCGGCTGGAAGTCGCGGCACGGCGCCTGCTGGGCGAAAAGATCGCCCCCGAAGACATGCAATATGGCGCGACGGGGCCCTTCGCACTGACCCATTATGTGCGCCAGCGCGGGCTGCAGCATCTGGTGCGCCCCAGTAGCGTGCTTTATCCAATTCCCTATGAGGGTATTCCGGCCCTGATGCAGCCTGGTTCCAGTATCGACGCGGCCACTGGGCCCGATACGCTTGCGGTCCATATCTGGCGCAGCCAGTTGACGCGCCGTGGCCGGGCCGACATGCCGCTGCCCGAGCCTGGTAGTGCCTTGGCCGAACTCTGCGCCCGCGAGGGGATCGTGCCCGGCTAGCCTATTTGCCCAGGCCCAGTCGCTTCTTCCACCAGCGCTTCCAGCGATGGCGGGCAAAGCGGTAGAACAGCTCATTGGTCATCACATGCCGATAGAGCCGGGCAAAGGCCACGCTTTGCAGCATGCCCGAGAAAATGCCCCACGGCTTGGCTTCGCCGGTATAGTGAAGGATGGCCGGGTCGAGCCCCTCATGGGCGTGGCGCGCATCGATCGTGTTCCAGCGCCAGGGCAATTGCAGCCAATTGCGCTGGAACACCAGATTGAGAAAATCCTGGTCGTAATAGATGCGGGCCATGACCCCATCCTTGAGCGCCTGTTCCAGCCGCCCGATAATATCGGCCTCGCGCCATTTGGCGACATCGATCAACACCATGCCGGCATTGAAATAGGCATAAGCCGGATCAAAGATATCGCGATTGTTGCGCAGGTCCCGCCCGCCGGTGATGAAGGCGCCGATGGAATCGCGGACCGCCGCGACGGGGCGGCCTTCCATGTCCACGTCATAGAGCTTTTCGATATTGTCTCGCACCAGCATGTCGCAATCGAGATAGAGCACCCGCGCCACATCGGGGCCGATCAATTTGTCGATCATCAGCCGGGCATAGACGATGTTGCTCAGCCGCTTGTTGACCGGCATGCGGGCGGCCACGTCGCGAAACAGCTCGGACCCATCCAGATCATGCCAGACCAGGGTAACGCCGAACTCGCCTTCAATGGTCTTGAGGTCTGCGACATGCGCGGGCGTCAACGTGCGATGGCAAAGATGAAACACTAGGTCGCTACGACGCGTGGTGAACAGGCAGACAGATCGCATCGTGGCATAGGCTGGCGCCCAGAAATTGTCATCGAAGGTCAGGGCAATATGGATCGAGCTTGCGCTCATGCTTGAGGTCCTTGCGAACGGGTGGACAGCGTCACGATGAGCGCCAGCACGCTCGCCAATACGATATCTTGCCAGCGCAAGCCAATCACCGCGTTGGTCATGCCCATGGAAAAATAGCCGATCGTGGTAACGCCGCCGAGATAGAGCAGCGGGATGCGCAATGGGCCGCGTGCGCGCAAGGCGCCCATGAGCGGCGCGAACAGGAATAGCCCATAGGCCAGCAGGCCAAACAATCCGCCGGCCACAGCGAAATCGGCGATGTCATTGTGGAGATGGGCATAGACCGGGAAGGTTACGCCTGGCGGGGCGTGTGCGGCGGCCGCTGCCGGATAGTCGAGCAGGCCGTAGCCCGTGAGCGGGGAAGCAAGGAAAGCGTTGAGGGCCGATTGGTACATTACGAGCCGCTCGGCGGTCGAGGTGTCACTGGTCACCCCGGTCCGCAGCAAGGACAAAATCTTGCCGGTTGGGGTGAGCTCGTCAGCCACCCCGGTGACCAGGAAAAATATGACAATGCATGCAAGGATTGCAATGCTGGAGCCGACGGCCCGCCGGGCGGTGCGTACCGGCAACCAGGAAAAGCAGATGGCGGCCGCCGCCACCAGCAACATCTGCGCAGCGGCTACGGTGGGCCCACGTGACCCTGTCAGATAGACCGTCACGATGCCGAGTATAGGGCCAAGCAGGAATATGGCGCGCAGCCGGCCTGTGCCCCAAATGCCGATCAAGGATACAAAGCCAAGCGCCAGCCCCAAGGCTGCCAGATGGATGGGATTGTTGACCAGGCCAGCGCGCGCCGATCCGAGCACGAAAATATCGATGGCCGCAGCGATAGCGCCGCCGGCCGTCCCGGCAAGAGCAAATAACCCGATGCGATCGAGAGTCAATGCATCGCCCAGCCGGGTCAGCAAGCCGGCCATTGGTACGACCATGTAAAGGTGGACCAGGGCCAGGAATGCGGCGACGTGCAGCGGTGACTTAGCCGTCAGGCTGAAGGCAATGAACAAGAGCAGGCCGGCCAGCAACGGCATCCAGCCCGCCGGCTGACGCAGCAATTGCCTGCGCTCGGGCACCCAGATCAGATGTAGCAGCGCAAGGCCCATCAGCACCAGGATCGCGGTGTTGGAAATCTCAGGGGCGAAGGTCGGCAGCGTCAGGCCGGCCAGAAGCATGGCCCAGGCAAGAAACGCGACGGTCAGTCTTGGCAAATTCATGTCCTGCTTGATCAACGAAACGGTCCGGCTCTTGGTGCGCAGAGTTAACCGTTCGATCTTACCAGCGATAGGTCAGTGCTTGCGCTGCAACAGCGTCGAAATGGACCGTCACCTCGGTGTCCTTGCCGGTTTCGTGTACGTCGTTGATGTATTGACGCTGGGTTAGCGTGATCGTCTGGTTTTCTGCATCGGCGGAAAGGTAGACGTAGTCAAAGCAATCCTGGCTGTCCTCTGAGCGCAGGTCGGCTATTTCGGCCTTGAGTTTTGCCAGGTCGCGGCCGCCGATCACGCTGCCGTCCGAACGTCTGGTGGCGCGCATATTGGGCACCCAATCGGTGCCGGTTTCGCAGATATAGCCGTCGCGAAACTCACCGCGATCGGTGAAGGCGATGTCGACATCCTCGTTCCAGGCGTTGCCTATTTCGAACTCGGCGCCGCTCTTGCCCACATCGAGATAGATATCGGACCATGAGCAGGTGCCGTCCTGATCGAGATAGCACCAGCGCTCGCTGGCAGCCATCAGGTGAGCCACATCGGCAAGGCGGATCAGCTTGCCGGGCTTGTACTGGTCGATGATCCCCTGCGTCCTGCTGTCGAAACCGAAGGCTGCCGATGTGGCGACGAGCAGCAGCAATGCGGCGAGTGGGATCTTCATGGACTACTCCAGCGGAAACTGGCGCGATCCTAGCCGCAAATCGCCAGCGACGGAACCGACCTTGACTCCGCAGGCTTAATGTAACAAATAAAGTTACATGAAACGTGCGCGTTCGACGTCGCACCCCTGCCTATCTTGTGGAGATCATCATGGATGACGTCATCATCATCGGCGGCAGCTTTGCCGGCCTGGCCGGGGCTCTCCAACTCGGGCGGGCGCGGCGCAAGGTCACCGTGCTTGACACTGGCCTGCCGCGCAATCGCTTTGCCAGCCATTCCCACGGCCTGCTCGGCCACGACCACAAACCGCCCGCCGATATCCTGGCGGCCGCCCGCCAGCAGCTGGAGCGCTATCCAACGGTGCGGCTAGTCAATGCCCGGGCTGATAGTGTCAGCGGTGCGGTGGATGATTTTGCCGTCCGCACCGACGATGGCGAAACGCTCAAGGCGAGGCGCCTGCTGCTGACCTATGGAATGGCCGACCAGATGCCGGCCATTCCCGGTTTTGCCGAATGCTGGGGCAAGTCGATCGTGCCATGCCCCTATTGTGATGGGTTTGAAGTGGCCGGCCAGCATTGGGGCCTGGTCTATTCCGGGCCGCATAGCCTGCATGCCATCTCGCTGTTTGGCGACTGGACCGACAAGTTGACCCTCTTCGCCGATGGGCATGAACTGGATGCCGAGGCGCGGGCGGGTTTGGCGCGGCGCAATGTGCCGGTGATCGATGGCAGACTGGCAAGCATCGCGCATGACAATGGCCGTTTGAGCGCGATCCATCTCGATACCGGCCGCACGGCATCGGTCGATGTGCTGTTCGCGCATCCGCGCAATCAACCCTCTGCCAGTCTGCATGCTGCTCTGGGGCTGGAAACGGTCGATGCGCCGCTTGGGATCTTCCTCAAGGTCGATGATCGGCGCCAGACATCAATGGAAGGCATCTATGCTGCCGGCGACCTCGCCAATCCTATGGCCAGCGTGACATTGGCCTCTTCCAGCGGGGCCATGGCGGCGATTTTCGCCCAGCAATCAATGCTGCAATAGGGCGCAAAGGCTTGTCATCAGTTTAGAATGGTTCTAGACCATGTTTAGAACCATTCTAAACGAGACGCGTTATGTTTTCTCTGCTGCCCGATGCCCGCCGCTCTTTTTCCAGCCTTTCCGAACGCGAAATCCTGGCTCTGGCAATTGCGGCGGAAGAAGAGGATGGCAGCATCTATTCCGAATTCGCCACGCGGCTGGCGCCGACCTATCCCGGTTCGGCGGCTCTGTTCGAGGGCATGGCGGCCGAGGAGGACGAACATCGCCGCCGCCTACTCGATCTTTATGTCGAGCGCTTCGGCAAAAGGCTGGTGCCGATCCGGCGCGAGCATGTGCGCGGCTTCATCAATCGCAAGCCGATCTGGCTGCTGAAAAACCTCACGCTCGAGGCCGTGCGCCAGCAGGTCTGGGAGATGGAAGAGGGCGCCTATCGCTTTTACATGGAGGCGGCCAAGCAGGTCAGCGATGCCGGTACGCGCAAGCTGCTCGGTGATCTGGCCGCGCAGGAACGCCGCCATGCCGATGCCGCCGACCGGATCGACGAGGCGGTGTTGGGCGCCGAGGGGCGCGATGTCGAAAAAAGCGAGAACCATCGCCAATTCGTGCTGACTTATGTGCAGCCGGGTCTGGCCGGCTTGATGGATGGCTCGGTTTCGACGCTGGCGCCGGTTTTTGCCGCCGCCTTTGCCACCGGGGACACGCATCAGACTTTTCTGGTGGGTTTGGCCGCGGCCATCGGCGCCGGCATTTCCATGGGCTTTACCGAAGCGGCCTCCGACGATGGCAAGCTGACGGGGCGCGGTTCGCCCGTTAAGCGCGGGCTGGCCGCCGGCATCATGACGGCCATCGGCGGGCTGGGGCATGCTTTGCCCTATCTGATCCACGATTTCTTCACGGCCACCGCGCTGGCCATCGTCATCGTGCTGATCGAACTCTGGGCCATCGCCTTCATCCAGAACCGCTATATGCAGACCCCGTTCTGGCGCGCCGTCATGCAGGTCGTGCTGGGCGGCTCGCTGGTGTTTGCGGCGGGTATTTTGATCGGCAATGCCTGACTTGCCGGCTTTGCCGGGGCGTGACAGGTTCCGGCTGGGCTGAACCCGGCGCAGGAGAAGGCTGATCTCTGTTCGAACTCTGAGCGCTGCGGACGGCACGCCGCTGGCCTATCGCCTGCATGGCCCAGCGCATGGCCAGCCCCTGGTGCTCTGCCATGGGCTGGCGGCGAGCGGGCTGCAATTTGCTGCCGATGCCGAATTCTTTGCGGCGCAAGGCTTTCGCGTGCTGGTGCCCGATTTGCGCGGCCATGGGCAATCGGGCGTTCCGGCCACGCGCAATAGCCGGAGTTTTGCCATCCCGACGCTGGCCGATGATCTGGTCGCCATGCTGGATCACGCCCAACTCGGGCCGCTCCATTGGGTGGGCAATTCGCTGGGCGGCATCGTGGCGCTCGATCTGGTAGCGCGGGTGCCGGAGCGGTTTAAAACGCTTGCCATGTTCGGCACGGCCTTTTCGCTGAACCTGCCGCAGGCGCTGGGGCGGGTCCTGCCGCCGATCCACTTTCTGCTTGGTCCGCGACGTCTGGCAGCGCTGACGGCCTGGTCCACGACTGGCGACAAGTCGGCCCGCAAGGTCATTGCCGCTATGGCCGAAGCCATCGACCCGCAGACAATTGCGACAATCGCCGCCAGTATCAGCCGCTATGATCTGACCCATGCCGTAACGGGGTTTGCCGGACCAATGCTGGTTCTGGTCGGCGGGCGCGACCGGGCAGTCAATCTTGCGCTCAGGCCGGCCCTGGCGCGCATCGGCGCGCGGGACAATCTCACCATTGTGGACCTGCCCTATGGCGGGCATTGCGCTAATCTGGACGCGACCGCGGATTGGCGTGCGGCGCTGCTGCGGTTCTGGTCCTAGGCGACCTTGTTGCTCAGTGTGGCCAGCCGGTTGTCGAGGATGACGCCCACTTTGGCGCATTCCAGCGCGATTTCGGCGATGAAATCGGCCAGCATGTCGCGATCGAGCGCGGCGAGCGAGCGGACCACCATGGCGGTGTCGCGATGCAGCGGCTCAAAATCGGGCGGGGCGATTTCGACCAGCCGGCCCGCCTCGATATCGTCGGCCACGGCCGAGCTGACGAAAAAGCCCACGCCCTCACCCTTGATGGCGAGGCGTCTCGCCGGGCCGGTGGGGAGTTCGACACTGGTTTTGGCCAGGCGCACCAAAGCGGCCGCCGTCTCGGGCTCGGCCTGCCACCAGCGCAGCGAGATGACGCGGGGCACCAAGGCCAGCACATCCTCAATGCTGAATTGAGCGGGCAGCCGTGCGGCGATTTCGGGCGCCACCACCAGCGGCACGCGTTCGCGCATGATGACCAGCGGCACCAGATCCACGATCAGCGGATCGATATTGGGCCAGCACAATATGCCCATTTCAGCGTCCCGCTCGTGCAGCATGGCGGCGATCTGGGCCTGCCTGCCCTCATGCACCACCACATCGACACTGGGATATTTCTGCTGAAAACGCAGCAATGCCTCGGTGATCAGCGGGGAAACCAGACTCCGTAGCGAGGCAATGGCAATGCGGCCGCGCTCGACCCGGCGCAACGCCTCGCGGCCTTCTTGCGCGGTGCCGATAATGCGGCGGGCAAAGGGCAGGAAGGTCATGCCCTGATCGGTCAGCGTCACGGTGCGGCCGCGCTGAAACAGGGTGACGCCCAATAGCTGCTCGAGGGCGCGGATGCGCATCGAGGCGGTGGCCTGGGTGATGTGGAGATACGCGGCGGCTTTGGTAAAACTCTGGTCGCGAACGATGCGATCAAAAGTGCGAAGCTGGTCGAGGTCCATCGGGAATGCTTATGCGGCTGGAGGTATTGCGAGTAATTTTCAGCCTAGCATTGCATTTTACGATGGGGAAGCGGGCTCAACCCGCCTTGTTGCGCTCGCGCGAGGCTTCCGCTTCTGCGCGTTTGCGGGCCCGGGCGCGGGCGGCGGCTTGGGCGGCATCGTCACCCAGATGGGCGCCGCCGCGCTGGCGGGCAAGGTCCATCTGTTTTTGCCGTTCGGCGGCAGCGGCATGCTTTGCCAGGTCATCGCTGCAATGGGGGCAGGCAATACCTTCCCGATATTTTGGATCGGCGCGGTCGGCTGCGGTCAGCGGATGCCGGCAGGCCCGGCACAATGTGGCGTCGCCTTCGACCAGGCCATGACCGACCGAGACACGCTCGTCGAAGACGAAGCATTCGCCGGCAAAGCGGCTTTGATCCTCGGGCACGGTTTCGAGATATTTCAGAATCCCGCCCTTGAGGTGGAACACTTCCTCAAAACCCTTGCTCAGCAGATACGAGGATGCCTTCTCGCAGCGAATGCCGCCGGTGCAGAACATGGCGACCTTCTTGTCGCGCGCCGGATCGAGATGGGTTTCGACATAGTCCTTGAACTCGGTGAAGCTCTTGGTGGCGGGGTCGAGCGCGCGCTGGAACGTGCCCAGGCCCACTTCGTAATCATTGCGGGTATCGACCAGCACCACGTCATTGCGCTCGATCAGGCCATTCCAGTCTTCCGGCTCGACATAGGTGCCCACGGCCTTGGCCGGATTGGCTTCGGGCGCGCGCAGGGTGACGATTTCGGGCTTGAGGCGCACTTTCATGCGCAGGAAGGGCATGGTGGCGGCAGTCGAGAACTTGATCTCGGCGCCGGCGAGGCGGGTGACAAAATCGGGGCCGTCCGAGAGATAGCTGTCCAGCGCGTCAATGGCGTCCACAGTCCCCGCCACGGTGCCGTTAATGCCCTCGGGCGCCAGGATCAGGGTGCCCTTGATGCCGAGCCCGCAGCAGAATTTGGCGAGCCTGGGCTGCAATTCGGCGCAGTCCGGCAGGTCGGCGAATTTATAGATCGCCATCACCTTGTATGGCTGATTGGCTTGGGGCAGACTGGGCATGGGCGTATTATCGGGCGGGCACATGGCCCCGCTCATACCACTCGTCGCGCCGCCCGTCACGCATGGGGCAATCGCAAATTCTCAGGAGGACGTCATGACCTATCGGGCCGATCCGGCACGCTATGACAGCATGCAATATCGCCATTCGGGCCGCTCGGGGCTCAAGCTGCCGGTCATCAGCCTGGGCCTATGGCAGAATTTCGGCGGCACGCGGGACTATCCCGGTGCCATGGAAATCCTGGGCCATGCGTTCGATGCGGGTATTACCCATTTCGACCTGGCCAATAATTACGGCCCGCCCGCCGGCTCGTCCGAAGAGCTGTTCGGCCAGGTCATGGCGCGCGATTTCCGGCCCTATCGGGATGAGCTGATCATCTCGACCAAGGCCGGTTACAATATGTGGCCCGGTCCCTATGGCGAATTCGGCAGCCGCAAATATCTGATCGCAAGCCTGGACCAGAGCCTCAAGCGCATGGGGCTCGACTATGTCGATATCTTTTATTCCCACCGCTACGATCCCAATACCCCGCTCGAGGAAACCATGGGCGCGCTGGCCCAGGTGGTGCGGCAGGGCAAGGCGCTCTATGTCGGGATTTCGAGCTATCCCGAGGCCGAAACGCGCGAGGCGCATCGGATTTTGAAGGAAATGGGCGTGGCCACCACCATCCATCAACCCAGCTATTCCGTGCTCAATCGCTGGATCGAGAATGACCACACGATCGACGCCTGTGGCGAGCTTGGCATCGGCATCATCGCCTTTTCGCCGCTGGCGCAGGGCGTGCTGAGCGGCAAGTATAATACCGGCGCCAAGGAAGGCACCCGGGCGGCATCGAGCAATACGACGCTGCGCGCCAGCCACGTCGAGCCGCGCGTGCTGGAGGCAGTGGACAAGTTGGGCGCCATTGCCCGGGCGCGGGGCCAGTCCATGGTGCAACTGGCCCTGAGCTGGGCGCTGCGGCGCAAGGAAATGACCTCGGCACTGGTGGGCGTGCGCACGCTCGATCAGCTCAAGGACAATCTCGGCGTGCTCAACAATCTGGAGCTGAGCGCGGACGAGATCGCGCAGATCGATGCCGCGACCAAGGATGGGCAGATGGAGCTGCATCCCAGTCCGAAGGGATGGCTGCGGTAAGCACCGATCCTTTCTAGCTATCCCAATCAAACCGGGGCACATCGAGCGCGGTGAGCGTGTCTGCGCTCTCCCCGCCGATCCGGCGCAGCAATAGCGTGCCCAGGCTGTGGCCAGCCTTGGTGAAATCCTCAAAGACCGTTTCGGCGCCCGGTTGGAACTGGGCAAAGAGTTGGGAAGCCTGTTTGGTGACCACGTGAGCGGATTGCCCGACGGTCTTGCCGGCTTCGTTGAGCGCGCCGATCACCGCCAGCGCTGAAATCTCGGAGGCGCAGACATAGCCGTCGGGGCCGCCATCGGGGCGGCGGGCGCGTTTGGCGACATGGGTGCGGATGGCGTCGGTGGGGCTGCCCAGATTGATGTCGGCGGCAAATTCGTAGGCGATGCCGGCTTCCCCGGCCGCCCGGGCAATCCCGGCCTTGAGGTGTTCGGTATAGGTCAGGGCGCTGTCGGGCAGCACGATGGACACCAGCCGGCAGCCCTTCTGCACCAGGCGCTTGACCGCGCCATAGGCAAAAGCCTCGTTGTCGAAATCCACCCAGGGATGGGCATCGGGCCAGCGGCTGCGGCCATGGCTGATAAAGGGGAAATCATTGTCGAGCAGGAAGCGGGCGCGCTCGTCATAGATTTCGGCCTTGGAGAAAATCACCCCATCGGCCATGCGATTGCGCACGATATGACGGATCGGTTCCATCGGCGACACATTGCGGAACAGCGGCGTGATGACCAGGTGATAAGGCGTGTTGCGCATCGCCTCGGTCAACCCGCTGACGATGGAGGTGCCAAAGCCGTAAATCTGCTCGTCCGGCTCCAGCACTAGCGAGAGCACATTGGTGCGGCCGGTCTTGAGCCGCAAAGCGGCGCGATCGGGGAGATAGCCGATTTCGGCGGCTACCCTTTGCACCTTGTCGCGGGTGTCCTGCGCCAGCTCGGGCGCATTGTTGAGCGCGCGCGACACCGTGGTCACGGCAAAGCCGGTCAATTCGGCAATGGTCTTGAGCGTCGGCTTGCCGGATGGCTTGACGCCCCGCTTGGCCGCCGGTTCGGCCGGCATATCGTCGTCAGGCACGCGGCACCCCTTCTGGCCACCCTGGCGGGCAGCGATCATCTATCGGGGGCGGACATCACCAGATTGTCACGGCCACTGCAAGCACGGTGGTGGTGTCATGGCTCTGTCATAATATGACAAGACCACACCAGTTTTCGTTCTGCGCCCAAAGTCGAGTAGGCTTTTTTCAGAAATCGTCATTCTATGGCGTTGCCCGGGCTGGAAATCTGCCTCGAACGCTCCTATCTTGCCTTCACCGCTGGCAGAGCCCCGGCGGCCTTATCGTTCAACCCGCAGGAGAGGACTGAAGATGACATCATCGAATACCTTCACCATCCATGCTGGCTGCGCGAATGTACGTATTTCCATGCAAGCCTCAAAACGCTGGCAACGGATCTGTCGCTCCAAACGAATGTGACCTCGTCACAACCTCGTCTCAAATAACCGATAGAACCCCAGCGTTGCTGATTCACCCCGGTGGTCCACACGGACCAACCTCCAGGGTGGTGAACGAGTCGACGCCAAGTGGAGCATCCACTGATGCAGGAAAACAGTCTAGATCGGGCCAAGGCCCACAAGCCTATCGTCATTGAAGTGGGCGGCGAGCCTTTGGGCGTCGTCGTGCCGCATGAAGCGGGTTATCGCTTCCTCGCCGTTCGCCTGCCCGCTTTCGCTATCGATGGCCAGCAGTTCGAAACCGTCGAAAAGGCGCATTTTGCCGTGTCGCAGGCCGTCCGCAAGGGCAGCGCCGACGCGGCCTGAATTCAGCTTCACGAAAACTAAAAACAAAAAAGGCATTCCCGCTCATGGGAATGCCTTTTTGTTTGCCTCAATCGTCATTGGTGGCGTTGAGGTCCTCGGGGCGCTTGCCCTCTTCGGCATCGTGAGCCGGGGGCGCATTGATCGCTGTCATGATCGCATCGGCCAGGGCCGCGACATCGACATTGCGCGCGTCCTGCCGGGCCAGTTCCCCCGCAATCGCCGCAATCAGCGTGTCGCGCAGCGGGGCGAGGTCATAATCGCTAGCCATTGCCATCGATGGAAATCCCCTGTTCGTCCAGCCGAACCTCGACGCCGGGGCGGTTCTGCTGCTGATAGGTATAGATGGCAAAAGCTACCACCGCGACCAGCAGGATGGCGATCACGGCATAAAGACCATTGCGATTCATGAAAACTCCGGACGCTTGACGCTTGTTGTTCAAACACAACGCGTTGGCGCCCAAGTAGTTCATTTCCTTGGCCTAGCTGACCCTGTGGCCCTCGCGCCAGACGCCATGCACGACGGGCAGCGGTCCGGCCCGGCGCACCCGCACCAGGTCCGCCCGCTTGCCAATGGCGATCTGCCCGCGATCCTCAAGCCCCGCCGCTTTGGCAGGATTGAGGGTGACCATGGCCAATGCCTGGGAGAGGCTGAGCCCCTTAACCCGTTCGGGCAGGATGAAAACCGCCTGCAACAGGGCAAACGGCACATAATCCGAACTCAGAATATCGAGGAGCCCGGCCCGCACCAGATCGGTCGCCGAGATATTGCCGGAATGGGACTTGCCGCGCACCACATTGGGCGCGCCCATCAGGATGGCGAGGCCCGCATCATGGGCGGCAGCGGCTGCGGCGAGCGTAGTGGGAAATTCGGCAATGGCAACGCCATCGGCCAGCGCCTCTTCGACATGGGCTAGGGTGGCATCATCATGGCTGGCCAGCGGCAGGCCCAATTCGGCGGCGCGCCTGACAATAGTCTGGCGATTGGTCGCCGAATATTGCGCCTGCTCGCCGAGACGCGCGGCGATATAGCTATCCAGCTCGGCCTGGGTGCGGCCCATCTTGTCCTTGTAGAAGCGCTTGTAATCTTCGAGCGAGCCGAACTGGCGCTGGCCTGGCGTGTGATCCATCACCGAGGCCAGCCGCGTGGCCGGATCGGCCGCATAGGTCTCGAACTGGGTGAGCAGGTCGTGGCTGGGCAATTCGCAACGCAGGTGGATGAAATGCTCGGCCCGCAACCAATCGCCGGCGCGGCCGGCGTGAATGGCGCCGACCAGCTTGTCGACATGCTCGCCCATGGTCGGCAGATCGAAATCCGAGCCGATCCGTACCGCGTCGAACACCGTGGTAATGCCCGAGCCGGCAATCTGCACGTCATGGGCATGCAAGGAGGCTAAAGGATCCCAGAACACGCCGGGGCGGGGACGGTAATAGCTTTCCAATTGGTCGGTGTGCAGTTCGACCAGGCCCGGGATCAGGTAATCGCCCGCGAAATCCTCGCCGGTCTGGCTGGGGCCGCTGTCGATCGCGGTGATCACGCCATCCGCGATGGCGACACTGCCCTCGATCACCTCGTCGGCCAGCACGATCCTGGCATTGCGCAAGACTTGCCCTTCCATCAATCCTTGCCTCCCAGCGCAAATTCGGCGACGCGGCGGAACGGCCGGCCTTTCTCGGGCTCGACGAACAGCGAGAGGCTATCGATCACCACTTCATCATCCAGTATGGGCGAGAACCAGGTCGTGGCGGCCTTGGCGATATCGGTGGCGTCTTCCGCGCTGAGCCGGTCGGTCAGCGTCATGTGGAACTGGAATTGCTCGAACACGTAAGGGTAGCCATAGCCATCGAGCAGTTCCACCTGCCGCTCGGTCAGGCCCTTGCCGAGGCGGGCAGAGCGATCCTTCACGCTCATCGGCGCGCGGAATACTTCGAAACTTTCCACCACATGGGCGGCGAAGTCCTGCAATTTTTCACTGGGGTTTTCGGGAATCAGCGCCAGAAAACCATCGAGCGAGGCCAGCTTGAGCTTGCCGATAGAGAAGGGGGCATGCTCGGCAGTAAAGCTTGTGAGGGCAGCGCGCAGATCGGCCTCGGTGGCGCCATCGGCCAGCGCCATCGGCGCCTTGATCGTGGCGTGAAAGCCGTAGCGATTGGCCGATTGGGTGAGATTGAGCAGGCGTGACCGATCGATGCCGGCCACCGGTCCATCGAACAGGTCGCCATCGGCGGCGTCACGGCCCAGCCAGGTTGCTGCGCGTTCCCACAGGCTCCCCGTGGCCGGAGGGGCAAAATAAATCGCGTATCGTTCAGTCATTTTTGCCCCTTTGCAATCAGCGCCTGCCAGCCGCTATCGGCATTCTATGTCCGTCGTTTGACAGCGCATAACTGGACAGCTCCAAATGGCTGCGCCACAAGTTGGCTACCCTTGGCCGTATCGAGTCGCAACCCAGCCCATGGATCGCATCCTACTTCAATCGTTGTTTGAGGCCGCTGTCGCCAAGGCGCAACCCGCTTTGGCCGTGCGGCTCAATCTGCCGCCCAAGCCGGTCGGGCGCACTCTGGTCATCGGCGCGGGCAAAGCCTCCGCGCAAATGGCCAAGGCATTTGAAGCGGCCTGGGACGGGCCGCTGAGCGGACTGGTCGTTACCCGCTATGGCTATGGCGAGACCTGCGAGCGCATCGAAATTGTCGAAGCGGCCCATCCCGTGCCCGACGAGGCAGGATTTCTCGCGGCGCGGCGGATCATGGAGACGGTGTCTGGCCTGTCTGCGGACGATCTGGTCGTGGCGCTGATTTCGGGCGGCGGCTCCTCGCTGCTGCCCGCGCCGGCGCTGGGCCTGACGCTTGATGACGAGCAGGAGATCAATCGCACGCTGCTGGCCTCGGGCGCCCCGATCGGGGTGATGAACCTGATCCGCAATCAGTTCTCGACCATCAAGGGCGGGCGCCTCGCCGCGCATAGCGCGCCGGCCCGGGTGGCAACGCTGGTCGTGTCCGACGTGCCGGGCGATGATCCGGCCATTGTCGCCTCCGGCCCGACCATTGCCCTGCCCGGAACGCGCGAACTGGCGCGCAAATATGCCAATCTCTATCGGCTCGAGCTGCCGCCTGCGGCGCAGGCGCTGCTGGCCGGTGAGGACAATCTTGCGCCCCTGCCCAGCGATCCGGTTTTCGCGCAACACACCGTCCGCACCATTGCCTCGGCAGCCCTGTCACTGGAAGCAGCCGCCGACATTGCGCGGTCACAAGGCATCGAAGCGGCAATCCTCTCCGATTCCATCGAGGGCGAATCGCGCGACGTGGCGCAGGTTCATGCCGCCATGGCCCGCGAAATCGCCGTCCGCAATCGCCCCTTCAACAAGCCCGTCGTGCTGCTCTCGGGCGGGGAAACCACGGTGACGCTGCGCGGCAAGGGCCGGGGCGGGCGCAATGCCGAATTCCTGCTCGCCTTCGCCATCGCTATTGACGGCGTTGAGGGTATTTCGGCTGTTGCCGCCGATACGGACGGGATCGACGGCTCCGAGGACAATGCCGGCGCCTTTGCCGATGGCGGCACCGCCACGCGGCTGCGCCATGCCGGCATCGACCCGCTGGTGGCTCTGGCTAATAACGACGCTTATTCCGCCTTCAGCGCCATTGGCGACCTGCTGGTCACCGGGCCGACCGGCACCAATGTGAATGACTTCCGGGCAATCCTGGTCCGTTAGGAGTGAGTGATGGCGAAAACCACCGGCATAGGCGGCTTTTTCTTCCGGTCTCATGATACCGCGGCGCTGGCCGCCTGGTATGAAAAGCATCTGGGCGTGAGCGAACTCTGGAACCAGGATGCCGGGCTCACCGTCTTCGCGCCGTTCAAGCAGGCGAGCACCTATTTTCCGGCCGACAAGCAATGGATGATCAATTTCCGCGTCGATGACCTGGATGGCATGATGGCGCAGTTGCGGGCCGAAGGCATTGCCGTCGAGACGCGGCCGGACGAATGGGACACGCCCGAAACCGGGCGCTTTGCGCGCATTCACGACCCCGAGGGCAACCAGATCGAACTCTGGGAGCCTTCGGAGCCATAGCCGCAATAAAAATCATACTTTTATCGCGACAGACCTTGGCGGTTTGCCCGGTCTCTGCTCTAAACACCCCGCAAAAAGCGGCTCGGGGAAATCGACATGGCCAAACGCAAAATCGCCGTCATCGGTGTGGGCAAGATCGCCCAGGATCAGCACCTGCCGGTTATCGACAGGTCCGAAGATTTCGAACTGGCCGCGACGGTGTCGACACGCGGCGTCGGCCATAATGGCGTGCCCGTGTTCAAGACCCCGGCCGAGCTTTACGAAGCCCTGCCCGAGGTGTCGCTGGTTTCGATCTGCACACCCCCCGGCATCCGCCATCAATATGTCCGCGAGGCGCTCGAGGCCGGCAAGGACGTGATGATGGAAAAGCCGCCCACCACCACGATTTCCGAACTGGACGATCTCGTCGCCTATGCCGGAAGGCTGGGCCGCGTGCTCTACCAGACCTGGCATTCCCAATACAACGCCGCGGTTGATCGCACCCGCGATATCCTGGCCGAAAGCGGCGTCAAATCGGTGCGCATCGACTGGCGCGAAAGCGTGCGCAAATGGCATCCGGGGCAGGATTGGGTCTGGGAGCCGGGCGGGTTCGGTGTCTGCGATCCGGGCATCAATGCCATGTCGATCTTTACCAAGGTCATGCCCTTCCCGGTCTTTGTGGAATCGAGCAAGCTCACCTTCCCGGCCAACCGGCAGACACCCGTCGATGTCGAAATCGTCTTCAAGTCGGGCCAATTGCACAAGCCCAGCCTGTCGGCCGGGTTCAACTGGCTCGAAGAGAGCGGGGAAATCTGGACCATCCGCTTCGAGACCATGGCCGGCGATGTGCTCAAGCTCGAAAATGGCGGCCGCAGCCTGCGCGTCAATGACGAGCTGGTGCTTCAGCATGGCGACGAGGAATATGGCCTGATGTATGAGCGCTTCGCCACGCTTCTCGACCGGCACGAAACCGATGTCGATGCGGCGCCCCTGCGGCTGATGGCGGATGTGTTTCTGCTGGGGGCGCGGGTGAATGGACCGGCGTTTGAGTGGTAGGCTCTGATATCGGGGGATGGTTGGGGCAGGCGACCGCCCCAATCCCGGTGTCATCCCGGCGCAGGCCGGGACCCAGCTCGAGATAGTACAACGCGCCGCCAGATCGCCTGATGATCACGGGGCATTCACAAACCTTGCGGCTGGGGCGCCATCTCGGGATGGGCCCCGGCCTGCGCCGGGGTGACACCGCGTGCCTGGCACGACCAGCCGCAGCCTGCTACTTCCCAGCCGCGGTCAGCGTCTTCAAATCCGCATCACTCAGTTTCAGCCGCACGCCCTTGGCGAGGCTTTTGACCTGGTCCACCGAAGTGGCCGAGGCGATGGGGGCGCTGACGCCGGGTTGGGCGACCAGCCAGGCCAGCGAGACTTCGGCCGGTGTGGCGTCATTAGCCTTGGCGACGCTGTCGAGGGCAGCCAGGATCGCTTCGCCCTTCTTGTCGAGATATTTTTCGATGCCGCCACCGCGCTGGCTTTTGCCCAGATCCGCCTTGGAGCGGTATTTGCCGGTCAGGAACCCTGCGGCCAGGCTATAATAAACGATGGTGCCGATTTCCTGCTCGATGGCGAGCTTTTGCAACTCGCCTTCGAAATCGGCGCGGTCATAGAGATTGTATTTGGGCTGCAGCACTTCGTAGCGCGGCAGCGACTTGATCACCGAAATTTCCTCGGCATCCCGGATCATTTGCGGGGTGTAGTTCGACGCCCCGACCACCCGCACCTTGCCGGCGCGGATCAGCACATCATAGGCGCCCAGAGTTTCCTCGTGGCTGGCATCGGGATCGGGCCAGTGGCTGAAATAGAGATCGACATAATCGGTCTGCAGGCGCTTGAGCGAGGCTTCGATGGAGGTCTTGATATTGTCCGCGCTCAGCCCGTTCTTGACCTTGCCGGAATTGACCTTGGTGATGATGTGAACATTGTCGCGATTGCCGCGCGCCTTGAGCCATTTCCCGATAATGGTCTCGCTCATGCCAGGGGGATTGCCCGGCACCCAATTGGGATAGCCTTCGGCCGTGTCGATGGCGGTAAAGCCGGCATCGACATAGGCGTCGAGAATGTCGAAGCCCTGTTTTTCGTCGACCGTCCAGCCGAACACATTGCCGCCCAGCACGAGCGGTTCGATGACAAGTTCACTGCGTCCGAGCGGGCGGCGATCCATAGGTCTTCTCCTGTTATGATGCTGACTAAACGCGTTGGGCGGCTTTCCGTTCGCCCACCTTGTATAGGTGGTGCGCAAAACGCCTGAGGCTAGGACCTGGGCTCGATAAGGTCCCATTTATTGCCATAGAGGTCTTCGAATACGGCGACGCTGCCATAGGGCTCATGCCGGGGCTCTTCGAGAAAGCGGATGCCGCGCGCCACCATGGCGGCATGGGTGCCCGAAAAATCGTCAGTTTCGAGAAACAGCATGACCCTTCCGCCGGTCTGGTTACCGATGGCTTTACGCTGCTCGGGACCATCGGCGCGGGCCAGCAGCAGTCGCGCGCCGTTTCCACCTGGCGGCGCCACCAGGACCCAGCGCTTGCCGCCGCCCATATCGGTATCGGCAAGCAGGGCAAAACCGGCCTGGTCCCGGTAAAAGACTATGGCTTCATCATATTCGGCGACGAGCAGGGCGATTGTGGCGATTGAACTGGTCATGTCCTGTTGGATCACTCCCTCCTGCGGGGCGTCAAGCGGCGCCGGGCCAGCCGAACGGATCGCAATAAAACCGTCCAATGTTGTGGAATGGCGTCCGGACCGCCATCGAATTGACCAAATGGTCAAACTGACCCATTGCGCTCCCCTAAATTCTACGCTTTGTTGGCGCCCAAGCTTCGGCCGGCAAACCGAACGCGCAAAAAACTTTCTCGGGAGACAACAATCATGAAATTGATGACCACCCTGCTGGCGGCTTCGGCCATGCTGGCGCTGGCCGCGGGCGCCGCCCAGGCCAAGCAATTGGTATTCTGTTCGGAAGCTTCGCCTGCTCACTTCGATCCCGGTCCGACCACCGGCGGCAATGATTTCGACGCCTCCTCGCGCACCATCTATAATCGCCTAGTCGAGTTCGAAAAGGGCGGCACCGCCATCGAGCCGGGCCTGGCCGAAAGCTGGACCACCTCCGAGGACGGCAAGGAGATCACCTTCAAGCTCCGTCCCGGCGTCAAGTTCCACACCACGTCCTATTTCACCCCCACCCGCGATCTCAATGCTGACGACGTGATCTTCAGCTTCGAGCGCCAGTGGAAGGAAGACAATCCGTGGTTCGCCTATCTCGAAGGCATGACCTGGGATTATTTCCAGGGCATGGACATGCCCAAATATATCAAGGAAATCGTCAAGGTTGACGATCTGACCGTCAAGTTCGTGCTCAACGAACCCAATGCTCCGATGATCGCCAACCTGGCCATGGATTTTGCGTCCATCGTGTCCAAGGAATATGCCGATCAGCTCGCAGCGTCCGGCGATCTGGCCGCCTTCTCGACCCAGCCGATCGGCACCGGCCCGTTCGTCTTCTCGGACTACCAGCTCGACACCGTCATCCGCTACCAGGCCTTCCCCGACTATTGGGCCGGCAAGCAGCCGATCGACGATCTGATCTTCGCCATCACCACCGATCCGTCGGTGCGTGCCCAGCGCCTGCTGGCCGGCGAATGCGATATCATGCCCTATCCGGCGCCTGCCGATATCGCCCAGTTGCAGGCTGATCCGAACCTAACGGTGCTGGAGCAGGAAGGCCTCAATATCGGCTACATGTCCTACAATACCACCGAGCCGCCGTTTGACAATGTCAACGTGCGCAAGGCTCTCTCCATGGCCGTCGACAAGGCTGCCATCATCGAGGCGGTGTACCAGGGTGCTGGCCAGGACGCCAAGAACCTGATCCCGCCCACCATGTGGAGCTACAACAACAATATCCCCGCCGACAAATACGATCCGGAAGCCGCCAAGAAGCTGCTCGAGGAAGCCGGCGTGACCAACCTCACCACCGATCTCTGGGCCATGCCCGTGTCGCGTCCTTACAATCCCAACGCCCAGCGCGTTGCCGAACTGATCCAGGCCGACTGGGCGGCGATTGGCGTCACCGCCAATATCGTCTCCTACGAATGGACCGAATATCGCGAGCGCGGCAAGCAGCCCGACCGCAAGGGTCCGTTCCAGATCGGCTGGACCGGCGACAATGGTGATCCGGATAACTTCTTTGCGACCCTCTTCTCCTGCTCGGCCATTGGCGTGTCCAACTATTCGAGCTGGTGCAACCAGGAATTCGAAGACCTGATCCAGAAGGCCAAGACCACTGCCGACCAGGCGGAGCGCACCGCGCTCTATGAAAAGGCCCAGGAAGTGTTCAAGGCTGAAGAGCCGGCCCTGACGCTGGCTCACTCGAAAGTGTTCATGCCCATGAACAAGCGCGTCATCGGCTTCAAGATGGACCCGCTGGGCATTCACCGCTTTGACGGCGTCGACGTCGCCGAGTAAGGCTGAGGCCACGTAAATCCAAGGAGTCCCACGCCGGTTTTACCGGTGCGGGGCTCCCCTTTCATTTTAGAGCAGGGTAAGGAGGCGCCGGCCAACGGCACCCCGACAATTGCCCCGCCACAACAGGAAACGCGCACCCTGCCGGTTTGCCGGCGCGGCGCATTAGGGTAAAGACCCGCATGCTCAATTACATTCTGCGCAGGCTTGCGCTGATCGTGCCGACCATTATCGGCATTTCCATCTGTGCTTTCGCTTTTGTCCGGGTGCTGCCGGGCGACCCCATCCTGGCCATGGCCGGCCAGCATGGCGTGACGCCGGAGCGGTACGAAATCCTGCGCGAACAGTTCGGCTACAATCTGCCGATCTGGCAGCAATATTTCAATTATCTGGGCGGCGTCCTGCAGGGCAATTTCGGTGTCTCGCTGGCCACCAAGCGCCCCGTCATCACCGAATTCATGACCCTGTTCCCAGCCACGATCGAACTGGCCCTGGTCGCCATGTTCCTGGCGGTCATCATCGGCATACCCGCCGGCATCTTTGCCGCCGTCAAGCGCGGCTCCTGGTTCGATCAATTGACCATGGGCGTGGCGCTGACCGGTTACTCCATGCCCATCTTCTGGTGGGGCCTGCTGCTGATCATCTTCTTTTCCGGCTATCTGGGCTGGACGCCGGTGTCCGGCCGCATCGCGCTCTCCTTCTTCCTGCGCCCCATTACCGGCTTCATGCTGGTCGATACCCTGCTCTACGGCAATTGGCCGGCCTTCGTTTCGGCGTTGCGCCATCTGATCCTGCCGGCGGTGGTGCTGGGCACCATTCCCCTGGCGGTCATCGCGCGGCAGACCCGTTCGGCCATGCTCGAAATTCTGGGCGAAGATTATGTGCGTACGGCCCGCGCCAAGGGCATGTCACCCCGCCGCGTGGTCAATGTGCATGCTCTGCGCAATGCGCTGATCCCGGTGGTCACCACGATTGGCCTGCAGGTCGGGCTGCTCATGGGCGGCGCCATCCTCACCGAAACTATTTTTTCATGGCCGGGCATCGGCAAATGGATGATCGATTCCATTTCCAAGCGCGACTATGTCGTCGTGCAATCGGGGCTCTTGCTGATCGCGCTCATCGTCATGGCGGTGAACCTGCTGGTCGATCTGCTCTATGCCGTCATCAACCCGCGCATCAGGGTGCAGTAAGATGACCCAGACTCCAAAAATCGTCCCCGCCAAGCCCGACCGCGCTGCCGCCTTGCGCGAGTTCTGGCACTATTTTTCCGTCAACCGCGGCGCCGTCATCGGGCTGGTGGTGTTTGCACTCCTGGTGCTGATCGCCATCTTTGCCCCGCTCCTGGCGCCCTATTCGCCCGATCTGCAGTATCGCGACGCCATCCTCAAGCCCCCCTTCTGGGATGCCGGTAGCGATCCGCGCTTCCTGCTGGGCACCGATCCGGTGGGCCGCGATATGCTGTCCCGCCTGATCCATGGCGCCCGCTATTCGCTGTTCATCGGCTTTTTCGTGGTCAGCGGCGCGCTGTTCGTCGGCGTGATCCTGGGCGTGCTCGCCGGCTATTTCGGTGGCTGGATCGACGCCATGATCATGCGCGTCATGGACATCATCCTGGCCTTCCCATCGCTGCTGCTGGCGCTGGTGCTGGTGGCTATTCTGGGGCCGGGCCTGTTCAATGCCATGGTCGCCATTGCGCTGGTGCTGCAACCGCACTTTGCCCGCCTGGTCCGCGCCGCGGTGATGGCGGAGAAAAACCGCGAATATGTCACGGCCGCCCGGCTTTCGGGCGCCGGGCACTTGCGCCTCATGCTGGTTACCATCCTGCCCAATTGCCTGGGGCCGTTGATCGTTCAGGCGACGCTGAGCTTTTCCAATGCGATTCTGGAAGCCGCCGCGCTGGGCTTCCTGGGCATGGGTGCGCAGCCGCCGACTCCCGAATGGGGCACCATGCTGGCCTCGGCCCGCGAATTCATCCTGCGCGCACCCTGGGTCGTGACCTTCCCCGGTCTGGCGATCCTGATCACCGTGCTCGCCATCAACCTCATCGGTGACGGATTGCGCGATGCGCTCGATCCCAAGCTCAAGCGGAGCTGAGACATGCCCCTGCTCGAAATCAAGAACCTGAGCGTTTCCTTCGATACCTCGGTCGGCCTGTTCAAGGCCGTCGACGGGATCGATGTGTCGGTCGACGCCCGCGAAGTCCTCGCCATTGTCGGGGAATCCGGCTCCGGCAAATCGGTGGCCATGCTGGCGGTTATGGGACTATTGCCCAGCACCGCGACGGTCACCGCCGACAAGATGGAGTTCGAAGGCCTCGACCTGCTCGCCATGTCGCCGGCCGACAAGCGCAAGATTATCGGCAAGGACATTGCCATGATCTTCCAGGAGCCGATCGCCAGCCTCAATCCGTGCTTCACCGTGGGCTTTCAGATCGAGGAAGTGCTGTCCAAGCATCTGGGGCTCAGCGGCCGGGCGGCGCGGCAGCGTGCCGTCGAACTGCTGCATCTGGTGGGCATCAAGGACGGTGCGGACCGGCTCAATGCTTTCCCGCACCAGATGAGCGGCGGGCAATGCCAGCGCGTCATGATCGCCATGGCTATTTCCTGTAATCCCAAATTGCTGATCGCGGACGAACCGACCACCGCGCTCGACGTGACCATCCAGAAGCAGATCCTGGATCTCCTGGTTCGGCTGCAGGCCGAACATGGCATGGGCCTGATCATGATCACTCATGACATGGGCGTCGTCGCCGAAACAGCCGACCGGGTCATCGTGCAATATAAGGGGCACAAAATGGAGGAGGCTGACGTGCTCTCCCTGTTCGAGAACCCCAAATCCAATTACACGCGGGCGCTGCTTTCGGCGCTGCCGGAAAACGCGGTGGGCGATCGCCTGCCCACGGTTTCCGACTTCGTCTTCGAACCCGCGCCGGGAGTGGCATGATGAGCGCACCCGTTCTCGAAGTCCGCAATCTCACCCGCGACTACACCTCCTCCGGCGGCTTTCTGCGGCCGGCCAAGGTCGTGCATGCCGTCAAGGGCGTCAATTTCTCGCTCGCCAAAGGCCGTACCTTGGCCGTGGTCGGCGAAAGCGGCTGCGGCAAGTCCACCCTGGCGCGCATGATCACGCTGATCGACCCGCCCACCGCGGGCGAGATCCTGATCGATGGCAAGCCGGTCGACGCCGGCCATGTCACCCACGACATGCGCCAGAAGGTGCAGATCGTGTTCCAGAACCCCTATGGCTCGCTCAATCCGCGCCAGAAGATCGGCGACGTGCTGGCCGAGCCGCTGCTGCTCAATACCAAGATGCCGGCTGCCGAGCGGCGCGAACGGGCCATGGCCATGCTGCTCAAGGTCGGGCTGGGGCCCGAGCATTTCAATCGCTATCCGCACATGTTCTCGGGTGGCCAGCGTCAGCGCATCGCCATTGCCCGCGCGCTGATGCTCAATCCCAGTTTCCTCGTGCTCGACGAGCCGGTATCGGCGCTTGACCTCTCGGTGCAGGCGCAGATTCTCAATCTGCTCAAGGATCTGCAGGACGAATTCGGGCTGACCTATGTGTTCATCAGCCACGATCTGAGCGTGGTGCGTTACATCGCCGACGAAGTCATGGTGATGTATTTCGGCGATGTCGTCGAGCATGGCAGCCGCGAGGACGTGTTCGGCAATCCCCAGCACAGCTATACCAAGACCCTGTTTGCCGCGACGCCCAAATCCGACGTCGAATCGATCCGCGCACGCATCGCCAAAAAGGCCGCCTTGGCCTCCTGATCCCCGGCGTCGCCCCCCCGCTCAGGAGGCGCGGCGCCAGCGCTGCTCGCCCAGGAAAATCTCGAGATCATCCCGGCTCATCGGGCGGGCAAAGGCATAGCCCTGCAGGATGTCGCAGCCGAGTTCGGTCAGGATCGCGGCATGCGCCATGCTCTCGACGCCCTCGGCGATCACTTCGATACCCATGGATTTGCCGATATCGACGATCGAGGCCAGCAATTGGCGCTGCCCGATATCGTCCAGGATCGGATCGACCAATTGCCGGTCGATCTTGAGCCGGGCCGGGCGCAGTTTTTGCAGTGACACGATGGAGGCATAGCCGGTGCCGAAATCGTCGATTTCGATCTCGATGCCCAATTCCTTGAGCTGGTCGATATTGTGCGCGATGACCGCATCGTCCTCGTCGAGATAGATCGATTCCACCAGTTCGAACGCAATCCGTCCCGGCGGAATATGCAGCTTTTCGAGGCTCTCGATCAGCGCGTCATCATGCAGGCGGCGGTGGGAGACATTGACCGAAGCGCGCGGCACCTTAAGGCCCATGCTCTCCCAGCGGTCGAGATCGTGTAGCGCGTGTTCGAGCACGATGCGATCGATTGTTGCCATGACATTGAGGTCTTCCGCCGTCGCGAGGAACGCGTCGGGCGCGCGCAGGCCCAGCACCGGATGGCGCCAGCGCACCAGGGCTTCCACGCCCACTAGGTCATGGCTGCGCGCGTCGAACTGGGGCTGGTAGAAGGCGATGAATTCGTCGCGCTCGAGCCCGCTCAGGATTTCGTCGGCCACCCGCTTGGTATGCACCACCTCGGCTTGCAGGGCTTCAGAGAAATATTCGAAGCGGTTGCGGCCGCGCCCCTTGGCGCGATAGAGCGCGATATCGGCATTGACCAGCAGGCGGCCCACGTCGATGTCGGGCCCATGCTCGGCGGCAATGCCGATACTGACGCCGAACCGGCATTGATGGCCCTGATAGCTCACCGGCTTGCGCATCTGCGCCACGATCCGCTCGGCCATCATGCCCAGATACTGGTCGCCATCGGCAGCCGGGCAGACCACCACGAATTCGTCGCCCCCGATCCGCGCCACGAAATCGCTGGCGCGGCAATTGGCCCGCAGCACTGCGCTGGCATGCACCAGCATGGCGTCGCCCGCCGCATGGCCTAGCGTGTCGTTGATCTGCTTGAAGCGATCGAGATCCAGATGCAGCAGGGCAATGCTGCCGCTGCCGGCATAGCCACCCCCCGCATTGGCCTTGAGGATGTCGTCGAGATAGCGCCGATTGGGCAACCCGGTCAGGCTGTCATGCAGGGCATTGTGCTCGATGCGGCTCTTGGCGGCCTCGAGCTCCCGATTGCGCGCCTCGGTCAGGAGCTTGGTACGCCGCAAATCCTCGCTGCGGGCTACGTCCTCGGTAATGTCCCAATTGACCCCGACCAGCCGCGGATTGCTGCCAGCCTCGCTATAGACGGCACCGATGGCCTTGATGGTGCGCACAGTGCCGTCCGGCCAGGTGACGCGGAACACCGATTTATACTGCCCGGTGCGAATGCCCTTGGAAAAATCGGTCTGCGCTGCGGCGAAATCGGCGGGATGCAATGCGCCATTCCAATCCTCGACCCGGCGCGGCGTGCCATCATTGGGCAGGCCATAGAGCTCGTTCATCCGCTCATCCCAGACCAGGTCCTTGGTCACGATATCCATTTCCCAGACCCCGACCTCGGAGCTGTCCAGCGCCAGTGCCAGCCGACGCGACAGCCGGTCGAGCTCGGCTTCGCGTTGCCTTAGCTCGCGAATATGCAATTGCCGCTCGCCCATCAGCCGCCCGGTGAGGAGAATGGGAAAGAGGATCAGCGCACCCGCCACGATCAATGTGCCGCGCAGCGCCCAGTTGCTGGCATCGTTGGCCCAGCCGCCCTTTGGCCGGGCGGCGACCTCCCAGAATCCAGAGGGAAGGGTGACGGTGGACAGCACGGGATCCTGGCCATCGAGGTCCGGTCCGAAAAACCGCTGACCTTTCACGCCGCGCGCATCCCGGCGGGTGATGGAAATATCGCTGCCCAGCGAGGGCGCCAGCAATCCGCTTTCGACATAGAGCCGGTCCATATCGACCACGGCCGACACCACGCCCCAGAAGCGGCGCTCCGTGCCATTGCCGGTAAAGACGGGGAACCGGCCGACAAAACCCTGCCCGCCCTGCACCAGATCCACCGGCCCCGCCAAGACCGGCCGACCGGTGTCGCGGGCCTGCAGCACGGCATCGCGCTGGGCAATGTCGAGCACATAATCGAGCCCGATCACCGCCTCATTACCCGCCAGCGGATAGGCCATGGTGACCACCAGGTCCGGCGCCGCAGCCACCAGCCGCAATTGGCTGCGCTCGGCCAGGATGCTCGACGCCAGCGCCGCAAAGCGGGCCTGATCCATCCCCGGTTCGGTGGCGAGGGTCGATACCAGCCCGCGCACCAATTGGATATTGCCGTTGATATTGCCTTCGAGCTTGGCACGGAGCAGGGAAAGCTCGGCCTGCACGTCTGCGCGCAGTCTCTCGCGGGCGAGAATGCTGGTCTGCTTGTCGAGGAACAGCCCGCCGGTAACCAGCACAATCAGCGCAATCACGGCCGGAATGGCAATGGGGCGCAGCCAGCTCAGCCTGTTGTCCTGCGATGCAGTTGAATTCACCACCGATATCACCCGCCTCCCGGTCTTCTGTCCGGGCAGGATGAGCCTGGCGGCACAACCTTTATGTTTGCCTACCCCGCGCCAGCTCTATCGTCTTGTGGTTAGCGGCGGGCTAAACTCGCCTTCGGTATTTACCCGGTTTCCACGAGGATCGTCCCCGCCGCCGCGCATAGGGCAGTAAAGGCCGGGGAGGGGCTGCGGTCGGTCACGAACGTGTCGATCTGGTCGATCCGGGCGATCCTGACCGGTGCGGTGCGGGCGAATTTGCCGGCATCGGCGACCAGGATTATGTGTCGCGCATTGGCGATGATGGCTTGCGCCACCTTGACCTCGCGATAGTCGAAATCGAGCAGGGCGCCGTCTTCGTCCAGGGCCGAGGCGCCGATGACGGCGTAGTCCACCTTGAACTGGGAGAAAAAGCCGGCCGCCGCCTCCCCCACAATGCCGCCATCGCTGCCGCGCACCACGCCGCCGGCAATCACCACCTCGAATTGCGGATAGATGCGCATGCGATTGGCGACATTGATATTGTTGGTGATGACCAACAGGCCCGAATGATCGAGCAGGGCCTGGCTCACCGCCTCGGTCGTGGTGCCGATATTGATGAACAGTGAGGCGTCATTGGGAATGAGCGCGGCCGCGGCCTTGCCGATGGCCTGCTTTTCCGCGGCCGCAATGTTCCGCCGCGCCTCATATTCGAGGTTTTCAATGCCCGAGGGCAGCACGGCCCCGCCATGCATGCGCTTGAGCAGGCGTTGGTCGCAAAGCTGGTTGAGATCCTTGCGGATGGTCTGCACCGACACGGCAAAACGCTCGGCCAGGGCATCGACCAGCACCCGCCCTTCGAGCCGGGCCAGTTCCAGGATTGCCTGCTGGCGTGTCTGGGTGTCGTTCAAGCTTTTCGCCCCTATGCCGGCTCGAAGTCGGATGGCCGGCCGGTCACGTCGGCGAGCCCCGTGGCAAAGCGGCGAGCATTCCGCACATAGCCATCGGCCGACCGGGTCAGCCCGGCAATGGCTTCCGCGTCCAACGCCCGGACCACCTTGCCCGGCACGCCAACGACGAGCGAACCATCGGGAATTTCCTTGCCCTCGGTGATCAGGGCGCCCGCTCCGATCAGGCAGTTGCTGCCGATTTTTGCCCCATTGAGCACGGTGGCGCCCATGCCGATCAGCGTATTGTCGCCAATGGTGCAGCCATGCAGCATGGCCTTGTGGCCGATAGTGCAGCCCTCCCCGATGGTCAGCGGAAAGCCCATATCGGTGTGCAGCACCGCATTGTCCTGCACATTGGTCCGCGCGCCGATGGTGATGGTTTCATTGTCGCCGCGCGCCACCGCGCCAAACCAGATGCCGGCATCGGCGCCCACCACGATATCGCCCACCAGCACGGCGGTGGGTGCAATCCAGGCGACATCGGGATCGAGCCGCGGCGCGACGCCATCGAGTTCATATAGGCTCATCAACAATCCTCCTCAGCTCGCCACGCCATAGGCATCGCGCATCTCGGCGATTTCAGCCAGTGCCTGGGCAAATATCCCCCAATCGTCGCGCTCGGCAATCGGCGCCCAGATCGCCTCGACATCCTCGACCAGCATGGTGCGCGGCTTGGTCCGGGCGAAATAGGGATGATCGAGATTGACCCTGTCGCTGGCTGAATAGCCTTCCAACGCGTCGGCAATCGGCCGGAACGCGTCTGTTGCATAAAACTCGGCTGACGGACTGGAAGCTGCCCGCTTGGCACTCAGCGCCCCGCCGCGCCAATCAAAGAAGAACTGCTCATAGGGCGCCTGCGACTGGTTGAGGAAGCCGAACAGCGCGGTGATGAAGGCGCTGTCGCTCTCTACATCGCGTGGGTTTAGTCCCAGGTGGCCCAGCATGGCGGCGGGCAGGGCGGCGCGGAATTGCGGCCAGATCGTATTGAGCGCCGGCTCCAATGCCTCGATACTGGACAGCGGCACGAAGCACTCAGCCAGCCGGGTCAGGTTCCAGGCCAGGGTGTCGGGCTGCCGGCCAAAGCTATAAAGCCCGGTCTCGTCGAAATAGGCGGCGGTGAAATCGGGGTCATAGGTCGGCAGGAACCGCCACGGCCCATAATCGAAGCTCTCGCCGGTGACATTGATATTGTCGGTATTGAGCACGCCATGCACGAACCCGGCGGCAATCCATTGCGCGCCCAGTTTTGCCACGGCGGCAACCACCGCCTCAAGCAGGGCTGCCGGCTTGTCAGTGGCGTCCGCCAATTGGGGATAATAATGGGCAATCGTATAATCGACCAATAGGCCGATGGCGTCATAGTCTTCCAGATAGGCCAGGCGCTGGAAGCTGCCGATGCGGATATGGCTGTGGCTGAGCCGGACCAGCACTGACGACCGCGTCGGCGAGGGCTCATCGCCGCGATAGAGCTCTTCGCCGGTTTCGATCAGCGAAAAACTCTTGGACGTATAGACCCCCAGCGCTTCGAGCATTTCGGTGGCCAGCACTTCGCGCACCCCGCCTTTCAGCGTCAGCCGCCCATCGCCACCGCGCGACCAGGGCGTTTGCCCGCTGCCCTTGGTGCCGAAATCGAGCAGGCGCCCATCCCTATGGTCATAGCCCTGGGCAAACAGGAAGCCGCGCCCGTCACCCAGATCGGCATTGTAGCTGCGGAACTGATGGCCGTGATAACGCAGCGCCAGTGGCTGGTTGAGCGAGCCGGGCAGGGGCGCGAAGCGGCCGAAATGGGCGATCCATTGTTCGTCGCTGAGCCCATCCAGGCCCATGCGCTTGGCCCAACGCTGGTCGCGATGGCGCAATATGGTCTTGGGAAAATCGGCAGGGGTGACGCGGTCAAAGAACGCGTCGCCGAGCGTTTCGTGGTCTGTGGCTGGCTTGAATGCGGGCATGGACCAAAGCTAGCAATTGGCCCGCCCCGGCGCCAGTGCGCAACCCAGCCTTTCGTTTGCCCGCCTAGCGCAAGCCGGCAAATCGCCCTATATGCCCACTAATGACATCCCAGAGCGACATCCTGCGCCTCGCGCCCTTCCAGGCCGCCATCTTCGATATGGACGGCACGCTGCTTGATACCGAAGCGGTGTTCAAGACCATCGTTTTTGAAGTCTGCACCGATCTGGGCTTCGAGATGACCGATGTGGTGCATAGTTCCATGGTCGGCTCCAGCCATGAGCGCACCAATCAGCTGCTGCTCGAAGCCTATGGCGTGTCCTTTCCCTACAGCCTGTTCGACGAACGCTGCCGCGTCAGCATGCGCGAGCGCACCCATGCCGGCGTGCCGGTCAAGCAGGGCGCCCGCGAATTTCTGGCCGAACTGGTCGAGCGGAAAATCCCGATTGCCGTCGCCACCTCCTCGCGCACGCCCCATGCCCACACCCATCTGGGGGCGGCAGGCCTGCTCGATCTGTTCCAGACCGTCGTGACCCGCGATGACGTGGTCAATCCCAAGCCCCATCCCGAGCCATACCTGACGGCGGCACGGCGGCTGGGTATCGATCCGGCGCAATGCCTGGCGCTCGAGGACAGCCATGCCGGCGTCCGCGCGGCCCACGCGGCGGGCATGCAGACCATCATGGTGCCCGATCTGGTCCACCCCAATGACGAATTGCGCGCCCTCGGCATTGCCGTGATGGAGAGCCTTGATCAGGTCCGGCTGGCGGCGTTCGCACCGCGCTGATCGTACATACCTCCGAGCCTGTCCAAGGGTCCCGAGTCTCACTCGGGGCCCTTTTGTTTGCGCGGGCGTGGGCCAGCCCGCTGTTAATAGTTTTCGGGTGCTCGAAGCCCGTAAACTTTTATCGATCTGCTTAAACTCCCATTTGTTACGTCCCAAGCCTTTGTACGCTAAGGGTTTTCAAGTCGCGCCGGCTGGATTAACCCTACTTTAAGAAGCTAACGGCTATGGTTAACCAGCGGTAAATTTTGGCTTCCCAGCCGAGCCAAGCCCGGTTAGGGTGCGGCTCGTTAATCAGACGAAGCCGGTCCGCAACGACGGAACGGATGAATGCGAAGGCCCGCCGGAAACGGCTGGACGGGCTCAGGGGCAAGGACGGGGCATTGACGCAAACCTGGCAGGTCATCGCTGTGCGTGCGGTTTCGCATGTACTGGTCCTGTGCGCGGTTGCGCTCGTGCTGTTCGTCACCCTTGCTCCCGCTCACGCTGAAAACCTGCTCGTCGCCGACGTGACCCCGCTCGATGTGCCGGCCGATCTGGCTGCGCTGCGCGCCCAGCCGGCGCTCGGCGCCACCATGGCGCCGCTTGAGCCCGGCCAGCAGCCTTTGACCGCAGCGCTCCTGTCCAATTACGTTGCCCGCCAGCAGGCGCTGCGCGATTTTGACGTCAACGCCGCCCTGCCGCAGCCCGAGCTCAATTCCGAAGTGCTGCTGGGCTACATCGCCCGCGGCTCGTTTGGCGGCAATGGCGCGCTCTCGGCCATCGATAGCTTCGCCACCTCCAGCGCTCCGACCGAGCGGGCGCTCAGCCCCTCCGTGCTCGCTGCCTATGTTGAAAGCGGCTACCAGACCACCGGCCAGCGGCTCGATCACGCCAATACCGAGCGCGGGTGCCTGGCGCAGGCCATCTATCACGAGGCCCGCGGCGAAAGCGAAGCCGGCCAGCTCGCCGTCGCCAATGTCATCGTCAACCGCGCGCGGTCGGGCAAGTTCCCGTCCACCCTCTGCGGCGTCATCTACCAGAACGCCAATAAGGGCCGCTATCGCTGCCAGTTCACCTTTGCCTGCGACGGCCGCGACGACGCCCCGGCCGAACGCCGCGCCTGGGGCCGCTCCAAGGAGCTGGCGCAACAGGTCTATGCCGAGTTCGCCCTGGGCGAGAATGTCGGCGCCGTGCCGGGCTCCGCGCTCTACTATCACACCACCGCGGTGCGCCCCTCCTGGGCCAATACCTATAATGCGGTCGCCGAAATCGGCTCGCATATCTTTTATTCCCCCAACTGATACGCTGAGGTCCGCAGCTCGAGCCTTCGGTTCTGACCTTTGCGGAATGCGTCCCCATGTCGCCGTTGATCGAACGTGAAGTGTGCCTGAAGTTTTGGCCGCGGGGATAAGTTTCGTAGATCGCGGCTTTCCGGGCCTCCTGCCGTGGCCCACACCCAAACAAAAGGGCGCCCGAAGGCGCCCTTTCTTACGTCGATTGAACGAAATCCCTACTCCGCCGCCTGCGCCATCCTTGGTCCGGGTGCGGCGTCGGCGCCGGTACCGAACTTTTCGAAATTCGCGCGGAACAGGCCGGCCAGGTGGATGGCCTGGCGGTCATAGGCTTCGGCTTCGGCCCAGGTGGCGCGGGGCGTTAGCAGCGTCGGGTTGATGCCGGGGACCGCAACCGGCACGGCGAAGCCGAAGAGCTCGTCGGTCCGCATCTCGGCCTGATCCAGCTCGCCATTGAGTGCGGCGGTCAAGAGGCGCCTTGTCGAGGCGATGTCGATGCGCTTGCCCAGGCCATAGCCGCCGCCGGTCCAGCCGGTATTGATCAGCCAGGCCGAAGCCCCGCTTTCCCTCAGTTTTTCGGCCAGCATGGCGCCGTAAACCGTCGGATGCAGCGGCATGAACGGCGCGCCGAAACAGGCCGAGAAGGTGGCCTGCGGCTCGGTGACGCCGCGTTCGGTTCCGGCAACCTTGGCGGTGTAACCCGACAGGAAATGGTAGACCGCCTGTTCCGGCGTCAGCCGGGCGATGGGCGGTAGCACGCCAAAAGCGTCGGCGGTGAGGAAGACCACGGTGCGCGGCGTGCCGCCCACGCTGCCCTTGGCGATGGCCGGCAGCACGTGAATTGGATAGGCCGCACGGGTGTTTTCGGTGAGGCTAATGTCGTCAAATGCTGGCAGACTGTTAGCATCGAGAATGACATTTTCCAGCACCGTACCAAAACGCTTGGTCGCGGCATGGATTTCCGGCTCTGCCGCGGGGCTGAGCTTGATGGTCTTGGCGTAGCAACCGCCTTCGAGGTTGAAAACGCCGTCCTCGCTCCAGCCATGTTCGTCGTCGCCGATCAGCGGCCGATCGGGATCATTGCTGAGCGTGGTTTTACCCGTGCCCGACAATCCGAAGAACAATGCGCTCTCCCCATTGGCCCCGAGATTGGCCGAGCAATGCATCGGCAACACGCCCTGGCGCGGCGCGTGGAAGTTGAAGAGGCTGAACACGCTCTTCTTGATTTCCCCGGCATAGAGCGTGCCGGCGATCACCACGATATTGCGGCTCATATCGAGCGCGATCACGGTATCGGTGCGGCTGCCGTGGCGGGCCGGATCGGCCTTGAACTCTGGCGCGTGCACAATGGTGACGGCGGTGGGATTGGCTGCTGCCTCCACCATCTCGCCGGGGCGGATCAGCAGATTGCGGATGAACAGGGCGTGCCAGGCGCTGGGGGTCAGCACTGTCACGCCATATTGATGGCGCGGATCGGCCCCGGCCAAAAGGTCCTGCCGGTAGAGCGGGCCACCCGCAAGATGGGCCTGCGCATCGGCCAGCAGCACATCGAAATGGGCCGGGCTCATGGCGCCCGAATTATCCCACCAGACGCTGTTTTCGGTCAGGCCATCACGCACGATGAACTTGTCCTTGGGCGAGCGGCCGGTAAAGGCGCCGGTGCGCACCGAAACGGCGCCATCGGCCGTCAATACGGCGCTGCCATCGGCAACGGCGCGGGCGACTAGGGCCGGGGCGATGTCGTTGAGGGACAGCGAAGCGGCTGCCGCGCCAATCCGGTCTCGCAGGGCGCTATGGTCGAACACACTCATCTGGCTTACTCTCCAAGGGTCGCCGCAACACCATGATGCGGCCCTCAATGGCGCCTAGATTAGGGTGGACAATAGCGGGCCAACCATCCCGAAATGGGTCGTAAGACGGAAGTTGCATCCGCATGGGGAAAGCGGCTTCCATTGCGCAAGACTTGGCCGCGCCTTATTTAATGCGTAATTGTCGCCTGCAACGCGAGGCCGAACCGGCTATAGTTCTGGCCGGCCACACGCGTCACAACAAGAAAGGCAGCTCATGCCCAAGATTGCCCTGGTAGATGACGACCGCAATATTCTGACCTCGGTGTCGCTGACGCTGGAGGCCGAAGGGTATCAGGTCGCCACCTATACCGATGGTGCATCGGGTCTTGAAGGTCTCACCACCGACAAGCCGGACCTTGCCATCCTCGACATCAAGATGCCGCGCATGGATGGCATGGAATTGCTGCGCCGCCTGCGCCAGAAGTCGGATGTGCCGGTGATCTTCCTGACGTCCAAGGACGAAGAGATCGACGAGCTGTTCGGCCTCAAGATGGGCGCCGACGATTTCATCACCAAGCCGTTCAGCCAGCGCCTGCTGGTCGAGCGCGTCAAGGCCATCCTGCGCCGCTCCGCCCCGCGCGATCCCTCCGCACCCGCCGGCGCACCGGGCGAATCCTCGCCGGGCAAGGCGCTGATCGAGCGCGGCTCGCTGGTAATGGATGAGGAGCGCCATACCTGCACCTGGAAGGGCCAGCGGGTCACGTTGACCGTCACCGAATTCCTCATCCTCCAGGCGCTGGCGCTGCGGCCCGGCGTGGTCAAGTCGCGTAACGCGCTGATGGATGCGGCCTATGACGATCAAGTCTATGTCGACGATCGCACCATCGACAGCCACATCAAGCGGCTGCGCAAGAAGTTCAAGGCGACCGACGACGACTTCGAAATGATCGAGACGCTTTATGGCGTCGGCTATCGCTTCAAGGAGCAATAAGCACCCAAGTGGCCATCATCGACCCCGATATGGATGAGAAGCCGGACGCCAAGGCGCCCGGCAAGGCCACCCCTTTGCCCGAGCCCGAGCAGGACCAGCCGGCCGCGCCGCGCCGCACCCATCGCTGGCGGCTGGTGCTGGCCCCGTTCTATCGGCTGGCCAGCGGCATCAGCCGCTTTCTCGATTTCACGATTTTTTCCAGCCTCACCCGCCGCATCATCGTGCTCAATCTGGCGGGCCTATTGGTGCTGGTGGTGGGCATCCTCTACCTCAACCAATGGCGGGCCGGCCTGATTGATGCGCGTGTGCAATCGCTGCGCGTGCAGGGCGAAATCATCGCCGCCGCCGTCGCCGCCTCGGCCACGGTCGACAGCGACGTCATTTCGGTCAATCCGGACCGGTTGCTGGAATTGCAGGGCGATGGCACGGTGTCCTCGCTGTCCTATTTCGATCCATCGCTGGAATTCCCGATCAGCCCCGAGCGGGTCGCGCCACTGCTGCGTAACCTCATCACCCCCACCCGCACCCGCGCCCGCATCTATGATCAGGGCGGGCTGATGATCCTCGATAGCGACAATATCTATGCCCGTGGCGAGGTGATGCGGCAGATCATCGAGACCAAGAAGGACGATGATTTCTTCCTCTGGCATTGGTGGAATGCGGTGCTGGCCTGGGTGCCGGGCGACAATTTCCCGAAATACCAGGAATATGGCGTCGACGAAGGCATGCGCTATCCCGAAGTCGCTTCGGCGCTGGCGGGTGCCCCGGCCGATTTCGTGCGCGTCGATGGGCAGAACCAATTGGTCGTGTCGGTCGCCGTGCCGGTGCAGCGCGTGCGCGCCGTGGTGGGCGCTATCCTGCTCTCGACCGCGCCGGGCGATATCGATTCCATCGTGTCGCAGGAACGCTGGGGCATTCTGCGCATCGCCATGATCGCGGCGGCGGTGCAGATCGCGCTGTCGCTGCTGCTGGCCGGCACCATTGCCGGGCCGATGCGACGCCTGTCCGAAGCCGCCGAGCGGGTGCAGACCGCCGGCAATGCCCGCGCTGAAATTCCCGATTTCTCCGATCGTCCCGACGAAATCGGGCATCTGTCGGGCGCGCTGCGGCGCATGACCGACGCGCTCTATAACCGCATCGAGGCCATTGAGCGCTTTGCTGCGGACGTGGCGCATGAACTGAAAAATCCGCTGACCTCGCTGCGATCGGCGGTGGAAACCCTGCCGCTGGCCAAGCGGGCCGAGGATCGCGACCGGCTCAACGCCATCATCCAGCATGACGTCAAACGGCTCGACCGGCTGATCACCGATATTTCCAGCGCCAGCCGGCTCGATGCCGAACTGGCGCGCGAAAGCTCGGATCGGATCGATGTGGAAAAACTGGCCGACGTCATGGTCGGCATCCAGAAGGACATGGCGCTGGGCCGCAATGTCACGGTGGTGCTGGGCAAGCGCAGCGGCAAGGGCAATGCCATCGTCAATGGCCATGAAAGCCGGCTGGCGCAGGTCTTTGCCAATCTGATTGACAATGCCGTGTCCTTCTCGCCCGAAGGGGGCGTGGTGACCGTGACGCTGGCCACCGACGCCGACGATGTCACCATAACGGTGATGGATGAGGGGCGCGGCATTACCGGGGATTTCGGCAAGATCTTCCAGCGCTTCTATACCGACCGGCCCGACACCGAGAGCTTTGGCGACCATTCGGGACTGGGCCTGTCCATCTCCAAGCAGATCGTGGACGCCCATAAGGGGACGATCCGCGCGGCCAACCGGCAGGATCGCTCGGGCGCCGTGTTCACGATTGTGTTGCCACGGGCCCGCAAATAGACCCCGCCATGCGCCAAAACCTCAATATTCATGGCACGGCGATCGTGCTGGGGGGCGCGGGATTGCTGCTGCGCGGACCCTCCGGTTCCGGCAAATCACTGCTGGCTCTGTCCCTGCTCGACCGCTGGGCGGCACGGGGGCTGGACGCGGTGCTGGTCTCCGATGATCGGGTCGATCTCAGTGCCGGTCCCGAGGGGCTGACAATGGGCGCTCCGGCCCCGATTGCCGGGCTGATCGAGCTGCGCGGGCGCGGCATCCTCAGCCGGCCCCATCGCAGTCCGGTGCCGCTGCATCTGCTCATCGATCTGGTGCCTGAACTGGTGCGCATGCCCGAATCCCATGCCTTTACGGCCGAGCTTTTGGGCCACTCTGTGCCCCGCGCGCCGGTGCCGCAGGCCGGATTGATCGGGCTCGAGCATCAAATGCTGTTGGTAAGTGAGGCTCTGGCCGCGCTGGACCCGCCGGCGGGCCGGTCGTGACAAAAAACCACTTGAATCCCTGTCGCTCCGGGGCAAGACTGCCCTTCACTCGCGCCTTTGGGCCGGGTTCGGCTCAGCGCGCTATCCAAACAAGGCCTTGCGCGGGCAGGGGGCAGACAATACTGGAATGCCGTCGGCGCCACGACGCAGGCGCATCTCGGCAGGCTGGGGACGTTGCATGATCGGTCTGGTTCTGGTGACGCATGGTGCGCTCGCCAATGAGTTCAAGTCGGCACTGGAACACGTCGTCGGCCCGCAGGATTATTGCGAAACCATCGCTATTGGTCCCGACGACAATATGGAAAATCGCCGCAACGACATTCTGGCCGCCGTCGACAAGGCCGATAATGGCTCGGGCGTCATCATCCTGACCGACATGTTCGGCGGCACGCCGTCCAATCTGGCCATCTCCGTGATGCAGAACCGTGATGTCGAAGTGATTGCCGGGGTCAACCTGCCCATGCTGGTGAAGCTCGGCCGCGTCCGCTCCGACATGAGCATCAAGGAAGCGGTCAACCTGGCGCAGGAAGCGGGCCGCAAATATATCACCGTCGCCAATTCGATCCTGAGTGCGGGGTAGACCCATATGGATGCTGCCAGCACCGGCCGGGCCGTCGCCCAGCAATTGACTATCGTCAACCGCAAGGGCCTGCACGCCCGCGCCTCGGCCCGCTTCGTGCGCACCGCCGAATGCTTTGACGCCACTATCGCCGTCATCAAGGACGGCACCTCGGTTGCCGGTAATTCCATCATGGGCCTGATGATGCTGGGCGCCGGGCCGGGAAGTACGATCTTGGTCCAGGCCAGCGGCAAGCAGGCGCGCGAGGCGCTGGAGGCCATTGTCGAGCTGGTGAATAATGGGTTCGACGAGGATAGCGATGGGGCGGCGGGGTGAGCGAGACGGTCGAGCTCGTCCCTTATTCGGATGACTGGCCGCGCGCGTTTGACACTATCGCCCCGATCATTGCCGCCTGTTTCGATCCGCCGCCGCTGCTGCTCGACCATATCGGCTCCTCGGCCGTGCCCGGCCTGCCCGCCAAGCCGATCCTCGATATCATCGTCTTGGTCGCGGATATGGGGGAAGTAGCCCTGGCGCTTGCCGCGCTCGAACGCGCCGGTTTTGAGTTCCGGCCGGACGTGTCGAGCGCCCACCGGAAGTTTTTGCGCAAGCTGGACCCGGCCGGACAGCGCACCCATCACCTCCACATCCATGACAATGCCGATGAAGTCCACCGGCACGTCATGTTCCGCGATTGCCTGCGCAATGACGCCAAAGTCAGTGCCGCCTATCTGGCCCACAAGGAGGATCTGGCAACGCGTTTCCGCGAGGATCGTGGGGCCTATTCCCGGGGCAAGTCGGACTTCATCGATCAGGTCATCCGGGCCGCAGGCGGACCAGAGCGGGTGCCTTGGGCGCAGTGAGCGTGGCTCAACCACAATGTCATTCCGGCGCAGGCCGGAATCCATGCTGAAGGCCATCCCGGCGCTGGATGTTTGTGGGACGCCACGGACCTGGATTTCGGCCTGCGCCGGAATGACGCCGTGGGTGTGGATGGATTTGAACAGGGGGCCAACCCGCAGGTGATATAAACTTATCTTTATATCCGGTTGATCCCGGCCACAGCCTTGGCTATAGCAAAAGGCCAGAAGTCTTGTGCCCAAGCGGAGCCCGCTATGACCACCAAATCGACCGACTATGCGGTCAAGGACATTTCCCTCGCCGAATTCGGCCGCAAGGAAATCCAGATCGCCGAAATCGAAATGCCCGGCCTGATGGCCATCCGCGAGGAATATGCTGCCGCCCAGCCGCTCAAGGGCGCGCGCATTGCCGGCTCGCTGCACATGACCATCCAGACCGCCGTGCTGATCGAGACGCTGGTGGCTTTGGGCGCCCAGGTGCGTTGGGTCAGCTGCAATATCTTCTCGACCCAGGACCATGCCGCTGCCGCCATCGCCGCCGCCGGCATTCCGGTGTTCGCCCATAAGGGGGAGAGCCTGGAAGAATACTGGGCCTTTACCGACCGCATGATGGATTGGGGCAATGGCCTCACCCCCAATATGATCCTCGACGACGGTGGCGACGCCACCATGTATATCCTCAACGGCGCCAAGGCCGAGAAGGACGCCTCCTTCCTCGACAAGCCGGGCAATGAGGAAGAGGAAATCTTCTTCGCCACGATCAAGCAGCGCTTGGCGACCTCGCCCAATTTCTTCTCCACCATCCGCGCCAATATCCGTGGCGTGTCGGAAGAAACCACGACCGGCGTGATGCGGCTCTATCAGCTGCATGCCAAGGGCGAACTGCCCTTCCCCGCTATCAACGTCAATGACTCGGTCACCAAGTCCAAGTTCGACAACAAGTATGGCACGCGTGAATCCCTCGTCGACGCCATCCGTCGCGGTACCGACGTGATGCTGGCCGGCAAGGTCGCCATCGTCTGCGGCTATGGCGATGTGGGCAAGGGCTCGGCCGAATCCCTGCGCGGCGCCGGCGCCCGCGTGCTGGTGACCGAAGTCGATCCGATCTGCGCGCTGCAGGCGGCCATGGAAGGCTTTGAGGTCGTGACGCTGGAAGACGCAGCGCATCGCGCTGATATCGTGGTCACCGCCACCGGCAATCGCGACGTGCTGATGATCGACGACATGCGCAATCTCAAGGACATGGCCATTGTCTGCAATATCGGCCATTTCGATAACGAGATCGACGTGCTCGGCCTGCGCAATTTCAAGTGGACCAATGTGAAGCCGCAGGTCGACCTGATCGAGCAGCCCAATGGCAAGCGCCTGATCCTGCTGTCCGAAGGGCGCCTGGTCAATCTGGGCAATGCCACCGGTCACCCCAGCTTTGTCATGTCCGCCTCCTTTGCCAACCAGACGCTGGCCCAGATCGAACTCTGGACCAATGGCGAAAAGCTGGAAAAGAAGGTGCATGTGCTGCCCAAGCATCTCGACGAAAAGGTCGCCGAACTGCACCTGGCCAAGCTGGGCGCCAAGCTGACCAAGCTGAGCAAGACTCAGGCCGATTATATCGGCGTGCCGCAGAACGGCCCGTTCAAGTCCGGTGAATACCGCTACTGAGTTTTTTGCCCTTTCGGCATTTCGCCCGCGGCCTTGGCTGCGGGCGTTTTTGTTTCTGCTTCGTTCCCCGTCAAGGGGCGATATCCGCCATTTGTCGGCAGGGCAGGTCCATTAAGACTCTTTTAGCCGATTCACCGTGCCGGTATGGTCAGGGTGATTCGGGGGCGCGGGGACACGCTGCCGGTTCGGGGTGGCGGGAACCGATGGTTCCGCTTGCGTCGCCCCTCTAGTGCAAGCGTACCGCTTTTGGGCGGACTTGGCAGAACGTCAACAAACACGAGGGCAGCGCATGGCGCCGGATCGTTTCCGGAAGCATTGGGGATTCCGCGGATTGGCCGCAGCCCCTATGACACTGGCAACAGCCGTACCCGCCTTGGCCCAGAGCCCGACGACGGCCACTCTTGCCGGCGCGGCGCCGCTGGCCATCGCCGTGGGCGCGGGCGCCTTTGCCCTGCTGGCCATGGCCGTGCTGCGCACCATGCAGGCCGATGGCAAGAAGGCCCGCCGCAAGGCCGCCGAACAGGTCGCCGGCCTCCGCGCGCTGGTCGACGAATATGAAGCCCTGCTCTCGGGCACGCGCGAAGTCACCATATTGTGGACCGACAATGCCAGCGGCACGCCCAAATTCCTCGGGCAGACCTCGGCCGTGGTGCCCACCGGGCGGCAGCCCGAAAGCATTCTCAATTTCCATTCCTGGCTGGCCAATTACGATGCCGAACAACTCGGCCAGTCGCTGGAGGCGCTGCGCGTGCATGGCCAGGCGTTTTCCGCCAGCCTCACCGCCATTGACGGCCGGCTGATCCGCGCCAATGGCTGGGTGCTGGGCGGCGGCGTGGCGCTGCGCCTGCGCCCGGCATTCCTGCAGCCCAGCGCCGAACAGGCCGCCGCGGCCAATGCCATGATGAGCGACACCGATAGCGTGCGCGCCATCCTGTCGCTGCTGAGCCAGCCCGCTTTCCTGCGCGGGCCCAATGACAAGCTGATCTTTGCCAATCCGGCCTATCACGCGCTCGCCAAGGCGCTGAACAAATCCGGCAGCGAAGCCGCCCCCGCCGAATTGCTCGAAAATGGTGCGCTGAAAACCCACCTCGCCGCTTGTGCCGGCGCCGACAAGCCCGCCCGCGTGAGCGTCGACTGGCCCGGCCAGGGCCGGTTCGAGCTGGTCGAATTTGCCATCAATGGCGGCCGCGCCGGCTATCTGCGGCCGCTCGAGGCCGCTGTCGTGCCGGCCGATCCGGATGTCGCCCAGATCGGGGGCATCATCAATGCGCTGGCCACCCCGATCGCCATCTTCAATGGCCGGCGCGAGCTGGTGCAGTTCAACCAGGCCTATGCCGATCTCTGGCATCTCAATGGCGGCTTCCTCGTGCTCGGGCTCGATGAGCGCGCAATTCTGGACAAGCTGCGCACCGAGGGCATGCTGCCCAGTCAGGTGGATTACCAGACCTGGCGCAGCAAGCATCTGCAATCCTATAGCCGCACCGCTGCCTATGAGAACGAGCCCTGGCACCTGCCCGATGGCCGCACCATCAAGGTGATTTCGGCCCCCGCCGGCGCCAATGGCGGGGTGATCTATGTGTTTGAAGACCTGACCGAACGGCTCAAGCTCGAAAGCACCAACAAGGCCTTTACCAATGTGCAGCGCGAAACCATCAATGCGCTGAGCGAAGCCGTCGCCGTGTTCGGCACCAATGGGCGGCTGACGCTCTCCAATCCGCGGCTATCGGCGCTGTGGAAGCTGCCGATGAACGAATTGGGGCAGAACCCCCATATCGACCAGATCGCCGAAGCCTCGGGCCGCGCCATTCCCGAGGATGGCGCCAGCATCTGGCGGGACCTCAAGCGCGGCATCATCGATCTCAATCCCACGCGCTCCGACCAGACCGGGCGGCTCAACCGCTCCGACGGGCGGCTGCTCGATTATGCCATTACCCGCCTGCCCGATGGGCAGACCATGATGACCTTCCTCGATGTCACCGAAAGCGCCTCCTATTCCAAGGTGCTCAAGGAGCGCAACGACGCGCTGGTGGCCGCCGACGTGCTCAAGGATGCGTTCGTTGAAAACGTCTCCTATGAATTGCGCAGTCCCTTGACCAATATCATTGGCTTTGCCGACCTGTTGGCCGGCAGCGAAGGCGGCTCGCTCAACGAGCGGCAGCGCTCCTATATCGATTATATCCGCGCCTCCTCGGTAACGCTGGGCGTGTTGATCGACAATATCCTCGACCTCGCCTCGGTCGATGCCGGCATTGCCGAATTGCGGCCAGAACTGCTCGATGTGCATGGCCTGGTCGACAAGGCGCGGGCCGGGCTGTCGGCGACCTTCCCGGAAGTGTCGGGCGAAAAGCCGATTAACCTGGTGGTCGATATCGAGGATCGCCTGCCCCCCTTCATCGCCGATGGCACGCGCATCGTGCAGGTACTGTACAATCTGCTGTCCAACGCCGCCCGCTTCTCCCCGCCAGGCGGGGAAATCCGGCTCACCGTCAGCCATCGCGCCGAACGCATGCTGTTCATTATCGAAGATGAAGGCCCGGGCCTGACCGATGAGATGAAATCGGCCATCCTCACCCGGCTGGACGCCCCCGCCGGCGGCCGCCAGCGCGGCGCGGGCCTGGGCCTTGCCATCGTCAAGACCTTCGTCAACCTGCATGGCGGGGTGATCTCGGCCGAGCGCCGCGAACCCCGCGGCAGCCGCATCATCGTCAACCTGCCCCGCGACAGCGCCATGGCAGGCGTGGCAGAATAATGGAGCGGCTGCTCCCCGACGACGACGCCACCGCCGCCCTTGGCGCCGAATTGGCCGCGACGCTCGCGCCGGGTGATCTGGTCATTCTTGAGGGCGATCTGGGCGCGGGGAAAACGGCTTTGGCCCGCGCCATCATCCGCACCCTCGCCAATGATCCCGTGCTCGACGTACCCTCGCCCACCTTTGCGCTGGTGCAGCCCTATGACACGCCAAGCGGTCCCGTGCTGCATGCCGATCTCTACCGGCTGGGCGATCCGCGTGAGGTGGATGAACTGGGCCTGCTCGATAATCCCAACGCCATCGTGCTGGTCGAATGGGCCGAGCGCTCGCCCGAAATCGTTGCGGCGGCCAGCGTGGTGATCACGCTGGCCATTCCGCCGGGCGCCATGGGGCGGCTGGTGAGCGTGACGCGGCGCTGAACCTGTTCAGTTCACCGCATTGATGCAGACTGAGCGCACCACGCCCTCGGCATCGGCGCGGCGGCAGACCTTGCCCGAGGTGCATTCCTTGGCCGTGGCCGAACGAACATTGCCCCCCAGATTGGTGCACTCGCTCTCGGTCAGCGGCACCGGAGCGATATCGGTGGCCAAGGGCATGGTCTTGGATTGCGGCAAGGGCCTGGTCAATGGCGCGGCCGTGGCGGGCACCAGCATGACCAAGGCGAACAGGGCAATGGCAATGGCTTTCATGTCTGCCTCCCTAGGGCACGAAGACGCTCAGGCAGACGCGGCGGCGATTGCCGGCCTTGTCCTCTGTCATGCAATAGGCGCCGCTGGAGCAGATGTCCTTGTCGGGGACGACGTTGCCGCCCAGCCCCTCGCATTCGTTCTCGTTAAGGGGAATACCCGTGGTCGGCGGCGCCGCCACAGCCGGATTGACCTGGATGGTCATGCCCGCCCCGGGCCGGGGAATGGGCACTTTGGGGGCAGCCGACACGCTGACCACCAACGCGGCCGAAATGACCGCGGCAAGCAAAAAAGCGAACCCGATGCGCATACCGTCCTCCCGGCCGGTTTACCCGGCCCGACAATGTGCCATGCGATCGTCCCTGGCGCACGCCAGGCGGCGGTCCAATGATACATTGTGCGCTTCGGCGAGCACCAATACAAGCGCGTCGCAGGGCGGCTGAGTGCCACCCGCCGCTAATTATCGTTGCGGCGTTTCATATGTTCGCTTTCCTGGTTGGCGCCGCGGCGGATTGAGCGGTCGCCATGGGAGATTTCGTATTCCCCGGCGGGCTGTTCCTGTTCGCTGCGCGCTTCGGCCATGGATTTTTCGTGTGGATCGACCGGGGCGCCCTTGGTCTTCTCCCGGCCCTCGATAATGGCCTTCTGCTGTTCGCGGGTGCGGGCGCCGGTGGTTTTCTCAGTGCCGCGCGGCTGGGTCGTGCTTTGCTGAACCATGATGGTCCTCCTTTTCTATCGGGACCAACGCGGGCGCGGCGCCAAGGGTTTCCCGATGTGATCGGCTTGGGGGGAACTTCTCGCGCCCTCGCCGGTTGGCTCAATGAGGGCCAAGCATGGAGCAAGAGCCATGAACCATCATCCCAAGACCTCAAAACCCAACGATCTCGACCTCAAGCGCAATCCGGGCATCGGCAGACCACGTCCGGCATCGATCAGGAGGAAACGACCTTCGAGGACGAGGAGGGCGGCTCCACCGTCGAGGGCGATGTGATGAACGGCACCGAAGGCGATGGCAGCATCAATCCGCGCCATCGCGGCCGCACCAATAAATAGCGGCTAAGTGTGGCCGAGAATGGCGTCGACCACGGCCTCGACGCTCATAGCCGAACTATCGATCCATAGACCGAGGCGCGGCGTCTCGCGCGCCAGTGCCTCGGCCAGAATATCGGGCGGAAAATTCTCGCCATAGCCGGTCTTGGCCCGCGTCCGATCCCGTTGCGCCAACGTCTCGACCGATGGCGCCAGCACCACCACTTGCGGCGCCAGATCAGCCAACTGCTCCACCGCCGCCACCAGATCCTGCCCGATCAGGATATCCTGATAGACCACAGCAAACCCTGCCGCGTGATAAGCCCGCGCCGCATCGGTCGCGAGACGCTGCCGCAAATCCAGCTGCCGCCGCGCCTCGGCACCCAGCACCGGTCCCATCTCGGCCGCGCCATTGACGATCATCTTGCGAAAGATATCGCCGCGCAGATGCACGGACTTGGGCAGGCGTTTGGCAAGCGCTTCGGCGATGGTGGATTTCCCGGCCGCCATGGCGCCGGTGATAATGAAGATGGGTGGGGTCATGGGGGCATTATGCCGAACCAAACCACGATGTCATCCCACGCTCGGTGTCACCCCGGCGCAGGCCGGGGCCCATCCTGAGATGCTGCCCCAGCCGCAAGGTGTGTGGGTGACCCGGAAGGTGCTCACCGGGCGATCTGGCGGCGCGTTGCACGATCTCACGATGGGCCCCGGCCTGCGCCGGGGTGACATCGAGTTTTTCTGGGCACAAGGTGACAAGATCGAAATGCAATGTTGTTCTCACTCATGGGCAAAACCTACTTCGTCTACATCATGGCGAGCCGCAAGCACGGCACGGTCTATACAGGCGTCACCAATGACCTCGTCCGGCGTGCTTATGAACATCGCGAAGGTCTGGTGCAGGGTTTCACCCAGGAACATGCGTGCAAGCGGCTGGTCTGGTTCGAGGCGCATGGGGATATCGACCAGGCTATCCTGCGCGAAAAGCGTATCAAGGATTGGAAGCGGGACTGGAAGGAGCGGCTGATCGAGGAGCGCAATCCGGATTGGGCGGATCTGTGGTGGGAGATTGGTGGGCGGGAGTGAGGGGGCCGTCGATGTCATTTCTACCACCGCGTTGCCCCACACTCGGTGTCACCCCGGCGCAGGCCGGGGCCCATCCTGAGATGCTACGCCAGCCGCAAGGTGTGCGGATGACCCGAGTGGTGCCCACTAGGCGATCTGGCGGCGTGCTACGCGATCTCAAGATGGGCCCCGGCCTGCGCCGGGGTGACATCGGGGGTGGGGGGCGCTGGTGGGTAGTTCCGTGGCCGGAAGCCCCTCAAACTAGCGCTCCCTCCAACACCGCCCTGTTCCGCAGCATCCATGCTGCGCTCTTTCCGCGCCAGGCCATGGCCCACAGGGCTTCGACCGGTCCTGTGCTCTCGGGGGTGAGCTTCGCCTCCACCGCTTCATTGGCGGCATCGTGGGTGGCCAGTTCGATCATCGTCGATACCAGGCAGGCGCGGTCTTTGGCGGCTAGGCCGTAGCCGTCGGTGACGAGCCGCAAATTGCGGGCGCGGGTGGTCAGCGGGGGCAGGCTGAGGCGGGCCTGCAGGTCGTCGTCGAACAAGTGGACGTTGAGCCAGCAGAGTTGGGCGAGTTCGACCAGGGGATCGACGGGGCCGGCCTGCTCCCAATCGATCAGGCCAGTGGGTTGGCCGTTTTGGGCGATAATGTTCCAATCGCCCAGGTCGCAATGGCCGATAATGCGGGGATTATCGCCCAGTGTGCGGCCGAACCAGTCGCGCCAGATGGCGTTGGGCGACGGTTGGAAGCTCGCGGTGGCGCGGTGCAGATCGGCTAGGAGCTTGCCCAGGTTGAACATGGCTGCTTCCGGCCAAGGGCCGGGATGGAGCGATGCGCCAGGGAGGAAGCTGAGGGTTTCGCGGCCCTCGGCGTCAAAGCCGCTGCCGACCAAGCGGGGCGCCGCGGCGAAACCGACCTCTTCGAGGTGACGCAGCAGGGCGTGGACCGTTTGCGCCCAAGGCCCGGTCTGGCGATAGACCACTTCGCCCTTGCGGCTGACGGCGGTGCGGCCGCCGCCGGTGAGGATTTCTTCGTCCTCAGAACTCAATGCGCCTCGTCCCAATTATGCGCCGCGTGCGCGTCCACCTGGATCGGCACGCTTAGCCGTACGGCGGGTTCCGCTGCCCCTTCCATGACCGTCTTGATCACCGGCATGGCGGTGTCCTCGGTGCCGAGGGGGACTTCGAAGATCAGTTCGTCATGGACCTGCAGCAGCATGTCGGCTTCGATGCCGGCCTTCTTCAAGGCCGGTTCCATGCGGATCATGGCGCGGCGGATGATGTCGGCGGCAGAGCCCTGGATGGGGGCGTTGATCGAGGCGCGTTCGACAAAGCTGCGTTCGCTCGGATTGTGCGAATTGGCATTGGGGAAATTGATCTTGCGGCCGAAGATCGTGCTGACATGGCCGTCGGCTTTCACCCGCCGCTTCTGCTCTTCCATATAGTCGCGAATGCCGGGGAAGCGCTCGAAATAGGTCTTGATGTAATCGCCCGCCTCGCCGCGCGGAATGCTCAGTTGATTGGCGAGGCCAAAGGCGGAAATGCCGTAGATAATGCCGAAATTGATCGCCTTGGCGCGGCGGCGCACGTCCGATGGCATGCCCTGGACCGGCACGCCGAACATTTCGCTCGCCGTCATGGCGTGAATGTCCAGCCCTTCCTCGAACGCGTCCTTGAGGGCCTGGATATCGGCGATATGGGCCAGCACGCGCAATTCGATCTGCGAATAATCGGCTGAGACCAGGATCTTGCCGGGGGCGGCGACGAAGGCGCTGCGGATCTTGCGGCCATCCTCGGTGCGCACCGGGATATTCTGCAGGTTCGGATCGTTGGAGCTCAGCCGCCCGGTCAGCACCGAATGCTGGGAATAGGTGGTGTGGACCCGGCCGGTGCGCTGGTTGATGTATTGGGGCAGGGCATCGGTATAGGTGCCCATCAGCTTGGTCAGCTGGCGCCAATCGACAATGGTGCGGGCGAGCGGCACGCCCTTGAGCGCCAGTTCCTCAAGCACGCCGGCGCCGGTGGCCCAGGCGCCGGTCTTGGTCTTGGTGCCGCCGTCCAGCCCCATCTTGTCGAAGAGGATTTCGCCGAGCTGCTTGGGGGAGCCGAGGTTAAAGCTCTGCCCCGCCAGCTCATAGGCTTCCGCTTCGAAGGCTGCGGCGCGCTGGGCGAATTCGCCCGAGAGACGGGAAAGAATCTGGCGGTCGATGGAAACCCCGCGCCCCTCCATGCGTGCCAGCACCGGGGCCAGCGGGCGCTCGATGGTTTCATAGAGCGCCGTCATGTTTTCGGCGGCCAGGCGGGGTTTGAGCACCTGCCAGAGGCGGATGGTGATGTCACTGTCCTCGGCGGCATAGCGGGCGGCATCGGCCAGCGGCACCTGGGCAAAGGTCTTCTGCGTCTTGCCGCTGCCCAAGAGGTCCTTGATGGGCACGCCGGCAAAGCCCAGCCAATGGTCGGACAGCTCGGCCATGGTGTTGAATTGCGGGCCATCGAGCGAATAGCTCAGCAGCAGCGTGTCATCGATGGAATTGACCGCAATGTCATAGCGGGCGAGCAGACCCAGATCGTATTTGGCATTGTGGAAGATCTTGAGGATCGAGCGGTCGGCAAACATGGGGCGCACCATGTCCAGCGCCTCGCGCATATCCATCTGCCCCTCGACGCGCCCGCCGCCGAACATGTCGTCATTGCCCTCGATATGGCCGAGCGGCAGATAGGCGCCGGTGCCGGGGGCGACGGAAAACGAGATGCCGACCAGGTCCGCGGTCTGGTTGTCGAGCCCGGTGGATTCTGTGTCGGTGGCCGCATGGCCATTGTTTTGGATCAGGTCGAGCCAGCGCTGCAGGGCGGTGGCGTCGCGGATGATTTCATAGGCATCCGGATTGAACGGGATGGCCTTGACCCGGGCATGCATGTCGGCGGCGTGCAGCACGGTGGCATTGCCGGCCCGGCCGGTGGCCTCCTGGCGGGCCGCACGGGCCTCGGCACGGGCGGTATTGTCGAAGCCGACAGCAGCCACCGGCTTGGCGGCGATCTCCGGATCGGCAGCAAAATCGTCGGGATTGGCATCGAGCAGGCCGGCCAGGCGCTTGGTGATGGTGGCAAATTCCATCGCCTTGAGGAAGGGAAACAGCTCTGATGGAGCGATCGGCTGGCGCGCCAGGGCGCCCAGGTCCAGCTCCACCGGCACATCCTGCGCCAGGGTCACGAGGCGCTTGGAAATGCGGGCCAGCTCGGCATGTTCGCGCAGCTTTTCGCGGCGGGCATTCTGCTTGATCTCGTCGACATGGGCGAGCAGGTTTTCGAGGTCCCCATATTGGTTGATTAATTCGGCCGCCGTCTTGACGCCAATGCCCGGCACGCCTGGCACGTTGTCGACGCTGTCGCCGCATAGCGCCTGCACGTCGATCACCTTGTCGGGGCCGACGCCGAACTTGTTGAACACTTCCTCCACGCCAATCCAGCGCAGCGGCGGCTGGCCGGGGCGGGGTATGGTATCGAGCATGCGGATCGAGCCATCGGGCTCCACCAGCTGCATCAGATCCTTGTCCGAGGACACGATGGTGACCTTGCCGCCGGCCTTGCGCGCATTGCAGGCATAGGTGGCGATGATGTCATCGGCCTCCCAGCCTTCCATTTCGATGGACGGAATGCCGAAGGCGCGGGTGGCGGCGCGGGTCAGGGGGAATTGCGGCACCAGCTCTTCGGGCGCGGGCGGGCGCTGCGCCTTGTATTGCGGGTAGATATCGTCGCGGAAGGTCTTGCTCGAATAATCGAAGATCACCGCCATATGGGTGGGCTCGTCCTCGCCCTTGAGATCCTCGGTGAGCTTGTAGAGCATATTGCAAAAGCCCTGGACGCAGCCGACCGGCAGCCCATCCGACTTGCGGTTGAGCTGGGGCAAGGCGTGGAAGGCGCGGAAGATGTAACCCGAGCCGTCGACGAGCAGCAGATGCATGAAGCGATTCCCGATCCGTAAAGCGAGCGGGACTTTAAGGGAGTTTGTTCCCGCCCAAAAGCCTTGCCGGTCATTTAACCCTGCAACCAAAACCGGCTTGTGGCGTTGGCTGGCTTTACGCCATCATCGCTGTGGTGGTCCGCTGTTTTGGTATGGGCAAGCCTTTTGGGCGACATGGTTCGACGCATTCCGCGCCATCTGCAGAACCCGACGGGGCTTTGCCGCTCCGCCCGAGGCGGCTGCGCCACGGCTATGCTCCGCGCCGCGGAGGGCCTGTCGGCGTGATCAGTTCGGAACGGGCATTGATCCTGGCGGATGGTGACGGCGCCCAGACCAGCCAATTGCTGGAAAATGCCGGCTGGACGGCGGAAACCTTCACCCATGTCGACCCGCTGGTGGAGCAATTGCACAAGGGCGCCGGGGTGGCCCTGCTGGCCGATGAAACCCTGCATGGCGACAATCTGCGGCCGCTGTTCGAATGGGTCGCCAACCAACCTTCCTGGTCCGATTTTCCCTTTATCGTGCTGACCCGCCGCGACGAGGGCATTCCCGCCGGCCTCGATAACGGGCTCGAGACGCGGCTGGGCAATGTGATTTTTCTCGAACGGCCCTTCCACCCCCAGGCGCTGAGCAATGTGGTGGGCAATGCGCTGCGCGGCCGCCGCCGGCAATATGAAGCGCGCCGTTATCTGGATGACCTGCGCGAGGGCGAACAGAGCCTGCAGACGGCGCTGCTGGCCGGCCGCATGGGCTCGTGGGAGCTCGACATTACCGAGCAGGTGCTGCACGGCTCCGAACAGTTCAAGGCCTGCTATGGCAGGGCCGCCGATGAGAGGCTGCTCTATGCCGACCTGATTGCCGCCATTGCCCCGCCCGATGCCCAGCGGGTGCAGCGGGCGCTGCACGATTCGATCAGCACGGGGGCCGATCTGGTCATCGAATATCGGGTGATCTGGCCCAATGGCCAAGAGCATTGGCTGGATTCCCGCGCCCGCGTGCTGCCCGACCGCTATGGGCGGCCCGAGACCCTGGTGGGCGTCGTCTCCGACATTACCGCCCGCCGCAATGCCGAGGCTGAGCGCGAAAAGCTGATGCTGGCTCTGGCCACCGAGCGCGAGCGCACGCAACAGGCCCTGCGCGGCGAGCGGGCGTTGTCGGGCCTGCTGCTCACCAGCGTGCCGGCCGGCATTGTCGCCTATGACAGCGATTTCCGCGTCACCATCTGGAACCCGGTGATGGAACGCATTTTCGGGCTCCCTTCGCCCGCCGTGCTGGGCCGGCCGCTGACCGATGTGTTCAGCCGCGAACAGGGCGACATTATCGAGCCGCGACTGCGCGACGCGCTTGCCGGCGTCTCCGGCCCGATCGAGGAGATCGAGTTGACCACCCTTGCCGCCGGCCAGGTGATGCTGGAAAGCCAGCATGCCCCGCTGCGCGGCGGCGATGGGCAGATCGTGGGCGGGGCAGCGTTTTTCCGCGACATTACCGACCGCCACCGCGCCGAAGAGCAATTGCGCCATGCCCAGAAGATGGAAACCATCGGCCAGCTGACCGGCGGGGTGGCGCATGATTTCAACAATCTGTTGGCCGCCGTGCAGGGCAATCTGGAGTTGCTGCGCAAGCGCCTGCCTGACGATCCGCAGATTCGCCGCTTCATCGACGGCGCTTTGCAGGGCGCCCAGCGCGGTGCCTCGCTGACGGCGCGGCTGTTGGCTTTCGCCCGTCGGCAGGAACTGACGCCCGAGCCGACCGACCTGGCCCAATTGCTCGAGGGCATGCGCGGCCTGATGGAGCGCTCGCTGGGCACCATCGTCACCATCCGCTATGACTTGGCGCCCGACCTGCCGCCGGCCCGGGTCGATCCCAATCAGCTCGAACTGGCGATCTTGAACCTGGCGGTCAATGCGCGCGACGCCATGCCCGACGGTGGCGAATTGACCATTTCGCTCAACCAGATGGATGGCAGCGATAGCCGGCTGGGCCTGAGCGGCCCCTTCCTGCGCCTGGGCGTGGCCGATACTGGTTCGGGCATGGATGCCGAAACGCTCAAAAGCGCCATCGAGCCGTTTTTTTCGACCAAGGAATTGGGTAAGGGGACTGGGCTGGGCCTCTCCATGGTGCATGGCCTGGCCGTGCAGCTGGATGGCGCCCTCAAATTGATCTCGGCACCCGGCGAAGGCACCACTGCCGAACTCTGGCTGCCGGTTTCCACCTCACCCGTCACGGAGGTCAGCGAAATGCCGCCCGAACGCACCGATGCCCCGGCCTCGACCATTCTGGTCGTCGACGACGATGCGCTGATCAACATGAACACCGTCGATATGGTGGAAGATCTCGGCCATACCGCGCTCGAAGCCTATTCGGGCAAGCAGGCGCTCGAAATCCTGGGCAGCGGCCAACAGGTGGATATGCTGATCACCGATTATGCCATGCCCGGCATGACCGGGGTGGAGCTGGCCGGCAAGGCGCGGGAATTGCGCCCCGACCTGCCGATCCTGCTCGCCACCGGTTATGCCGACCTGCCCAGCGGCACCAGCACCGATCTGCCCCGGCTTGCCAAGCCCTATCAGCAGACCGATCTGGCGACGCAGATCGCGCGGCTATTGGCGCAACGGGAATGACGGGAAAAACACGCTGGTTTCTGCGCCCGTAGGCCCCCACCGCCCCACAAGGGGGAGGGGACGATGGAACCGTGAGGACTGAGCCTGCGCCTCCCTCCCCTCGATGGGGAGGGATTGAGGGTGGGGTGAATGAGAGCCCCAAGGCTCAAGTGTAAGCGGCGAGCCTAAGTCTCAGCGCAGCCCGGATTGCGCCAACAGCCCCGCCCGCTTGGCATCGTAATAATAGCCACCGGCATAGAACCGCACGGCCTGGTCATGATTGCCGCGCGCCGTGACATAGGCGCCGGCCAGGTAACGCACCGCATAGCGCAGATTGGTCTCGGCATCGAGCAGCCCGCCAGGCGAGCCGCGATAGCCCATGCCGCTGGCGGTGGCGTGGGAAATCTGCATCAGCCCGTAATAGGGTCCATTGCGCGCCGCCGGATTGTAATTGCTTTCGCGCACGATCACGCGGCGCACCAAGGCTTCGGGCACGCTATATTGCTGGGAATAATGCGCGATCAGCCCATCGAGGCTTCCGCTGGCCGCATAGCCCAGCGCCTGCGGCGCCATTGGCACGGCATCGGCCTTGGGCACATGGCCCGCCTGCGTGGGCGCCAGCGCCGCAATGGCCGCCGTCGCCGGGCCGGGGGCAGGCTTGAGCGACCCCATCGAGCAGCCCGAAACCACAAGCGCCAGCATGGCCGCCGCGCCGATCGCCTTCATCCCAAACATCTGTGCATCTGCCATAAGGTCATCCTAGACCGTTTCCATAGGAGGCGCGATAGAGTGCCGGCCTGAAAAAATGGTTACGATTTTAACCATAAACCCGGCGCAACGGGCAAAACCGCCCGCGCAGCCATCCAGGCCCCCAGCGCGATAAGGACAAATCAGGGCGGCTTGATGGCAAAATCGGGGGAGGGCGCGGGCGGAGGTGCCTGTTCCGACAGGTCGCGGGAGCCCCGATCCAATTTCCTTCCCCTTGCGGGGAGGGTCAGGATGAGGGTGCTGCGCCTGCCACGAACGCCAGACTGGCGAAAAGCTCTGCCCCACCTCCATCCTTCCGCAATGGCAGGAAGGCAGAGAGATGGCGGGGCAAGTGGCGGCGACAACGCAGCGGACAGCGCCTGCCCGGCCCAAGCGCGCGTCCTCTCCGGATAGTGACAACCGGCTTACTGGGCCGCGTTGTCTTGCGCGCGGTTCAGTTCGAAGGGCGTCGCTGCTTACTCTGCTGCCTCCGTCATTACCCGCCTTGTCCGGGTGATCCTTCTTTCAACGGCTGCAACTGCAACCGATTTACCTGGACAATCCAGCCAAGGACCATGGGATCTTGGCTATGGAGACGTTCTCAAACTGAACACCGCCTCGAACGGGCAAGGTGAAGTGGCGCCAGGCGCCAATCCCGAGCGAGACGTCGATTGATGGGCGGCCACGTCCCACTAAAACCTGCTAGTGCCGCACGATACTGGATTTCTTGCTCCCCCCCGTTGCGCGGCTCCCACTCTTTAGCTAGTTTGCACCCCGTTCAGCCGGGGTCCGCCCCGCCGCACGGATGCACCCGTAGCTCAGCTGGATAGAGCGCTGCCCTCCAAAGGCAGAGGCCGAAGGTATGAAGTCTGCAGGGCCGTGTGATGGTGGCAGCGGAGGTTCGGGATTTGGGGCGTAGTAGGCAAAAGCTGACGGCGATTGCGCCCGCCGCTTTGATCTGCACCCCGGCTGATGCCACGTATCAGAACTAGCAAGGCTCAAATTGATCACGTCAACCTCGCCGGCAGGTGGGCGATAGCACGGGTCAGTGCTCGCTGCCGCCGTCCAGCGCCGCAAAAGAATCAGCGGCCCGCACGCCGGCGTTCTGCAAACAACCTCGCCATATGGCTCGTGGCGCGCTGCCCCCGTGACCCAAAATGCCCTTGATTTAGAGTGCGCTCTAACTCGTATCTGTCTTTGCGTCGTGACGAGAACGGGATGCTCATGAAGATCGGGGAACTGGCCAGGCGTTCGGGGTTGTCGGCCCATACCATCCGCTATTATGAGCGGATCGGGCTGCTGCCCTATGCCGACCGGGACCAATCGAGCCAACGGGACTACGACGCATCAATCCTGATCTGGATTGAATTTCTTGGCCGTCTGCGCACGACCGGGATGCCGATCCGGGAGATGTTGCGCTATGCAGCCTTGCGGGAACGCGGCGTCAGTACAGAGGCGGAGCGCCGCGAATTGCTGGAACAGCACCGTGAGCGTGTCCGCACCCATCTGGCCGAACTCCAGGCCTCGCTTCTCGCCCTCGACACCAAGATTGCCGGATATGCCGGCCTGGAACAGAGGATGAAGGACTATGACGCAACACCACCACAGCGTCGGCGAAAGCCGGCTGGAACGCGGACGGCGCGCGCTCGCTGAGATCGATGGCGAAGCCGGGGAGAAGGTCCTGGCGTCCCTGGCAGACATCGCGCCCGACTTTGCCAGCTATGTGCTCGAATTTCCCTTCGGCGATATCTATAGCCGTCCCGGGCTTGATCTGCGGGCGCGCGAAATCGCCACCATTGCCGCGCTGACGGCCATGGGCAATGCCGCCCCGCAATTGAAAGTGCATATCGAGGCGGGCCTCAATGTCGGCCTGACGCATGATGAAATCACCGAGATCATCATGCAGATGGCCGTGTATGCCGGCTTCCCGGCCGCGCTCAACGGGCTTTTCGCCGCCAAGGAGGTGTTTGCCCGCCGGCCCGCTCCGCGCCGCTGACGGCGTCGGGCGATAGTGCAAGCAGCATGCGGGCCGCCGAACTGGGTTCTGGCGGCCCGCATTTGAGCGTGACGCGCCTATTTCAGGAAGTCGGCCACGTTCTCGGCGGTGACGACATCAACGCCCGTATAGATGATGTCTTCCACCGTCTCGCCCTTGGTCAGCGCCAGCAGCGTGTCCATGGCGACCTGGCCCATTTCATAGGGGCGCTGGCCGACCAGGCCATGCGCATAGCCTTCGCTCAAGAGCTGGAGTTGCTGGGGCAGGGTGTCGGCGACGACCAGGGCCAGCGCCTTGCTGTCGACATCGGCCTTGAAGCCATCCACGAAGTTCTTCCAGCCGTCGGGGGCGAACATCGGCCAGCCGCCAACTGGCACGATGGCGTCGATATCGGGATTGGCGGTCTTGAGATCGCCCATCTGCTGCACCGCCAGGGCAATGTCGTCATTGGAGAAGGTGGGCGAACCCGGCACTTCGGTCCAGGCCGAACCGGCCAGGGCTTCACGCACGCCATCGACGCGCAGCGCCAGGTTGGGCGCCGCGGCACCCCCCGAAATCATGCCATAGGTGCCGCCATCCGGCTTGACCTGCAGCAGCAATTCGCCCAGCGCGGTGCCGAACTGCTTGTTGTCGGTGCCCACATAGGCCGAGCGCTGGCTATCGGGCGCATCGCTGTCAAAGGTGATGACCGGAATGCCCGCTTCCACGGCGCGGTTGATGACGGTGGTGGCCGCCGCAATGTCCGACACCGAGATGGCCAGGCCATCGACGCCCTGGGTGATCAGGTCTTCGATGATCTGCGCCTGGGTGGCGGCTTCGTGTTCCACCGGCCCGATATAGGTGCAGGTCACATTGCCCAATTCCTTGGCGCGGGCTTCGCAACCATCGCGGGCCAGATCGAAGAACGGGTTGTTCATCGCCTTGGGAACCACCGCGAAAACCAGGCTGTCCTGGGCAAAGGCGGTGCCGCCCAGCAGCAGCGACGCGATCGTGCCGAGCACGAGAATAGACTTGTTCATTTTTGTCCTCCCAAAAACCGGATATCCGGTCACTTTTCGCCAGCAGAGAATTCTGCCGGCCTCCCTACACCGCCGCGCGACCTCCTCGCCACGCGACGGCGATTTCAGCCGTTCCGCATGGAACGGAGGCGATCCACCAGCACGGCCGCCACGATGATGCAGCCCACCAATGTCTGCTGCCAATATGGATCGACGCGCGCCAGCACCAGGCCGTTGCGGATCACCTCGATCAGCACGCAGCCGATAATGGCCCCGGCCGCGCCCCCGACGCCGCCAGCCAAATTGGCGCCCCCGATCACGGCGGCGGCGATGATGGTCAGCTCATACGCGGTGGCCAGGTTTGCCGGCGCCGAGCCGAGCCAGCCCGAAATGATGATGCCGTTAAAGCCCGCCGCCAGCCCGCACAGCATATAGACCTGGATCTTGACGCGATCGACATTGACGCCGGTCAGCCGGCCGGCGCTTTCATTGCTGCCGATGGCAAAGACATGCCGTCCCCAGGCGGTATGGGTGAGCGCCAGCCACATGGCGATGGCGCAGATGATGAGATAGACGAAGGCGATCGGCACCACGTTGAACAGCTTGCCGGCCGTGACCAGCAGGAACAGGTCCTTGTCCGGCCCCGCTGGAAACGTGCCGCGGCCATAGGTGGCCACATAGGTCAGCCCCCGCACGATCGAGAGCGTGCCCAGCGTCGTCACGAAGGCGCTCAGCTTCAGCTTGGCGATGGCAAAGCCGTTCAATAGCCCGATCAGCGCGGCAACGCCCAGCCCGCCCAACAGCGCCAGGATCAGCGCGCCACCGGGAAAGAGGGCAAAGGACGCCCCCGCCAGCGCCCCCATGATGAGTGAGGTGACCGTGGCCGACAGCGCCATGGTGGAGCCGACCGAAAGATCGATCCCCCCGGTGATGATGACCAGCGTGATGCCCAAAGTGGCGATGGCGATGAAGGAGAAATTGCGCGTGATATTGGAAATATTGCCGGCCGTCAGGAAATTGGGCGAGAGCAGGCTCATCACCACGATGATGACGACCAGCGCGCCCAGCACATAGGCCGATTGGCTGGCCAGAAACCCCTTCTGCCAGAAACGCGTGCGGCGAACATTGGAAAAGCCCTGCGTATCGATATTGGCCATCATGCAGCTTCCTTGGCGCCGGTAATCAGCGCGGTCACTTCTTCGGGCGATGTCTGACCGATCGGCTTGTCGGCCACCTTGGTGCCGCGCCGCATGACGATCACCCGCTCGCAGACGGCGAACACGTCGGGCATGCGGTGGGAAATCAGAATCACTGCAATGCCGGCATCCTTGAGCCGGTGGATCAGGTTGAGTACTTCGGCCACCTGGCGCACCGAGATGGCCGCCGTGGGCTCGTCCATCAGGATGACCTTGGCGTCGGCCAGTCTGGTGCGGGCAATGGCCACCGCCTGCCGCTGGCCGCCCGACATCTGGCGCACATAATCGTCGGCGCGGGTTTCCGATTTGAGTTCGGCAAACAATTCTGCCGCCCGCTGGTTCATCGCATTGTGGCGCAGGAAGCGGAACGGGCCGACATGGTATTTGAGCTCGCGGCCAAGGAAGATATTCTGTGCCGCTGTCAGATTGTCGGCCAGCGCCAGGTCTTGGTAGACCGTTTCGATCCCCAGCTTGCGGGCCTCCCCGGGGCTGCCGATATGGGCGCTCGTGCCTTCAAAGGCCAGCGAGCCCGAGGTGGGCTGGTAGATGCCGGAGATGATCTTGACCAGGGTCGATTTGCCGGCGCCATTATCCCCCATCAGCCCGACCACCTCGCCCGGCTCAATCGAGAAACTGACATTGGACAGGGCCCGGATCGCCCCGAACTCCTTGGTCACCTTGTTGATTTCCAGTAACGCCACAACACTCCCCCTATTGGCACGTAATGTAGCTATGCATCTGCGGCAGCGAGCGGCACGCGGCCGTCACTTCGCACAGTATTCCGATGCATGGAGGCTCCTCCCAGACCCTCCCCACCAGAATAACCACATTTCCCAATAGTACTACAATATGAATTTGTGACTGACCGACACGGGGGCCATATCAGGCCGCTTCAAATGCAGGCGGAAGCGAAGCTAACCGGCAGCAAAATCAGTATTGTTGCGGCCAGCGCTGCCCGGTTGGCCCATTTTGCGGCAATCGGCAAAACGCCCTTGTCGCCTGCCCAATGCGGCGTGGCCCAGGCCAACCAGGCCATGGCCAATATTGCCAGCAGATAAGCTGAGATCATGATCAGGCGATGCTGCGGCCAACTATAGGCGCAGCCCAGCGCCTGCAGCGCGTAGAGCACGACAAAGGCCAGTGCCCACAGCGAAAAGCCGGCAACCAGCAGCAACAGCGCGCGGCGGCTTTGCCCGCTCATTGCATCGCCCCCAGCACCAAGGTCAGCAACAGGCCCGGCACGATGGCCGCCGCTGCATAGAGGTTCCACAGCATGGCGAGTTCCGGGTCGGTGGCCCGGCGGGCCGAGACATAGCCCTGGCGCCAGCGCCAGATGGCCTGCCCCGCCATCAGCGCGCCGATGGCGCAATGCAGCGCACAATATCCCATGGTGACGAAGATCACCGCCAGCCGCGCATGCTGGCGCGGATCGCCCATGCCGCCCATCATCGTTGCCAGCACCACTGCCGCGAAAAGCTGGGTGACAATAGCGGCGGCCAGCCAGGCGACCGGCGAACGGCCCGCGCGATTGGCCCGCCGCGCCAGATAGCCGGCAGTCCCGCCGGCAACCGTCCCGGCACCGGCCAGCACAGCGCTGGTGACCGATAAGCCTGCGCCGGGCATGGCGCTCCAATTGGGCGCCACCACCGCCAGGAACAGGCCGCCGAACAGCAGCGACGCAAACAGCGTTGCATTGGTGACCAGCGCCGTCCGGTTGGCGAGTACGCAGATATTGCCGCTGGCCTCGCCATCATAGGGCACGGTTTCCCCCCGTCCGATATCGACCCACCCCAGGTCTTGCCTGCGGCCCAGCCGGCTTGGCCAGCACAGGAACAATGCCACCACGACCACGGCAGCCAGCGGCGCCAGCCAATATTGCCCGAACAGCAGGGCCAGGAAAAACGCTGCCGTCGCCAGAGCCGTCCACAGCGGCAGAAAGGTCGGGTGCGGCAGCACGATGACATGCTCGACCTCACCGCTGACCATGTCCACGCCCAGTGTTTCCATCTGCCCGTCACGCGCAAAGCCCAGATAGCCATTGCCGCCCGCCAGCACCGGCCCGATCTCGGCGGGAAGCAACTGGTCGGCCCGGCGTTCGATCCGCGGCAGCGCGGCAAAGGCGTAATGCGGCGGCGGGGTGGGCATGGCCCATTCGAGCGTTGCTGCCTGCCATGGATCGCGCCGGAACGGCTTGCCGAACCGCAGCTGCAGCACGAGGTCCGCCAAGACCAGGGCAAATCCCATGGCCAGGATAAAGCTTCCGACCGAGGACAGCAGATTGAGCCAGTCCCAGCCCCAATTGGACGGATAGGTCGAGATGCGTCGCGGCATGCCCATCAGCCCCGTCACATGCATGAAAAAGAATGTGGCATTGAACCCGATCAGGATCAGCCAGAAGGCCGGCACCGAGAGCCGATAAAGGCTCTGCCTTCCGGTAATATGGGGCAGCCAGTAATAAAGCGCCGCCAGCATGGGAAACACAAAGCCCCCCACCAGCACATAATGTAGATGGGCCACGACGAAATAGCTGTCATGGGCCTGGGTGTTGAAGGGCACCATGGCCAGCATCACCCCGGTCAACCCGCCCATGACGAAAACCGCGAAAAACCCCGCGACATAGAGCATGGGCACGTCCCAGCGCGGCCGTCCGCTGGCCAGGGTGCCGATCCAGGCAAAGATCTGGATGGCGGTGGGCACGGCCACCAGGGCACTCGCCGCCGAGAAAAACGCCAGCGCCAGATGCGGAATGCCCACGGTGAACATGTGGTGCACCCACAGCCCGAAGGACAGGAAGGCCATGGCGACAATGGCCGCGATCAGCGCCCGATAGCCCAATATGGCCCGCTGCGCGAACACCGGAATGATGGTGGACAGCACCCCAGCCGCCGGCAGGAAGATGATGTAGACTTCCGGGTGCCCGAACAGCCAGAACAGGTGCTGCCACAGCAGCGGATCCCCGCCCCGCTCCGGATCGAAAAACGGCAGCCCGAACGCCCGTTCCAGCTCGAGCAGGATCGAGCCCAGGATCAGCGGCGGAAACCCCACCACCATCATGCCCGCCGTGATCAGCATGTACCAGCCGAACAGCGGCATGCGCGCCAGCGCCATGCCCGGCGCCCGCATCTTGAGAATGGACACCACGATCTCGATGGCGGCAGTCACGGCCGAGATTTCAACGAACGTAATGCCCAGGAGCCACACATCGGCATTGATGCCCGGCGTAAAGGGCCGCGAGGACAGCGGGGTATACATGAACCAGCCGCCATTGGGCGCCACCCCCGCCAGCATGGCGACAATCAGAATGCTGCCCCCCATGACGTAGCACCAGAAGCCATAGGCAGTGAGGCGCGGAAACGCCATGTCGCGGGCGCCCAATATCTTGGGCAACAGATAAATGGCCAGCCCCTCGAACATGGGAATGGCAAACAGGAACATCATCACCGTGCCATGCATGGTGAACAGCTGGTTGTAGATGTCAGGCCCGATAAAGGCGCTATGCGGCGTCGCCAGCTGCGCCCGGATCAGCATGGCCAATAGCCCGCCAACGGCGAAGAACAACAGCGCCACCAGCATGAAGCGCTTGCCCAGAATGGTGTGGTTGACGCTCGACAGCCGCCCCCAGCCCGGTGGCGTTCCCCAGATCCGCGACAACTGCTTGTGGAGGGCAATGGGCGATAGCGGCGCGCTCATGAGGTCCCCCCGCGCAGCCGCAGATACTCCGCCATCGGATGCGCCTCCACCCGGAACATCATGGTGTCGTGGCCCGGCCCGCAATATTCCGCGCAAATGCCCCAATAGATGCCGGGCGCGTCCGCTTCCAGCCGGATGACATTGCGCCGCCCGGGGATCGCATCGATCTTGCCGCCCAGCCGCGGCACCCAGAAGGAGTGGATGACGTCGGCCGCGGTCACCATGACATCGACGGGCTCCCCCGCCGGAATATGCAGCGTGCCGTCATCCGCCAAATCACTGCCGGGATAGCCAAACCGCCAGGCCCAGCGTTCGGCATGCGCTTCCACCGAGATTGGCGCCGCGCCCCTGGGCAGCAATTGCTCCCCCAGCACCAGGGCCGTGCCGGTCAGCAGGATCAGAATGGGCAGCGGCAGGACGAGGCCCCCGCCGACAATCCACTGCGCAGCACTCAGCCGGGAGAGCCATTGCGGCCTGACGTAGGAGAGGGCCAACAGGCCCATCACCAGCACGAACAGTGCGGCCGAACCCGCCAGCATGATCCACCATAGCGTCGCCAGATTCTGCGCCCGCGGCCCGGCCGGATCGAGCGCCGACAAGGCGCCGCTGCAACCGGACAGGGTCACACACGTTGGCCCAAGCAGGACCAGTTTCGGCCCGGAGGCTTTTAGATGGCGCAGGAAACCGACGAGGAGATCAGCGAAACGGCGGCCGGGGAGAACCCGCCCGAAGCGCGCGCCGACCATCCCAATCCCGCCATTCGCGCCGTGGCCGAAAAGGATATCGGCTCGGCCATCGCTGTTGCCGGCCATCCCATTCACGCCATGCTGGTGCATTTCCCCATTGCCCTGGTCATCTGCACCCTGGGGATCGACCTGATCTATTGGTGGACCGGCGATCCGTTCTGGGTCGATGTCGGCCTCTGGTCGGCCAGCGCCGCCTTCATTTTCGGCGTGCTGGCCGCCATTGTAGGCACGCTGGAATTGCTGGCCGTGCCGGGCATCAGGGTGCGCGTCGCCAGCTGGAACCATGCCGTGGCCGCCATGGTGCTGCTGGCCGTGGCCGGTGCCAATGCCGGGCTGCGCCTCTATTGGCCCGAGCAGATCCTGCCCAATGGCCTGGTGCTGTCCGCATTGGCCAGCGTGGCCACCGGATTTGCCGGCTGGCATGGCGGCAAGCTGGTGTTCGATCATGGCGTGGGCCTGCTCATATCCACCCGCCAATAAGCCCGCCGGCCATTTTCGATAGCGCGCCGGGCGCAAAGAACGCCGCCATCTCGCTCGGCATGGTCAGCACCGGCTTGCCGAGCACCAGCACCAGGATCGAGCTGATCACCAGCAGCGTCCCCGGCACCACCATGGCAAAGCGCCATGCCGGATAGCGCCCATCCGGCTCGAACAGCTTGAGCACCATCAGCCCCGAAAAAATGTGGATGCCCGCCAGCACCGCCACCAGCGCCAGCTTGGCCGAAAACCAGGCCTCGTAGGTGCCCTGCAGGAATATCAGCACCGTGCCCGAGCCGATGGCGAGGAAGGCGGCAGGCGACACCACGCCCACATAGAGTCGGCGCGTAAAGGCATGCAGCCGGTACAGTGCGCGGTCCTCGAGCCCGGCGCGTTGCCGGTACATGAAGGGCAGGGCGATCAGTCCCGCCGACCAGAAGGCGATGGCCCCGATATGAATGGCTTTGACCACGACGCTCAGCCAGTCATCGAGCATGAGTGACGCCCGCCCTGCCGCCCAGGCTTTCCAGTAATCGCCACAAAGCCAGCATCAGCAGCGGCACATTGGCCGGCACCCACAGGATCAGCCCGGCCAATTGCTGGTCCTCCAGCGGCGTCAACCCGAAGGTGGAAGTGGTCGCCAGGTGCGGCAGATAAAGCGGCTGCGACGCGAACACCAGCAGCGCCCCGAGGAGGCCCATCTGGATCGAGGACACCAGCGCCGCCCCGCCTGACAGCAGCGCCGGCCCCCGCAACAGAGCCAGCCACAACCAGCAGGCCGAGCCGAGCAGGCTCACCTGCATTGCCCAATAGATCGCTGGATGCTGGAACGTGGCCGCGTAAAAATCCGGCACATGCCAGAGCCACAGCATGATGCTGGACGGCACCAGCGCCGGCAACAGACCCAGCGGCGCTCTCCACCCCCGCGGCATGGCCAGCACCAGCAGTGGCGCCACCACCATCATCAGCAAGCCATGATGGGCAATCCTGGCGGAAAACAGCGCCACCGTCAGGGCGCAGAGCGGGGAGACGAACAGCACGACGGCTACCAACCACGCCAGCGCAAACGCAATTTGTCGCTTGTCGTCCGCCCCCCGCAACAGCGCCATGCCGAGCAAAGCGCAGCCCACCAGCATAGCGATGAGAACCGGGTCCAAATTCCAGCGCGCCCACAGCGTGTCGAGCACGGGCGGGCTGCCGCAATAGCTCATCGAATAGGAAAACGCCGCGCCGGCAACCATCAAGCATCCTCTCGGTCGTGAAATCCGGATCGGCATTCCCCGGCCTGGTGCCGGGGAATGCTCATGGCTTTATTCAACCTGCTGGGGCAGCGCATAGGCGATGAAATAGTCCCCGATCGGGGTTTCCATGAAGTCGTGCCCGCCCGCATTGATCGCCACGATCTGGCGGCCGCCGGCCTCATAGGTCATCGGCGTCGCCTGCCCGCCCGCCGGCAGCACCACCTGCCACACCTCTTCGCCGGTCTCGATATCGATGGCGCGCAGGATATCGTCGGTTGCCGCCGCGATGAAGAACAGCCCCGAGGCCGTGATCACCCCACCGCCATTATTGGGCGTGCCGATATCGACCGGCAGCATGGAGGGAATTCCAAAGGGACCATTCTTGCGGGCCGAGCCGAATGGACGGTCCCACAGCACTTGCCGCGTATTGAGATCGATCGCCGCAATCCCGCCATAGGGCGGTTCCTTGCAGAGAAGGCCCGTGAACGGCACCCGCCAGCCGGCATTGACCCTGATGCCATAGGGCGTCAGCGCCTGCGGGCTGAGGCTGCCATGCGAGCCGGATCCGGTATCCGGATCATAGTTCGGATCGGTGATCGGCAGCACGCCCAAGGCGTCCACCTCTTCGCGCGGCACCAGCTGGTTGTAATTGGGCATGTTGTTGTAATTGGCGATCATGATACCCTTGGTCGGATCGACCGCCACCCCGCCCCAGTCCGAGCCGCCATTATAGCCGGGGAACTGGATCCAGGGCTGGTCGACCGTGGGCGGCGTATAGACCCCCGCATAGCTCGCTTGGTGGAACTGGATGCGGCACCACAATTGGTCGAGCGGCGTCGCGCCCCACATATCCGCCTCGGTCAGTTCGGGTTTGAGCAGATTGGGGAAGTCCGTCACATAGGGCTGGGTCGGCGATAGCCGCTCCGGCTCGACACCGCCCTGTGGCGCGGGACGCTCCTCGATGGTGACCAGCGGCTCGCCGGTTTCCCGGTTGAGGATATAGAATTGCGCCTGCTTGGAGGGCATGATGATGGCCGGAACCGGCCCGTCAGGGGTGGGGAAATCCACCAGCGTGCCTTGCCCGCCCAGATCATAGTCCCACACATCGTAGTGCACGGTCTGGTAATGCCAGCGCACCTCGCCGGTTTCGACATCCAGCGCCACGATGGCGGTCGAATAGGTGTTTTCCGCCTCCGAGCGGTCGCCACCCCAATAGTCGACGGCCGAATTGCCCATCGGCAGATAGACCAGGCCCAATTCGTCATCGCCCGAGGCAATGGTCCACACATTGGGCGTGCCCGGCGTATAGACCTCGCCCTCGGGCGGCGCCCCGGTTTCGCCCGGCCGGCCCATATCCCAGGCCCATTCCAGCTCGCCCGTCACCGCGCTATAGCCGCGGATCACCCCCGACGGGGCCTCGCGCGTCTGCCCGTCACTGACCTGGCTGCCCACGACCAGCACATCGCGCACCAGTGTCGGCGGCGAAGTCGGTGCGTAAAAGCCGGGCGCCGTATCGCCAATGCCTTCGAGCAGGTTGACGATGCCGCCATTGCCGAAATCAGGGCAGGGCTGGCCCGTCTCGGTATCGAGGGCGATCATGCGCGCGTCATGGGTGAGGTTCACCACGCGCGTCGCGCACAACTGGTCCGCCGGTGCGGTCGGGTCCTCGAAATAGACCAGCCCCCGGCACGACGCATTGTAGCCAATAGCATCGGTCGAGACGACCGGATCATAGGTCCAGAACTGCGTGCCCGTCGCCGCGTCGAGCGCCGTGATCTTGTTCAGTGCCGAGCACAGATAAAGCCGGTCGCCGACTTTGACGGGCGTATTCTGGTTGCCAAAGGCCTCGTCATCGGTCGGCAGGTCCCCGGTGCGGAATTCCCAGATCTGTTCGAGCTGGTCTACATTCTCGCGGGTGATCTGCTCGAGCGGGGAATAGCGCGTCGCCTTATGCGTGCCGCCATAGGCGGGCCAATCCACCCCGGTCTCGAGCGTAACATAAGTTGGTGTCGCTGCCGCCGGCGGGGCAATATCGGGCAGCGCCGGTGCAGGCTCAGCCGGCGGCGTTTCGATCACCGGCGCATTCTCCTGCGCCATCAGCCGCCCGACGCCACTTTGGCTGATACCAACCACGCCCAGGCCCGCAACGATCGTCACCGCCGCCGCGGCCATGCTACGGCGTAAAGGCCAATCGCCCTTGCGCAAAGCGGGCAGAGTGGTCAGCACCAGAATGAGCACCACACTCGGCGCCACCAGCCGGGGCACCTGCGCCCAGCCATTGAACCCGGCTTCCCACAGCGCCCAGATCAGCGTGCCGATAAAGGTCGCCAGATACACCCAGATCGCCGCGCTGCTCCGCCGATAGAGCAAGATGGCTGTCGCGAGCAGGCCAATCCCGGCGGGCAGATAATACCAGGACCCGCCCAAGGCGATCAGCCAGACCCCGCCGGCCGCGATCGGCAAGCCAAAGACCAGGATGATGGTGGCGACCAGCATCGCCCACCAAAATGCAGCACCCCTAGCGTTTTCACCTCGCGCCATCCGCCGTCTCCTCGCATTGCTGACAAGGACGCAACGCGTCGGCCCGGCCACAGTTCCGTCGTGTTGCGGACCCGGCCTTTCGGTTGCACGCCCCGGCAAATTTGATCGCCGGGGGTCAGGTTTTCAGGGCATTGGAGCCACTACGGCGCTGGCATCCCCGTCGTGAGAGCCGGCGATTTGCCGCAAAGTGTCGATTTGTCGCGCCCGGCTCACACGCCCACGAAGTCCCGCGTCGCCTGCAGGATTTCTTCGGACAGCGCCTCATTGTCGGCGACGCGCGCCAGGATCAGTCCCCCGATCATCGCCGCCCAGCTGCCGATGGCCTTGGTGCTTTCCGCCTTGCCGCCGGCGGCAAAGGCATCGACCTGCTTCTGGATCATGTCGCTGAGCACATGGCGCGTCTCGGCCGGCCCCCGCGCGATTTCGGTGCCCAGCGTCGCATAGATGCAGCCATCGCCCGGATTGTCGCGATGCTGCTTGGTCAGATATTGGCTGGCAAAGGCCATTATATCGCCGGCCGGCACAAAGCCGCCGTCATTGGCCAGCGCGTCGGCCAGCGCCTCGTTGAGCAAGTCCTGCTTGCTGGCGAAATGGCGCGGAAACCCGCCATGCGTCAGCCCCGCGGCGTCCATCACCTGCGCCACGCTCACCCCGTCCACGCCCCGCTCGCGGAACAAATGCGCGGCGGCATCCACGATGGCCTTCCGGCTCTGTGCCTTCTGTTGCTGGCTGGTCCCCATGGTTCAAAACTCCGCTGAAAAATTAGATGATGATCATCATCTTGACAATCAGGATGATGATCGTCATCTATGTGGCATCGATCAACCCAGTTTACAACAGGTACTCACATGTCCACCGCACTCATCACCGGCGCTTCGGCCGGCATCGGCGCCACCTATGCCCGCCGCCTCGCCGCCCGCGGCTATGACCTGACCATCGTGGCGCGCACCACGTCCAAGCTCGAACAGCTGGCAGCCGAACTCACCAGCGCCCATGGCGTCAAAGTCGAGATCCTGACGGCCGATCTCACCGACGCCGCCCAATTGGCCAAAATCGCCGATCGCCTCCGCACTGGCGCCCCGATCGACCTGCTCATCAACAATGCCGGCGACAACCTGCCGGGCAATTTCTCGACTGCTACGTCCGCTGATCTCGACTGGCTGATCCAGCTCAATATCACCGCACCGACGCTGCTCGCCTCGGCCGCTGTCGCCGGCATGATCGAGCGTGGCCAGGGCAGCATCGTCAATGTCGGTTCCGCGACCGGGATGATGCCCGAATTCTTCTCCGGCATTTATCCGGCCACCAAGGCCTATATCCTGGCCTTCTCGCAGGGCCTCGCCGCCGAAGTCGGCCCCAAGGGCATCTATGTCCAGGCCGTCGTGCCGGCGGCCACCCGGACCGCGATCTGGGACCGCTCCGGTGTCGATGTCGATAACCTGCCCAATGTCATGGAAGTCGATGATCTGGTTGATGCGGCCCTGGTCGGCTTTGACCGCAAGGAAGCCGTCACCATTCCGCCGCTGGGCGATCTGTCGCTCTGGGAAACCTATGAAGCCGCCCGCCACGGCATGCTCCCCAGCATTAGCGGCACCCCGGCCGAACGCTATCGCAAGGTCGCCTGAGCCCTGGCTGGCGCCATCCAGGCGCCAGCTAAACCCGCCCCTGGCGCGGCTCGAACAGGCGGTCGCGCGAGCCGGTCAGGTGAGTTTTCATCATCTGGCGGGCACTCTCGGCGTCCCCCAGCCGGATGGCTTCAAAGATCGCCGTGTGTTCGATGAACACATGGTTCAGCCCATCACTGGTGCTGCGCAGCGACATGCCGTGAAACCGCATGCCCACCGCGATATGCTCTTCAAGCGCCTGCATGGCGGTGGCGAAATAGGGATTGGCCGAAGCCTTGGCGATCCCTAGGTGAAACATGAAATCGGCATCGGCCCGGTGCGCCTGCCGATTGGTGGCGTCGCGCAGGAGATCGAGCGCCGCTTTGATGTCCTGCAGCGAGCGATCGGTGCGGCGATGCGCGGCCATGGCGGCGGCTTCCGGCTCCATGGTCAGGCGAAAATCGTAGCAATGCTGCAGGTCGGACAGGTTCTCCATCTGCCCGAAGCCCAGCGGTTCGCGCAGGCCATGGTCGCGCACGAAGCTGCCCGCGCCGCGCCGCGAATAGATCAGGCCCTGGTCGCGCAGCCGTTGCAGGGCGTCGCGCACCACGGGGCGGGACACCTGGAATTCGGCCGCCAGCGTATGCTCGGTGGGCAGGCGTTCATCCACGCCATAGGCGCCCGATTTGATGGCCCGCAGGATCCGGTCGAAGACCGCGTCAGAAAGGCTGCGTCTGACGTTGAGACCATCTGACATCACGGTTTGTGTCACTCCCATTCGTGCCCGCCGGAGGACGCGAGGAGGCGGACCAGCGTGTCCTTGTCCCCAAAACCCCCCGATTTGGTGATTATCGTGAAACCGCCAGCCCGGGCAATAGGCAGCCCCGGCAGCGCCTCGCCGACCAGACTGATCAGCCCGATCCCCAGCGCCGCAAGGATCGCCTGCGCGGTGGCGCCCCCCGACAGCACCAAAGCCGTTCCCGCTGCCGGCTTAAGCTCCTGCAGCACCCGCGCCAGATTGGCCGCAACCACCGCCGGCGCCGCTGATTCCGCACCCGCGACTGCCTGCAGTAGTGTCTGGCGCCCGCTAACCAGCTCCGCTGCCACGCCATTCGGCGCCGCGATATAGGCCAGCTGGGGATAGCGCTCGCGCAAGGCTTCGGCCTGCTCCACAGTGATCGGATCGGTCGATCCGATCACACAGATGACCGGCCCATCCGGCGCCAGCTGCGGCGCCGGCACAACCTTGTCCGACCATTGCTCGGCCAGCGCCTCCGCCAGCCCCCGCGCGCCGATCAGCAGGTCATGCTCCTGCATCCGCAGCGCCGCAGCGATCTGCTCCTGGCTCGCCGCATCGGGAATGCTGGCCTTGCCCGCATGCGTCCCCAGCCGCGCCGCCACATCGATCGGTTCATCCAGCCCGAACCCGCCCAGCTGCCCCTTACGCACCCAGCGCCCGAAGGCCGGAATAGCCGGGACAACGAGGCTGCTGCCATGCGGAATGGCGTCCAGTTCGGCGGCAATATTGCCCTTGAGCCGGGAGTCGATCTTCTTGAAAACCGGCATTCCCGGCGGCAGGCGCGACACCACATCGGCAACAGCCGCCCGCGCCGCCTCCGGTGCAATCTCCCGGCTATCGGTGGACACGCCGACAATCTCGGCCCCGTTGGCCAGCGCCTCGGGCAAGCCCTCCGCATCCAACGCGATCACCGTCGACAACCCCCGCATGGCGAAGGGCGCGCTGGCGTCGAGCGCGCCCGTCAGATCGTCGGCAATGATAACCAGACGCGTCATGCCGGTGCCGTGGCCAGCAGGCGGCGCTGCGCCTGCACATCCGGGTCCGGATCGAGCGCCGCCGCCAGCAGCCGCTGGGTATAGGGATGGCTCGGCGCGCTGAAAATCTGCTCGGTAGGTCCCCGCTCGACGATTTCGCCCGCCTTCATGACGATGACGGTATCGGCAAAATCCCGCACCACGCCCAGGTCATGGGCGATGAACAGGAACGAAATGCCCAGCCGCTCGCGCAGGTCATCGAGTAGCGCGATCACCTGCGCCTGGATCGATACGTCGAGCGCCGACACGGCCTCGTCGCAGATGATCAGTTCGGGTTCGAGCGCCAATGCCCTGGCAATGGCGATGCGCTGGCGCTGCCCGCCCGAAAATTGGTGCGGATAGCGGCTGGCATGTTCGGCGCTCAGCCCCACCTGTTCGAGCAGTTCTCGGACACGCACCTGCCGCTGGTTGCGGTCGGGCATCAGCCGGTGAATGTCCCAGCCTTCGGAAATCAGCTGATACACCGACATGCGCGGATTGAGCGATTGGGTCGGGTCCTGGAACACCATCTGGATTTGCCGGCGTACCCCCAGCAAAGCTGCCGGACTCATCGCCAGCAGGTCCTGCCCCTTCCAGAATGCGGCCCCGCTATCGGCGGTCTCGAGCCGCAGGATGGCGCGGGCCAGCGTCGATTTGCCCGATCCGCTCTCCCCCACAACGGCCAGGCTCTGCCCGCGTGCCAGGGTCAGCGACACATCCTTGAGCGCGGTGAAGCGGCCATAGGTCTTGCACAAGGCCTTCGCCTCGAGCAGCAGCGGCAGGCCGGGCTCCAGCGTCTTGATCTGCCCCTTGCCCGGCGCCGATCCGATCAGTTTTTGCGTATAGGCATGCTGGGGCGCGTGATACACATCGCGCACCGAGCCCTGCTCGACGATTTGCCCCTGGCTCATCACCACCACGCGGTCGGCGATCTCGGCGACGACGCCTAGATCATGGGTGATCAGCACCAGGCCCATGCCGGTCTCGGCCTGCAATTCCTTGAGCAGAGCCAGCACATCGGCCTGGATGGTTACGTCGAGCGCTGTGGTCGGTTCGTCCGCAATCAGGATATCGGGCTTGAGCGCCAGCGCCATGGCGATCATCAGGCGCTGGCGCTGCCCGCCGGAGAATTGGTGCGGATATTTGCCCACCGCATTATGCGGTTCGGGAATGCCCACCCGGTTCAGCAGGTCGAGAGTACGGGCGCGCGCCTCGCTCATCGGACGGCCATGCGCCGTCATCATCTCGGCAATCTGCCAGCCCACCGGATAGACCGGGTTGAGATGGCTCAGCGGGTCCTGGAAGATCATGGCGATGCGCTTGCCATTGATGGCGCGGCGCTGCTCATTGCTCATGGCGAGCAGGTTCTGGCCCTCGAAATAAATCTCCCCGGCAATGATCTGGGCGGGCGGAATATCGAGAATATTCATCACCGCCGAGGCTGACACCGATTTACCCGACCCGCTTTCGCCCAGCACGGCCAGCGTCTCGCCGCGATTGATGCTCCAGGAGACATCGCGCACGGCATGCACCGTGCCGCGCGCAGTGTGGAAATCGACCGATAGATTGCGCACTTCAAGCAGGGCGTTACTCATCTTTGGTGCTCCGGGCTTCCAGCCGCCAGCGCTGGGACGGGTCGAGCGCCACGCGCATCCAGTTGGACAACAGGTTCAGCGACAGCGTGGTGATGACGATCAATAGCCCCGGCCAGAAGGCCAGCCACCAGGCGGTCGTCAGATAGGGGCGGCCCTGGGCAACCATCAGGCCCCAGGTAATGTCGGGCGGCTGGATACCGATGCCGAGGAACGACAGCGAGGATTCGGCCAGCATGACAAAGGCGAAATCCAGCGTCGCGATCGTCACCAGCGTCGGCGCCACCACCGGCAGGATATGGCGCAGGATGATGCGGCCATTGGAGGCGCCCATCACCACCGCCGCCTGCACGAACATGCGCTGGCGCACTTCGAGCACTTCGGCGCGCGTGGTGCGCAGATAGATCGGGATGCGGGTAATCGCCAGCACCAGGATCATATTGGGGATCGAGGGCCCCAGCACATAGAGCACGATCACCGCGATCAGCAGCGAGGGAAACGACATGATCACGTCGGCCAGCCGCATGATCGCCTGCGACACATGCTTGCCCAGATACCCGGCCAACAGGCCCAGCACCGCGCCCACCACCATGGCGGCGAGCACCGTGCCGGCGGCAACCAGCATGGTGCTGCGGGCGGCAACGATCAGCCGGGCCAGCATGGGCCGCCCCAGCGAATCCCCACCCAGCACAAAGGCCCAGCCCCGCGCCAGATCGAAGGGTGGGCTATTGCGGCCGCGCAGGTTTTGGCTGGTCGCCAGATCGCTCAGCAAAGCCGGACCCAGCAGCGCGAACAGCACGATGATGATGAGCACGATGGCCGACACGAAGGCCAGCTTGTCGCGCCACAACATGGCCAGCAGCGGCGCGGCGCGGCTCTTGGTGGGGGCAGGGGGAATGGCAGTGGTCAGATCGGACATGGTCTTGCGCCTCAACGCCGGATGCGCGGATCGAGCAGGCCATAGGCAAGGTCGATCAGGATGTTCATGAGGAAAATGGCGATGGCGGTGACCATGATGGCGGCCAGCACGACATTGAAATCGCGCTGCAGGATGGAATCGATCATCAGCTTGCCGATGCCCGGAAAGCCGAAAATCGTCTCGACGATCACCGCGCCATTGAGCATGGCGGCGGCCTGGTCGCCGATCACGGTGATTACCGGCAGCATGGCATTGCGCAGCGTATGCACGAAAATGATCGGCAAATTGCGCACGCCTTTGGCGCGGGCCGTCTTGACATAGGGCGCCGACAGGGCGCCCAGCATCGAGCCGCGCACCACCTGCACGATCAGCCCGAAGGGGCGGATGAACAGCACCGCGATGGGTAATATCCAGTGCCAGGGCGTGCCGACCCCAGACGTGGGCAGCCAGCTCAGATTGATCGCAAAGATCACGATGGCGACGATGGCGATCCAGAAATCGGGCGCCGAGGCGGCGACCAGCGAGACGATGGATACCAGCCGGTCGAAAAACCCGCCGACATTGAAAGCGGCCAGCGCGCCCAGCACGATGGAGGCAATCACCACCAGCGTCATGGTGATCAGCGCCAGCGGCAGCGTCCAGGCATAGGCTTCCATCACCACTTCGATGGCGGGGCGCGCCTTCCGCAACGATTGCCCGAAATCCAGATGCAGGAAATCCCACACATAGCGGCCGAATTGCTCGAACAGCGGCAGGTCGAGCCCGTTCAGCGCGCGAAACTGCGCCTTCATCTCTTCGGTGGCGTCGATCGGCAGGAACAGGGCCGCCGGGTCACCCGTGAGGCGGGACAGGAAGAAGACCAGCACCAGCAGGCCCAGGAGCGACAACAGGCTGGCAATGGCCCGCTGCGAGATCAGTTTGGTCATGGCCGCTAATCCGGTTTGACAAGTGACACGATGCCGGGACCAGCCCGGCATCGCCTGATTATGAACCTGAGACAGGCTTACTTGAAGCCGATCTCCGACAGCTGCAGCTGCTGGTTGGTCGCAATGGTCGGGGTGAAGTCCAGACGCTCGCTGACGCGGCTGAGGCCAACCATGTGGAACAGCAGCACATCGGCAGCGATATCGTCATGCACATAGGCGAACAGCTCGGACCACAGGGCCGCACGTTCGTCCCCGGTTGCGGCCGAAGCGCGGGCGATCAGGTCGTCCACTTTCGGGTCGTTGACGCCCGACTGGGTGCCCTTGCTGTCATACTTGAAGAACATCGAGAAGGCCGGATCGCCGCGGCTATTGTCGTGCTGCGCCAGCACCAGGCGGGTGCCGGTGCTTTCGGGATAGGGCTTGGAATAATACTGCTCGTGTTCGGCAACTTCCACCATGCGCAGCGTGGCGTTGAAGCCAACTTCGTTGAGCATCTGCACCAGGGCCTCGGCGACCTCGGTCACATTGGGGAAGTTCTCGGTGCGCGCCACGACTTCAATGGGCAGGCTGGTATCCACACCATCAGCCTTGGCTTCGGCAAGCAGCTTCTTGGCCAGTTCCGGATCGAATGCCGGCGGCGACAGGTTGGGGTTCCAGCCAAGCGTGGTCGGCGGCACCATGGCCACGGCCAGCTCGGTCCCCTCGGGCAGCACGGTGCCGATAAAGGCTTCGCGCTCGATGGCGGCATTCAGTGCCTGGCGAACCCGCAGATCATTGGTCGGGGCGTCCTGGCTGTCGATGCGCAGATAGACGGTTTCCGAATTCAGATAGCTGAAATCGGTGGCCTTGTTGTCGGCCACTTCGGCCGTGATCTGGGGCGCGATATCGGCTTCACCCGCCGCGACCATGCCGGCACGCACGGCAGGCTCGGAGCGGAACAGGTAGGTGGCCTTGGTCACCGCCGGGGCTTCACCCCAGTAATCGTCGCGGCGATCGAGCACGATCTGCTGGCCGGCGGTCCACTCGCTCATCACATAGGGGCCGGTGCCGATCGGGTCGCGCACGAATTCCATCGGCGTTTCCGACGGCACGATGGTAACGAGGCTCATCAGCAGCGGCAGTATCGGCTGGGCCGGCTCGGCCTTGACGTCGATCGTGGTGTCGTCGACCACGGTGAAGGTCAGGTCGGTATCGGCGAAATAACGCGCGCTTTCGCAGCTCATCTGGTCCGAGAAGACGCGGTCGAACGAGTGCTTGACGTCATTGGCGTCGAACGCGGTGCCGTCCGAGAAGGTCACGCCCGGGCGCAGCTTGAACTGCCAGGTACCATCGCCCTTGTCTTCCCAGCTTTCGGCCAGGCGGGGCATCAGGCCCTTGTCGCCGCGCACGTCCAGCTCGGTCAGCGTCTCGCTGATATTCTGCAGGATGACGCGGCCGATATTGGAGCGCGTCGCCATGCAGGGATCGACCAGGTCGAGTTCCTCGCTGAGCACCACGGTAATGTCGGTATTGGATTGGGCCATGGCCGGGGCAATGGCGCCCGAAGCCAGCAAGCCGGCGACCAGAAGCTGTTTGAAAATCAATTCTACCTCCCTTGCAGCTGATCCAGACGTGAACGCCGCTGCGGAGCGCCCACCGTTTCCTCAGGGCGCCAGCATAGCCGGTCCACCCGTGGCTGGCACTATCTAGCGACGCCCAGGAGTTGTCAAACAAAAATCAGAAAATGCCAGATTGTGTGGTGGTTCAGAAATTTAACACATTGAAAAACAATAAGAATATGAAACTACACTGTTCGATTTTAGATTTCTCGTCAGGAATAATAACTTGACAACATTGCGCCGGCCAGCAAGTTTGCGGCAACCAGGAGGCGGGGAGAGACATGACTCCAGACGAGATCGCGGCGCGCATGACAGGGCAGATCGAGCCGGCCGGCCAAGGCCTGCGGGCCGCCTATTTGCCTTCGCCCATGGTGCAGAATCACGCCGCGTTCATCGAGCGCCTGGACGACGGCACCCTGGCCTGCCTGTGGTTTGGCGGCACGCTCGAGGGCAAGTCCGATATTTCCATTTTCGGCTGCACCCTGGCTCCCGGCAGCGATCGCTGGTCGGCGCCGATGCGGTTGAGCGACGATCCCGAACGCAGCGAACAGAACCCGGTGCTGACGCGCGACGGGCAGGGGCAGTGGCAGCTGTTCCACACCGCCCAGCCCTCCGGCAACCAGGACGAATGCCTGCTGCGCGCCCGCCAGGTCACGCTGGCCGATGGCGTGCTCAGCGGCGGCGTGCCGCGCATTCTCGATCTGCCCTTGGGCACCTTCGTGCGCGGCCGTTTCGTGCGGCGCAAAGATGGCGCCTGGATGATGCCGGTCTTCCGCTGCATTTCGCGCCCGGGCCAGCGCTGGAACGGCAGCCACGATACCGCCGGGGTCGCGGTGAGCCACGACGATGGCGCCACCTGGACGCTGAGCGAAGTGCCCGGCTCGATCGGCTCGGTACATATGACTATCGTGCCGCTCGAGGGCGAGCACATGGCCGCCTTCTACCGCCGCCGCCAGTCCGATTTCGTGCATCGCTCGGAAAGCCGCGATGGCGGGGTGACCTGGTCGGCGCCCGAGCCCACCGACGTGCCCAACAACAACTCCTCCATCAACGTCATTCGCCTCGCCGATGGGCGCCTGGCCATGCTGTGCAATCCGGTCTCGGCTGCGACCTCGAGCGATCGCCGCACCTCGCTCTATGACGAGATCGAGGAGGGCGATGATCGCCCCGACGCTAGTGGCGGCTGTGCCCCCATCTGGGGCGTGCCCCGCGCGCCGCTGACCCTGTGCATATCCACCGATGGCGGCCGCACCTTCCCGCTGCGCCGCATCGTCGATGATAGTCCCGGCACGTGCCTCTCCAACAATTCGGTGGATGGGCGCAACAAGGAACTGTCCTACCCCTATCTGCTGGAAGACGGCGATGGCGCGATCCATCTCGCCTATACCTATTTCCGGCGGGCCATCAAATATGTCCGGCTGCCCAAGGGCTGGATCGACGGAGACGCAGCATGAGCGAGCTGATTGGCATTACCATGGGTGACCCCGCCGGGGTCGGTCCCGAAATCGCGATCCGCGCCTTGGCGGAAATGTCGCCTGCTGACCGCGCCCGCACCCGCATCTATGGCAATCGCGCCACGCTGGACCTTGCCGCCGCCGCCACCGGCGCCACGATCGACCTCAATGGCCTGGTCGAGGACCTGCCCATCGAGGGCGGCCCGCTGCCTTGGGGGAAGCTGGATCCCCGCGCCGGCGACGCCGCCTTCCGCTTCATCGAAAAAGCCGTGCGCGACGCCCAGGCCGGCACGATCGGCTGCATCGTCACCGCGCCGATCAACAAGGAAGCGCTGAACCTGGCCGGTCATCACTATGATGGCCATACCGGCATGCTGGCGGCGCTGACCGGGCAGAAATCGGCCTTCATGCTGCTGGCCTCCGAGCGCCTCAAGGTCATTCACGTCTCCACCCACGTGTCGCTCAAGACCGCCATCGATCGCGCCACGCCCGAGCGCATCCTGGCCACCATCCGCGCCGGCAATGACCACCTCAAGCGCATCGGCTACGCCAGGCCGCGCATCGCGGTGGCCGGCATCAATCCGCATTGCGGAGAAAGCGGCCTCTTCGGCACCGAGGATGACGTACAGGTCGTGCCGGCCGTCGCCATGGCGCAGGCCGAAGGCATCGACGTCAAGGGCCCCATCTCCGCCGACACCGTCTATCACCGCGCCTATAACGGCGCCTTCGATCTGGTAATCGCCCAATATCACGATCAGGGGCACATCCCCATCAAGCTCGTGGCCTTCGATACCGCGGTCAATGTTTCGCTTGGCCTGCCCATCGACCGCACCTCGGTCGATCACGGCACTGCCTTCGACATTGCCGGCACCGGCAAGGCCAACCACACCAATATGAACGAAGCCATCGCCTATGCGCGCCGCCTGGCCGGGGGAAACAAGTGACCAATCCGACGAGCAATCTCCCCATCAGCGGCGTGTTCTGCGCCTCGGCCACGCCGATCCTTGAAGATGGCACGCCCGATCACAGCGCCTTCGCCGCCCATTGCCATGCCCTGTTGCAGGATGGCTGCGACGGCATTGCCCTGCTCGGCACCACCGGCGAGGCCAATTCCTTCAGCATCGCCCAGCGCCAGGCCCTGCTCGAGCAGGTCATCGCCGCCGGCATCGATCCGCAGCGCCTGCTGCCCGGCACCTCCCAGACCAATGTCGCCGATACCGTCACCCTGATGCGCCATGCCGTCGAGGCCGGGGTGAAGGCCACGGTCGTGCTGCCCCCCTTCTATTACAAGGGCGTCAGCGACGAAGGCCTGTTCCGCTTCTATGCCGAGGCCATCGAAGGCGTCGGCCGCGACGATCTGCGCGTCGTGCTCTATCACATCCCGCCCATCGCCCAGGTCGGGCTGTCGCTCGAACTGGTCGGCCGCCTGCTCGAAGCCTTTCCCGGCATTGTGGTCGGCATCAAGGACAGCTCCGGCAAGCTCGACAGCATGCAGGCCTTTGCCTCCAGCTTCGCCAATTTCTCGGTGCTCGCGGGCGCCGATCCCTTCATGCTGCCGCTGCTGCGCTCGGGCGGCGCTGGCTGCATCACCTCCAGCTCCAATCTCATCGGCAAGCATCTGCGCGTGGTGTTCGACCATTGGCATGACCCGGCTGAAGCCGCCCGCGTCGACAAGGCGCAGGAGCGCATCAACGCCTGGCGCGATCTCTCCAACGCCTATGTGCAATTGCCCACCATCAAGGCCATGCTGGCCCGCCGCCGCAATCACCCCGGCTGGACGCGCGTGCGTCCCCCGCTGGTCGAACTCGGCCAGGCCGAACTCGACAAGGTCTGGAGCCAGATGGCCGAACTCGAGGCGCAGGACAATGTCTGAACTTACCCTGTCCATGGCCCGGCCGATCACCCTGCTGCAGCCCGCCCGGCTCGAAATCGGCGCCGGCGCCGTTTCGCGCCTCGCCGATTGGGCCGCCCCCTATCGCCGCGTCTTTATCGTCGCCATGGCGCCCACGGTCGGCTTTGTCGACCGCATCGGCCTTACCGGCACGCTCGAAACCTTCATTGACCTGCCGCCCGAACCCGACCTGCCGGCCGTTGAGGCAGCGCTAGCCGCGGCCCGTGCCTTCCAGCCCGATCTGGTCATCGGGCTGGGCGGTGGTTCGGTCATGGATGTGGCCAAGCTGGTCGCCGTGCTCTGGGACAGCGACAAGTCGGTGCCTGACGTCGTCGGCGTTGGCAAGATCGAGGGCCGCCGCACCGCGTTGGCGCAAGTGCCCACCACCTCCGGCACGGGTTCGGAAGCCGGCATCCGCGCGCTGGTCACCCATCCCCAGACCTTGGCGAAGCTGGCGGTCGAAAGCCCGTTCATGCTGGCCGATATCGCCATTCTCGATCCCGAACTGACCTATTCCGTGCCCCCCGCCGTCACCGCCGCCACCGGCGTCGATGCGTTGGCCCATTGCGTCGAGGCCTTCACCAATATCAAGGCCCACCCGCTGATCGACGGCTATGCAACCCTTGGCATCGAACTGGTGGGAAAATATCTCGCCCGCGCCGTGGCCGATGGCGCCGATACCGAAGCCCGCGCCGGCATGATGCTCGCCTCCTATTATGGCGGCGTGTGCCTCGGCCCGGTCAATACCGCGTCCGGCCATGCCCTGGCCTATCCGCTGGGCACCCGCCTCAAGCTGCCCCATGGCCTGGCCAACGCCATCATCTTCCCGCATGTACTAGCATTCAATGCCCCCGCCCGTCCCGAAAAGACTGCCGAGATTTGCCGGCTGCTCGGTCTACCACCGGCCGATGGCACCCCGGCAATCCTCGTCGCAGCCATGGATTTCTGCCGCCAGCTGGGCATCGAAATGCAGCTGTCCCGCCATGGCGCCACAGCGGAAGCCCTGCCCGAATGGGCCGCGGAAGCCCACGCCATCCGCCGCCTGATGGACAACAATCCCCGCCCCATGGCCGTGGACGACGTCCTGCAAATCTATCGTACCGCCATGAGCTGAGCTGACATTACGGCAGCGCTCACCGTTTGCGCTGCCGCAGTTCCCGTGCCAGCACCAGAATGAGTTCGAGGATCACCCCGCCTGAGGCACTTAGCCATTTGCCGATCAGCTCGATGCCGCGCACATCGCGGAGCGGCACCAGGAATTGCAGCACTTCAAAGCCGATGGCGGCTGCCACTGCCACGGCAATGCCGAACCAGACCTGGCCGGGAAACGCTGCGGCGCAGACAAAGCCCAACAGGAAATAGGACGCCAGCACGAAAAACGGCGACGGGCTGGCCCAGGGGTCCAGCGCGTCCCAGGCCAGCGTCACGATCAGGATCGCCGCAACGATCCTGAGGGAATAAACAGTTCCCGAATGCCCGCCCATCTGGTCTCCTCAGCCGCAGTCTGCCGCTGGCGCCTGCCGCGTTTACCCGCGGTTCAGCTTGAGCTTACCGGCTTCATAGGCCGTCCGGCAATCGGTTGCGTCATGCATGATATCGTCCTGGATCAGCTCGGTCGCCGTCATGCCCGAGCCGATGAACCGCAGGTCGTCGCATTCCCCGTCATTGGCATATTCGCCCTTGTCATCGCCAAAATCGATACTGCCATCCTCGGCCACGCCGCGGATGGTCAACTGGCCGGCCTTGAAAGCGGCTTCGCAATCACTGGCATCATGCAGCACGTCATCGCTGAGCAAGTCCGTGGCGGTCATGCCCGGCCCGTCGAAGCGCGGGTCATCGCATTCCCCGTCATTGCTGTAATCGCCCTTGTCGTCGCCAAACGAATAGGCCGGCGCGCCATGAGCTGGCCCCGCCGCCAGAACCATGAGCGCGGCGATGCCCCAGATAGCCAGTCTCGTCATATCAAGCTCCTCAAAAACCAAAAGGACGCGGCAGGCTGCAGCGTCCCTGGCACGACCCATGTGCCTGCCGCAAAGGAGCCACAATTCGTGTCGGGATTATGTCGCGCGCCGCCGCGCCGGCCGATAACCCACAGCCGGTTCACCGCGGGCGGAACCGCGTCACCCGAGTAGCGTTGATCAGCTACTTAGCTGTCAAGGAGAGGAGATGATGCGTTTTATCCGCGATAACGGGCTCTCGCTGGCCCTGCTCGCCATATTCCTGCTCAGCACGGGCGGCATGCTGATCACCGGCTGGTTCGACCACAATGCCGAACTGACCCGCCATGATGCGCCCGATATCGGGCTTTTCGCCTATTTCGCCAGCCCCGCCTTCCTCTCCCCGCTGTTTGAAAACTGGGAGAGCGAATTCCTGCAGATGTCGGCCTATGTGCTGATGACCATCATGCTGTTCCAGCGCGGCTCCTCGGAATCCAAGGACCCCGACAAGTCCAATCCCGAAGATGCCGACCCGGCCAAGAAGCGCAAGGACCCCAAGGCCCCCTGGCCGGTGCGCGCCGGCGGAGCCTGGAGCGCATTCTATTCGCATTCGCTCGGCCTGGCGCTGCTGGCATTGTTCATCCTCTCCTTCCTGCTGCACTGGTTGCAAAGCACCGGCGCCGCCAATGAAGAAGCCCTGTTGCATGGCGAGGCCCCCCAGACCGCCTGGCAATATCTGGCCGATCCGCAATTGTGGTTCGAATCCTTCCAGAACTGGCAGTCCGAATTCCTCTCCACCGCCGTGCTGGTCCTGCTCTCGGTCTGGCTGCGCCAACGCGGCTCTCCCGAATCCAAACCCGTCGCCGAACCCCACGCCAAGACCGGCCATTAGCGGCGGGCGGTTGACCGGTGCACGGGCTGCCGCCGTGCTCCCGCCCCCTTTCCGCCGTTGGCATTGCTTCCCGCGATGACGGCTTTGGCCTCAAGCTGGCGTTCGGATTTACTCCGCCAATTCGCTTTCCCCGAGAGGCCGCCTGCGGATAGAGTCCGCGCGCACGAGCGTTGGAAATTCGGGATATCTCGTCATGGTGTCGGAAGAGGTCTTCCAACCTTGGCTGTCACGCTGGGGTTTGATGCCAGAAGGTGAAGCCATCTGCACGCACAGCAGCCTCTTGCTGCCGGTGCAAAGGGATGGCGTGCCAGCGATGTTGAAGATCGCCACGGCCGAGGAAGAGCTCAACGGCGCGCACCTCATGGTCTGGTATGCTGGGCACGGTGCTGCTCGCGTATTCGCCCATGAAGATTCCGGCCTGCTGCTTGAGCGTCTCAGTGGGCACAGAAGCCTCATCGAGATGGAACGCTCAGGCCGGGGGGATGAGGCGACGGGGATCATCTGCGCGGTCGTGGCGAGGCTGCACGCCGCCAGGAACCACATGCCGCCGGAAACGCTGTATCCGATGGCGACCTGGTTTCGTCAGCTTGAGCCTGCGGCGACGCGATTGGGAGGCGTTTTGACAAAGTCCGCAGCGGCTGCACGTGAACTTCTGGCTATGCCCCAGCACGTCGTGCCACTGCACGGCGACATCCATCATGGCAATATTCTCGACGGGGATGAGCGTGGCTGGCTCGCGATCGACCCGAAAGGGCTGCTCGGCGAACGAGCCTTCGACTACGCCAACCTGTTCTGCCACCCCGAAGCCAAGGTCGCCACAGAAGCTGGCCGGCTGGAGCAGCGGATCGACATCGTCGCAAGGGACGCGAACCTGGACCCCAAGCGTGTGTTGAAGTGGATCTTGGCCTATGCAGGCCTGAAGTCTGTCTGGACCATGGAAAGAGAAGGCGACGGCCAAGAGGCGCGCGAGCTCACAATCGCCCAAATGGCGGCAGCCGCGCTGGGACTTTAGCGACCGTCACGGCCGCTCAATTCATCGGCCGTCAGGCCCGCACTAACCTGCGTTACCTCCTGGCCGCCCCCGCTTGCGCCGGCAACGGCCCGTGAACCTATCGACAAAAACGGCGTTGGTTTTGCTCCCCTACATGGAGAATGATCATGTCCGAGAACTTCCCCACGCCGCCCTTTCCCAACCAGCCCCAGCCCATTCCCGGCTATAGCGATGCCATGGATCCGGTGCCCGATTATGGCGAGGGTAGCTACGAGGGTAGCGGCAAGCTGAAGGACAAGAAGGCCATCATCACCGGCGGGGATTCCGGCATCGGCCGGGCCGTGGCGCTGGCCTATGCCCGCGAAGGCGCCGATGTGCTGATTTCCTATCTGAGCGAAGATGAGGACGCCGCCGAAACCAAGCGCCTCGTCGAAGCGGCCGGCCGCAAATGCCTGCTGCTGGGCGGCGATATTTCCAGGGCCCAGCATTGCCGCGACATCGTCAGCAAGGCGGTCGATGCCTTCGGCCGCATCGATATCCTGGTCAACAATGCCGCCCACCAGAACAGCTTTGAGTCCATCGAGGAAATTCCCGACGAGGAATGGGAGCTGACCCTGGCGACCAACCTGTCCGCCATGTTCTACCTGACCAAGGCGGCGGTGCCGCATATGGCGCCGGGCAGCGCCATCATCAATACCGCTTCGGTCAATGCCGATACGCCCAGCCCGCAATTGCTGGCCTATGCCACCACCAAAGGCGCCATCCAGAATTTCGGCGGCGGGCTGGCGCAATTGCTGGCCAGCAAGGGCATCCGGGTCAATACCGTGGCGCCCGGCCCGGTCTGGACCCCGCTTATTCCCTCCACCCTGCCGCCCGAAAAGGTCAGCCAGTTCGGCAAGCAGGTCCCCATGGGCCGCCCCGCCCAACCCAGGGAACTGGCCCCCGCCTATGTCATGCTGGCTTGCGAGGACGCCAGCTATATCAGCGGCGCCACCATCGCCGTCACCGGCGGCAAGCCGGTGATCTGAGCCCACCCACGAGCGCGACACCCTCCCCGCCGGGGAGGGTGCAGATTGGAAAAGCCCTAATTCTGTCCCGCCAATTGCCGGTTCAGCCCCAGCGCGATCAGCGTGCAGATCGCCCCCGACAGCAGATATGCCCCCGAGGAAATCAGCCCGAATTGGCTCGATAGCGCCAGCGCCACCAAGGGAGCAAAGCCGGCGCCGAACAGCCAGGCCAGGTCCGAGGTCAGCGCCGAGCTGGTATAGCGGTAGAGCTTGGTGAAATTGGCCGCCACGACACCCGAGGATTGCCCGAAGGACAGGCCCAAGAGGATAAAGCCCACCACCATATAGATGATCTCGCCCATATCCCCCGCGCCCAGCAGCAGCGGCGCAAAGACGCTGTAGATGGCAATGCCCACCGCCGAAGCGCCCAGCAGCCAGCGCCGTCCGACCCGGTCGGCCAATGCGCCCGACAGTACCACCGCCGCCAGCCCTACCACGGCCGAGGTCGCCTCGATGACGAGGAACCGCGCCGGCAATTCATCGGTATAGAGAAACACCCAGGATAGCGGGAACACCGTGACCATGTGGAACAGCGCAAAGCTGGCCAGCGGCGCAAAGGCCCCGATCACGATATTGCGGCCCTCGCTGCGCACCGTGTCGCGAATGCGCGTCGGCTCCAGCTCGCCGCTTTCGAACAGGCCGGTATATTCGGGCGTCACCACGATGCGCAGGCGCGCGAACAACGCCACCACATTGATGGCGAAGGCCACGAAGAACGGATACCTCCAGCCCCAGGCCAAAAAGTCCTCGGCCGAAATCGAGCTGACCAGGAACGCAAACAGCGCCGAGGCGACGATCAGTCCGATGGGGGCGCCCAATTGCGGCACCATGGCATACCAGCCGCGCCGATTGGGCGGCGCATTGAGCGCCAAAAGCGACGCCAGCCCATCCCAGGTGCCGGCCAGCGCAATACCCTGGCCAAAGCGGAACAGCATCAGGATGGCCACCGAAAAGGCCCCCACCTGGCTGTCGCTGGGCAGGAAGGCTACGGCCACGGTCGAGATGCCGAGCAGGAACAGCGCAATGGTCAGCTTCACCCCGCGGCCATAATTGCGGTCCACCGCCGAAAAGATCACCGTGCCGATCGGGCGGGCGACAAAGGCCAAAGCGAACACCGCAAAGGACAGCAGTGTGCCGGTCAACGGGTCGACATAGGGAAACACCACGGCGGGAAACACCAGCACCGAAGCAATGGCATAGACGAAGAAATCGAAGAATTCGGAGGTGCGACCGATGATCACACCGATGGCGATTTCCCCCGCATGAACCGGCCGGTGATGGGCATTGGTGACGCGGGCATCGTGCTCGGCGCTCGTTTCCGGGATGGTTGAGGACGAAGCGGCCATCTGGTTCACTGCCTTGATTTGATTGGGGTTTTGTCGAATCTTCAGCCGTTTCGAGCAGGGCTCTTTGCGGCGCTATGCAATACGGTTAAGCTCTCCCTTGCCCTATTCTACTCCGGAACGGGAGTGGACAAAATGCCCGATGGTGTTTCCGCTGGGACAGGCATAGGGCGACGAAGATTGCGAAACCTCATCGAGGAACGCCCAAGTGTCTCGTCTGATCAAACTTGCCCTCCTGTTTCCCCTCGCCGCCATGCTCGCGGGCTGCAATGCAGTGGTCCTCGCCCCCGCCGGCGATATCGCCGCCCAGCAGCGCGACCTGATCCTGATCGCCACCTTCCTGATGCTGCTGATCATCATTCCGGTGCTGGCGCTGGTGGTGATCTTTGCCCGCAAATACCGGCACGGCAATGAGCATGCCGATTACCAGCCCGATTGGGACCACTCGACCCATCTCGAACTGGTGATCTGGGCTGCCCCGCTCGCCATCATCATTTGCCTGGGCGCCGTCACCTGGGTGGGCACCCATTTGCTCGACCCCTATCGCCAATTGGGCCGCATCGCCCCCGGCCAGCCGGTCACCGCCGACATGACCCCGCTCGAGGTGGAAGTCGTGGCGCTCGATTGGAAATGGCTGTTCATCTACCCGCAATACAACATCGCCAGCGTCAACGAACTGGTCGCCCCGGTCGATCGCCCGATCAGCTTCACGCTGACCTCCTCCTCGGTGATGAACTCCTTCTACATCCCCGCTTTGGCCGGCCAGATCTACGCCATGCCCGGCATGCAGACGCGGCTTCATGCCGTGGTCAACGAGCCCGGCAGCTACAAGGGCTTTTCCGCCAATTACAGCGGCCACGGCTTTTCCGGCATGCATTTCGAATTCCGCGGCGTTGACCCTGCCGGGTTTGACCAATGGGTCACCGATGTGCGCGGCGCCGATGCCCAGCTCGATCGCAAGCTCTATCTCGAACTCGAAAAGCCCACCGAAAAAGTTCCCGTCACCCATTTTGCCGGCGTCGAGAACGGGCTCTATACCGCCATCGTCAATATGTGCGTCGAGCTCGACAAGATGTGCATGAGCGAGATGATGTCGATCGACGATCGCGGTGGCCTGGGCCTTGCCGGTGTCGACAATATCGCCCCCGCCCTCTATGGCGGCGGCACGCGCAACCGCTCGGCGCTTGGGCCGCAAAAGACTTATGTCGCCGCGCTCTGCTCGGTCGATGAAGCCATCGCCATGACGGCCAAGCTGCCCGCGCTCTCCGCGCCCAAGCCGGCCATGGTCACGGGCGTCGGCCTTTCTCCCCCGTCCTTGCTGCAATCGCCGGCCGCAGCGGCCGCCATGTCCTGGCTGGCTGGCCAGACCGCATCTCTTGCAACCACCAGTGCGGCGAGCACACTATGAACAACGAATTCTGGACCTTCATTTTCGGCCGCCTGACCTGGGAAGTGCTGCCGCTGCACGAGCCCATCCTGGTCGTCACTTTCATCGTGGTGGCTTTGGGCGGCCTGGCGCTGGTCGCCGCGCTGACCTATTTCAAGCTCTGGGGCTATTTGTGGACCGAATGGTTCACCAGCGTCGACCACAAGAAGATCGGCATCATGTATATGGTGCTGGGCCTGGTCATGCTGCTGCGCGGCTTTTCGGATGCCATCATGATGCGCCTGCAACAGGCCATGGCCTTTGGCGGCTCCGAGGGCTACCTCAACGCCCATCACTATGATCAGGTCTTCACCGCCCATGGCGTGATCATGATCTTCTTCGTGGCCATGCCGCTGATCACCGGCTTCATGAACTATATCGTGCCGCTGCAGATCGGCGCGCGCGACGTGAGCTTCCCCTTCCTCAACAATTTCAGCTTCTGGATGACCGCCGGCGGCGCCGTGCTGATCATGATGAGCCTCTTTGTCGGGGAATTCGCCCAGACCGGTTGGCTCGCCTATCCCCCGCTTTCCGGCATCGAATATAGTCCGGCCTCGGGGGTGGATTATTACATCTGGGGCCTGCAGGTGGCGGGCGTCGGCACCACGCTCTCCGGCGTCAATCTCATCGCCACCATCGTCAAGATGCGTGCTCCCGGCATGGGCATGATGAAAATGCCCGTCTTCACCTGGACCTCGCTCTGCACCAATGTGCTGATCGTCGCCTCCTTCCCGGTGCTGACGGCGGTGCTGACCCTTTTGGCGCTCGATCGCTATGTCGGCACCAATTTCTTCACCAACGACTTCGGCGGCAATCCGATGATGTATGTGAACCTCATCTGGATTTGGGGTCACCCCGAGGTTTACATCCTCATCCTGCCCTGCTTCGGCATCTTCTCCGAAGTTGCCTCGACCTTCTCGGGCAAGCGCCTCTTCGGCTACACCTCCATGGTCTATGCCACCGTGGTCATCACCATCCTGTCTTACCTGGTCTGGCTGCACCACTTCTTCACCATGGGGTCGGGGGCGAGCGTCAATTCCTTCTTCGGCATCACCACCATGATCATCTCCATCCCCACCGGGGCGAAGATCTTCAACTGGCTCTTCACCATGTACAAGGGCCGCATCCGCTTCGAGCTGCCCATGATGTGGCTCATCGCCTTCATGATCACCTTCACCATTGGCGGCATGACCGGCGTCTTGCTGGCCGTTCCCCCCGCCGATTTCGTGCTGCACAATTCGCTCTTCCTCGTCGCCCACTTCCACAACGTCATCATCGGCGGCGTGCTGTTCGGCATCTTTGCCGGCATCAATTACTGGTGGCCAAAAGCCTTCGGCTACAAGCTCAACCAGTTCTGGGGCAAACTCAGCTTCTGGTTCTGGGTGGTGGGCTTCTGGCTGGCCTTCGCGCCGCTCTATGTGCTGGGTCTGATGGGCGTCACCCGTCGCCTGCGCACGTTCGATGATCCCTCGCTGCAAATCTGGTTCATCATTGCCGGCATCGGGGCCGCCGTCATTGCCCTGGGCATCGGCGCCATGATCATCCAGTTCGCCGTTTCCATCCTCGGCAAGAACAAGGATTGGGACACCTCGGGCGATCCCTGGAATGGCCGTACGCTCGAATGGGCGACCTCTTCGCCGCCCCCGGCCTACAATTTCGCCTTCACCCCGGTGATCCACGACAATGACGCCTGGGCCGATATGAAAAAGCGCAATGCACAGCGCCCGGTGGAAGGCTTCCGCGCCATCCACATGCCGCGCAATACCTGGGCCGGCATCGTTCTGGCCGGGTTGAGCGTGGCGCTGGGCTTCGCGCTGATCTGGTATATGTGGTGGCTGGCCGTGCTGAGCTTTGTCGGCATCCTGGCCGTCGCGATCTTCCACACCTTCAATTATGACCGCGATTTCTACATCCCGGTCGAAGATGTCGTCGCCACCGAGACCGCCCGCACACAATTGCTGGGGGCAGGGAAGTAACATGAGCACCAATGTCGATACCGCTCAGGACGAAGCGGTCGCCTTCTACGATCTCGAGCCGCATGAGCATCCGCCTCATGCCTCGACCATGCTGGGCTTCTGGCTCTATCTGATGAGCGATTGCCTGATCTTTGCCACCCTCTTTGCCATCTATGGCGTGCTGGGCGGCAATTTCGCGGCGGGTCCTTCTCCGGCCGATCTGTTCAACCTGCCATTGGTTGCCGTCAGCACCACCGCGCTCCTCCTCTCCTCCATCACCTATGGCTTTGCCATGCTGGAAATGGAGCAGAACAAGCGCGGCACCACCCAGCTCTGGCTCGCCATTACCGGCCTCCTGGGCGCAGTGTTCCTGGCGCTCACGCTCTACGAATTCTACCACATGATCCATGAGGGCGCCGTGCCGCAGCGCAGCGCCTTCCTCTCCTCCTTCTTCGTGCTCGTGGGCACCCACGCGCTGCACGTCACCTTCGGTATCATCTGGCTGGTGACGCTGATGGTGCAGATCGGTCAGCGCGGGCTGGTCCCGGCCAATCAGGTCCGGGTGCAATGCCTCTCCATGTTCTGGCACTTCCTCGACGTCATCTGGATCGGCGTCTTCACTGTCGTCTATCTCATGGGGATGCTGCGATGAGCACGAACGATCACGTCACGCCGGCCCAGGCCGCCCACGCCCACCCCAATCCGAGCGTCACCGGCGATGGCCACAGCCATGGCACGCGCAAGACCTATCTCACCGGCTTTGCCCTCTCGGTCATCCTCACCGCCATTCCGTTCTGGCTGGTCATGGGCAATGTCATCGCTGACTCCATGATCACCACCCTGGTCATCATGGCCTTCGGCGTGGCGCAGATCCTGGTGCACATGATCTACTTCCTGCACATGAACACCCGCTCGGAAGGCGGCTGGACCATGATGGCGGCAATCTTCACCATCATCGTCGTGGTCATCGCCCTCTCGGGCTCGCTCTGGGTCATGTACCACCTCAACACCAACATGATGCCCGGCCACAATATGGACCCGGTCAATCTGATGTAGCCATGACCGACCAGGCCGAGCGCCGCCCCCGCTCACCCCGGGCGCTCCTGATCATCGGCACCATCGCCCTGCTGGGCGCCCTCGGCTTCGCCGCCCTGGGCGTCTGGCAGCTCGAACGGCTGGCCTGGAAAACCGCCCTGATCGCCGCCGTGGACGAAAGGGTTCACGCCGCCCCCATCGACGCGGGCAACCCCGCCTTGTGGACCAGCTTCGACCCCGACGCCGACGAATACCGCCACGCCAGCGTCACCGGCCGTTTCGACAACACAAGAGAAACCCTGGTCCAGGCCGTCACCGCCTATGGCGGCGGCTTCTGGGTCCTGACCCCCTTGGTCACCCCGAACGGCACCGTCCTGGTCAACCGCGGCTTCGTCCCGCCCGACCACCGCGACCCAAGCACCCGTGACGCTCCCCAAGGCAATGTAACCATCACCGGCCTCCTGCGGGCCAGCGAACCCGGCGGCGCTTTCCTGCGCAACAACGACCCCGCATCCGACCGCTGGTTCTCCCGCGACGTCACAGCCATCGCCACCGCAAAAAATCTATCCCCAACCGCCCCCTTCTTCCTCGACGCCGAACGCGACAGCGACGCCTATCCCATCGGCGGCCTCACCGTACTCACCTTCTCCAACAACCACCTGATCTACGCCCTGACCTGGTTCGCCCTCTCAGCCATGCTGATCGCCGCGTTCGGGTATGTGCTATGGGACCGGCGGGGCAGGGCTTAAGGCTCAAATCCCTGCCTGCATAAGACAGCTACTAAGAGCATCAACAATCACCGCGTCTCCCTCGGGCTTGCCCCGCGGGCCATTACCAACACGGCACAAGCAACGAACGGTCCCTAAGGGCCAAACATCAATCTACCCAGGCCATGCTCGGGTCCACCGTCGCGCAAAACAGGGCGGCGCTCAGCCGTGCCTGTTCCACCACCCGCCGGATCAGATCGGTCTCGGTGGTCGCCTGATAGGTGCCGATAATCGGCATGGGCGGGAAGCGCTTGGTCACCCGAATGGGATGCAGCAGCCCCATCTTCAGCTCCCGCTTGATCGTCACCGTGGGAATGGCCCCCACGCCGAACCCGTCGATCAGCAGGTTAATGATCGAATAGAGCGAATTGGAACTGGTCAATTTGCCCGCCAGCACCTGCTCGTCCTGAAAATAGGGCGCGATCATCCGATAGGGCGGGGTGTCCTTGGGAAAGGTGATGATCGGCATGTCAGCCAGATCGTCCACGCTATAGGTCCGGTCCGGATCGATGATCTTGGGCGAGCCGGCCCAGGTCATCTGCAGCACGCAGGACGTAAAGCTGCGGAAATTGTCGCCGATAGCCGGATCGACGGCAAAGATCACATCGAACTCGCCCTTGTTCATCCCCTCGACGAGACTCTTGGTGCCCTCCACCGTCAGCTCGATCTTGAGCGTGGGGAAAGCATCATGCAGCTCTTCCACAAACGGCGTCATCCAGGTCGAGGACACCGAGTCGATAGCCCCGATCCGCACCACCTTGGCGGCATGGGTGTTCTCGTCGGCCAGCTCATGCTTGAGATTGTCATAGGAGGCCAGGATCGTCCGGAATGTCTCCAGCACCCGCTCGCCGCCCGGTGTCAGCGAGAAATCGCGGCCGGTACGATGCATCAGCTTGCAGCCGAATTCCTGCTCCATTGCAGCCAGGCGAATGGAGATGGCGGGCTGGGTCGTATGCAATTCCTGGGCAGCACGGCCAAAATGGCGGTGCCGCGCCAAGGCGACAAAGGTCGTCATGTCGAGGATGCGCATAGCGCTTCCTCTATCAGACTTGGCGCCTATGGTGCGCGTTTTCTTTACGTCGTCATTGGGCATGGTTGCCCTACGACGCCACCATAATGTGCCGCACCTGCGTATAATCGAGCAGCGACTGCATGGAGAGGTCCGAGCCATAGCCCGAATTCTTCATGCCCCCATGGGGCATCTCGGTGGCAAACACCCCATGGGTATTGACCCAGGTGACGCCATATTCCAGCCGATTGGTCAGGTTCATCGCCAGCGTGCTGTCCCGCGACCACACCGATGACGCCAGCCCATATTCGGACGCATTGGCCCAGCCCAGTGCCGTCTCGGGATTGTCGAACGCGGTAATAGTCAGCACCGGGCCGAACACTTCCTTCTGCACGATTTCGGAGGTGATGGGCGCCGCCACCAGCGTGGGCTCATAATAATAGCCCGCGCCCTCGGGCGTCTTGCCGCCCGCCACGATATCGGCACCAGCATCCCGCGCCCGCTCGACAAACCCGGCCACCCGCTCGCGCTGCGCGGCCGTGATCAGTGGGCCAAACTCGACATCGTCCCGCTCGGGCGCGCCATAGACCAGGCTCCCGATCATATTGGAGAGCTTGTCGGTCACCGCCTGGGCAATGCTCTGGTCCACGAAAATCCGGCAAGCCGCCGTGCAATCCTGCCCGGCATTATAGAAGCTGGCTTCGCGCAGCGTCTCGACCAGGTTGTCCACATCGGCATCGGCACAAACGATCACCGGCGCCTTGCCGCCCAATTCGAGATGCGTCCGCTTGATGCTGTCGCCCGCTGCCGCCTTGAGCACAGCGCGGCCCGTGCGCACATCGCCCGTCAGCGAAATCATCCGCACCAGCGGATGGGTGATCAGCGTCTGCCCCACCAATGGACCGTCGCCGGTCACCACATTGACCACCCCCTCGGGCAGGAATTCCGCCAGGATCGAGGCCAGGAACAACAGGCTCAGCGGCGTGTTTTCCGATGGCTTGATGACGACCGTATTGCCCGCCGCCACAGCCGGCGCGATCTTCCAGGCGGCCATCAGCAGCGGATAATTCCACGGCGCAATCGAAGCGATAACGCCCAGCGGATCACGCCGCAGGATCGACGTATGGCGGCTCGAGCGGAACCCATTGGCCGGCGTGCCCGGCACATTGCGCGCCGCCGTGCCGAAATAGCGGAACACATCGGCCACGTTGGCCAATTCCCCCGCCTTCACATAGCGCCAGGGCTTGCCGGCATTGACCGATTCCACATCGGCCAAGGCGTCAGCCCGCGCCTCGATGGCGTCGGCAATCCGCAACAGCGCCCGGCTGCGCTCCTTGGGCGTCGCCTTGCCCCATTTGGCAAAAGCCGCATGAGCGGTGGTGACAGCCAGATCAACCTGGCCCGCATCGGCCGAGGCAACCTCGGCGAGCAGCTTGCCGGTCGCCGGCTCGTGGCTGGGCAAAGCCGGGCCATTGCCGGCGACATAGGCGCCATTGATAAAGAGGCGAGTTTCATAAGTCATGTCGGGAATTCCGGTTAGTCGCGGATGATGCGGATGCGTGCGGGATCGATGGTGAGGCTCACCTTCTGCCCATCGGCAAAGTCGAGATCATTGGCAGTCAGCGCACGCAGCGGATGGCCAGCCAGGCTCATCACATAGCGATTGCGCGCCCCCAGAAACACGCGCGTACGCACCTTGGCCTTGGGGCCATTGCCCTCGGCCGACAGGCTCAAATCCTCCTGCCGCAAAGCGAGAGTCGCCGTCCCCCGCGCCGTCTCGTTTCTGGCTAAAGCCAGCTCCTGCCCATCGCCGAACCGCGCCACCGGACCATCCGGCCCTTCCACGATTTCGGCAGGCAACAGGTTGGCCGAGCCAATGAAATTCGACGCAAAGCCCGTCGCCGGCTGCGAATAAATCTGCGCCGGCGTGCCTTCCTGCTCGATCCGCCCGGCATTGAGCAGCACGATGCGATCGGACAGGCTCAGCGCCTCCTCCTGATCATGCGTCACGAAAATCGTGGTCAGCCCCAGCCGCTGGTGAATTTCGATCAGCTCCACTTGCATGTCCTCGCGCAGCCTTGCATCGAGATTGCTCAGCGGCTCATCCAGCAGCAAAACCTTGGGCTTGGAAACGATCGCCCGCGCCAAAGCCACACGCTGTTGCTGCCCACCCGAAAGCTGGCGCGGTTTGCGCTCGGCCAGGTGCCCCAGCTGCACGGTTTCGAGCGCCGCCTTGACCCTTTCGGCCTGCTCCTCGCGATTGCCAATGCCCCGCATGCGCAGCGGAAAGCGCACATTCTCCGCCACGCTCAAATGCGGCAGCAACGCATAGGATTGGAACATCATGGCGATGTCGCGCTTTTCCGGCGGCAGCCCCGTCACGTCGCGGCCATCGATTTCCACCGCGCCCGCGGTGACGCTTTCCAGCCCCGCCACGATGCGCAGCAAGGTGGTCTTGCCGCACCCCGAAGCCCCGAGCAGGCTGATGAATTCGCCCGAGGCGATATCGAGCGAGATGGAATGCAACACCGCGGTCTTGGCGAAGGATTTCTGGATCGAAGTCAGGCGCACATTGGCCATGGGTCAGGCACTCGCAAATTTGGTCAGCCCCAGCATGCGATCGATCACGAAGATCAACACCACAGTCAGGGCAATCATGATGGTGGACACCGCCGCCACCGATGGATCGGGGGAGAATTCGAGCTGGCCGTAAATCTGCACGGGCAGGGTGGTCAGCGTCGGCCCGCGCAGGAACAGCGACAGCACCGCCTCGTCAAACGAGATATTGAAGGCAAAAAACGCCCCCGCCGCCAGCCCCGGAATGCATTGCGGCACGACGACGAACCACAGCCGCTGCAGCCGATTGGCGCCCATAGTGCGCGCCGCTTCCTCCAGATACGGATTGGATTCGGCCAACACCGCCAGCGTCGTGCGCACCACATAGGGCAGGGCGATGATGGTGTGGCTGAGCGCCAGCGTCACCGGCGACACCGGCCCAAAGGCCGAGCTCCAGAACATCAGCATGCCAATGGCATAGATGATGGTGGGCAGCACCAGCGGCGACAGGAACACCGTGCCGAGCACATCGGAAAACGGCAATTGCCGGCGATGGATGGCAATCGCCGCCGCGCCCCCGATCAGCGTCGCCAGCACCGTGACCATCACAGCGATCTGGATACTGATCCACCCCGCGCCAAGATAGGCGTTGGACGACAGCACCTGTTGATACCAGCGCAGGCTCAGCCCATTGGGCGGGAAGGCGATGAACTGGCTTTCCGAAACCGAAACACCCACCACCACGATTAGCGGCGCCAACAGGATCAATGCCGTCAGCATGACGAAAACCACGCTCAGGACGCGCAGCCAGGTGGGAACCGACTTAACCATGCTTGGCCCCCGTCATCTTGATATAGGGCACCAGCACCAGTGCGATCCCGGCAAACAGGATCACCGCCTGCGCCGCCGCAAAGGGCCAGTCCGGCGTCGTCGTCACCGATTTATAGATCGAGGCCGCCAACACCTGGATGCGCGTGCCACCCAGCAGGTTCGGCGTGACGAAGGAACTGGCCGAGAGCGTAAAACACAGCAGCGATCCCGCCACGATCCCCGGCAAAGCCAGCGGCAAAACCACCATGCGAATAGTCTGGAGGAACGAGCAGCCCATGGTGCGCGCGGCCTCTTCCAGCCGCCCATCGATCCGGGTCAATACCCCGAGAATCGACAGCGCCATAAAGGGCAGCAACACCTGCACCATGCCGATGACAATGGCGGTCTCGGTCTGCATCAGAGCGAAATTGCGGCCCACCAGGCCCATATCGCGCAGCATTTCGGGGATCAGCCCGCTACGGCTCAGCAGCACCATCCAGCCAAAGGTGCGCACCACCACGCTGGTCATCAGCGGCAGGATGACCATGACGACCAACCATAGCCGCAGCCTCGGCCCCACCTTGGTCATGATATAGGCCAGCGGAAACCCGATCGCGGCGCAGATCAGCGTAATGAGGAAGGACAGGCGCACCGTGCGCCACAGAATGCCCAGATAATAGGGATCGCTCAAAAACCGCGCAAACGGTGCCAGAGGACCTTCCGGCCCCGTCACCGAAAGCACCAGCATCTGCCCGATCGGCAGAAAGAAGGCGAGCACCAGCAGCAGAAGTCCCGGCAGGGCCAGCAGCAGGTTTTCTGTGCGGTCATTCATCAAGTGCAGTTTTCCTTGGGTCGCGCTTCATCAGTGACCTCATGGTGATCCTTCGACACGCTCAGGATGTCGAACCACGAGGTCGTGCCTGCCATCTAACATCTCCGGGTCATTCCCGCGAAAGTGGGAACCTCCGTTTTCTTCTTCTGCACCGTTGAACGGAGGTCCCGCTTTCGCGGGGATGACACCTCGGCGGCAACAGAGAAAAGGGGCGGGCCTCTTCATGTTGGGGGTGAAGAGGCCCTGCGATCCGGGCCAAGCGAGGGAGTGCCTCGCCCGGATCGTGTCATGCCGACGTGGCAGGCGTCAGCAGAGCTATTGGTGCTCCCTGTGTCGAGAGCCCCGATATCTGTCTCGCCTAGCGGGCGATGGCCTTGTTCCACTCTTCCACCCACGCGGTGCGATGGGCTTCGATGGTTGCCGGATCAAACCGGATCAGCCCGGCAACGCCGGCCTCGCCATAGGCCACGTCGGCGGCGACTTCGGGGCTCAGTTCGGTCTTGGCATTGGTCGGCGAATAGCGCAGCGCTTCGGCAAAGCACTTTTGGGCCTCGGCCGAGATTTCAAGATCGATGAATTTCAGCGCCAGTTCATTGTTCGGCCGGCCGGCCACCAGGTTCGCCGTGATATAGCTCGCCGGCGTGCCTTCTTCGCCCTGCACGAACCCGGAGGGCAGGCCCGCCTTGCGCAAGGTGAAGGCATAGTCGGACGCATAAGGCGCGATCCAGGCGTCGTTCTGGGCGAATTCCTGCTGGATTTCGGGCGAGGTCGACACCACCACCGCACCGGCATCGAGCAACTTGCCGACGGCATCGAGCCCCGGCTGGATATTGCTCAGATCCCCGCCTTCGACCTGGTTGAGCATCAGAAAGCTCAGCATGCCATAGCCGTTGGAAATGTCGGTGAGCACCAGATGCTCGCCATATTCAGGGTTGAGCAGATCGGTCCACTTGGTGGGCGCAGCCGGCACCGCTTCGGTGTTGAAGACCAGGCCAATCGCGGCGATGGAATAGGCCGGGCCCTGGCCATTGGCGAGGTCCGCCTTGGCGAAATCGTAGAGATCGGCGGCATTGGTCAGGCTGGCCTTGTCGATCGGCGCCAGCAGCCCCTCAGCTGCAGCAACGATTTCCTGGCCGCCCGAAAAATGGATCACGTCGAATTGCGGCGCCGCCTTCTGGGCGCGCAGCTGGGCAAAGGCGTCGGCCGAATAGGCAGTGACGACATTGACCTTGGCGCCGGTGGCCGCCTCGAACGGGGTGATGACACAGGCGCGATGCGCCTCTTCATACGCGCCGCCGAAGGAATTGATGGTGAGCGTATTGTCCTGCGCGAAGGCAGTGGTGCCGAGCAGGGCCGAGAGGCCCAGAACGGCCGTACCGAGTGTTGCTTTCATTTGCGTTCCCTTGCTGAAATTTGGCCGGGCCCTCGCCCGGCCGATTGTCTTAGAGGCGGCCGATCTCGACGGTCTTGGCGCCTTCAATGCGGATCAGGCGGCACTGCTCGGCAACGGCTTCCAGATTTTCCGTCATCTTGCCGAAATAGGTGCACGGAATCCAACCCGTGGGGCCGAATGTGCGGCCACCCACGCCGTAGAACATGCCGATCTCCCAGAACTCGCTCGGGTCGATCTTGAAGAAGTTCTTGGGCTGATAATACCAGAGCAGCTCGCCCACTTCAGGGATGATTGTCTGGTTTTCCGGCGGCAGGGCGGTGGGGTCGAAATTGCGATGCGTTTCGGGCAGGCCCATCATGATCTCGGGGCCCGAGAACATGGCGTGGGTGGCCTTCCACTGGATCGGCGTTTCGAGCGCATTCCACAGGGCTTCGCAGGTCTTGGGGGCATGGTCCCAATAAAGCGTAATGATGCCCTGCACATTGGCATCGACGAATTTGAGATAGAATTTCTTGTCGGACATAATGGCCATAACTTGGTTGGACGCCCCAATCAAAGGCCTTCCAGCGCCTCTGTCCAATTCCGATTCAAAATTCAATCGATAATGGATTCTTATTGAACGGGGTGTGACGAGGGGCCATGTCAGCTATCTGGCCCACTAAATTGGGGAGTCACGATCCAATCCCCTCCCCCTTGAGGGGAGGGCTCAGCTTTTCGCTAGCGAAAAGCGGGGGTGGGGGTGTCGGAACCGCCAAAAGCTCGGTGTTGGTGGATCAGACCCCAAACCCGAACCCCCAAACCCGAACCCGACCTCACCCACCCAAGGTGTCATTCCGGCGCAGGCCGGAATCCATGTCCGTGGCGATCCGCATACATCCAGCTTACGGATAACCTTCAGCATGGATTCCGGCCTGAATGACACCGTGGTACATCGCAAGCTCACCGCCCCATATATGCCCGGGCGATCACCCCCACATTCCGCCAAAACGCCAGATCATGCGGCCTGCCCTCCGGCCGCCATTCCGGATGCCATTGCACCGCCAGAATCGGCGCCGCCGTCCCGCTCGATGACACGGCCTCCACCACCCCATCGGGAGCACGCGCATTGACCACCAGCCCCTTGCCCAAGGCACCAATGGTCTGGAAATGCACACTATTGACCGCAAAAGACCCTTCGCCCGCAATAGCCGCCAAAAGCGTACCGGGCACCACCTCGACGCTATGCGCATGGGCAAACATCAGGTCCAGATCGACCCCATCGGGCGCATGGTGCGCCAATGCCTGGTTGGTCCCATCACGCTGGTCCACCAGCGTGCCGCCCAAAGCCACATTGATTTCCTGCAGCCCCCGGCAAATCCCGAACACCGGCTTGCCCGCCGCCATCGCCGCCGCAATCAGCGCCGCCGCCATGCCATCGCGCGCCGGATCAAACGGCGCGCGCCCGGCCGCCGCACCATAGCGGCCCGGCTCGATATTGGACGTGGCGCCGGTCAAAAGGATCGCATCGAGCCGCGCGACAATAGCCGCCGCATTGCTGACATCCTCCACACTGGGACAGATCAGCGGCACCGCATCGGCATAGCGCGCCACCGCATCGACATAGCGCGCCTTGACGACATACGCGCCTTCGTCCTCGACGACATGGTTGGAAATAACCCCGATAACGGGCTTGGGTGAAATGGTCATGATGATGCAATACTTGGAGAAAGGTGCCCTTAAGCTCGGTTTGCGAACCCGCTTCGTCAACCCAAACAATTTGCCAAAGCGGGCTGGACAGGGACAGCGCGGCGGCGAAAATCACGCGCTCGCGTATGAGCGCGCGGGCCCCGCTAATCCAGCGGCAAATTCTCCTCCAGCCACCGCTCGAACCGCGCCAGCACCGCATCCCCCGCCCGCTGCGGCGAGGCCAGCAGATAATACCCGCCCAGCCGCACCTTGCTGGTCAAAATCTCCACCAGCCGCCCATCGTCGATTTCGGCCCCGGCGGTCAGCCGCGTCACCAGCGCAATGCCTTGCCCGGCCAGCGCCGCGTCAAACCCCAGATTGGCATCCCACAGCCGGGGGCCGCGCAATTCGCTCCGCAGCGCAAACCCCATCGCCTCGAACCAGTCCGTCCATTGCTGCCGACTCTCCTCGTGGATCAGCGGCGCGCGGGACAGCTCGGCCAGATCGGCCGGCGCACCATGCTGGGCAATCCAGGCCGGGCTCGCCGCCGGAAACATGCGCGGCGAGATCAGCCGGTCGGCGCCCGTGGGCAGCCGGTCGAAACTCCCGAACCCGATCATCAGATCGGCCTCGCCCGCCGCAAAATCGGGCAGCCGGTCGATCGCCCGCAGGCTGATATCCACATCCCCCATCGCCGCCTCGATCTGCGACAGGCGCGGCGTCAGCCACCGCGTCGCCAGCCCCGGCATGCACCAGATGCGCAACCCCGCCCGCCGCGACGCCGGACGCAATTCGGCGGTCGTGTTGGCGATGATGCGGAAGGCACGCGTCGTGGCGGCGAACAGCGTCTCGCCCTGCGCCGTCAACACCACCCCGCGCGGCGTTGCAGTCACTAAAGGCTGGCCCAGCCAATGTTCGAGATTGCGCACATGCCGGCTGACCACCGTATGGCTCACCCCGATATCATCGGCCGCTTTGCGCATGCTGCCCATGCGGGCAACCGCCTCGAAGGCGCGCAGCATGATCAGCGGTGGCAGGGACAGCTTTTCGCTCATGAGTGGAAGCTTTAATGCACCACTCTGCCCAAATCAATCTGCTACCCCAATGTCATGCTCAACGCTAACAGTCCGCTCACCAATTCGCCGTGTGAGTGACTCAAAATGCTATCCAATGCCAGTCTCCAGGCGCGCCGCATCGCCGCCATTCCCCGCGGCCTCGCCAATGCCTTTCCCATCTATGCCGAGCGCGCGGAAAACGCCGAAATCTGGGATATCGAGGGCAAACGCTACATCGATTTCGCCGGCGGCATTGCCGTGCTCAACACCGGCCACCGCCACCCCAAAGTGCTCAAGGCCGTCCGCGACCAGCTCGACCGCTTCACCCACACCGCCTTCCAGATTTTGCCCTACGAACCCTATGTCGCGCTCTGCGAAAAGCTCAGTGCGCTGGCCCCATTCTCAGCGCCGGCCAAGTCCATCCTGCTCTCGACCGGCGCAGAAGCCGTTGAAAACGCAATCAAAATCGCCCGCGCTGCCACCGATCGTCCCGGCGTCATCGCCTTCAGCGGCGGCTTCCACGGCCGCACCACCCTCACCATGGCACTGACCGGCAAGGTCGCCCCCTACAAGGCCAAATTCGGCGTCGCCCCACCCGCCATCTACCACCTACCCTTCCCCGCCGAGAGCCATGGCGTCAGCACCGCCGACACACTCAAGGCCCTCGAAACCCTGTTCCGCGCCGACATCGCACCGGCCGATGTTGCCGCCATCATCATCGAACCCGTCCAGGGCGAAGGCGGCTTCCTGCCCGCTCCCACAGAATTGCTCAAAGCCCTCCGCAAAACCTGCGACACCCACGGCATTATCCTGATCGCCGACGAGGTCCAGACCGGCTTTGCCCGCACCGGAAAAATGTTCGGCATCGAGCATTCCGGCGTTGAACCGGATCTGGTGACGGTGGCCAAATCCCTGGCCGGCGGCTTCCCGCTTTCGGGCGTTATCGGCAGGGCCAACATCATGGATGCGGCCGAGCCGGGCGGGCTGGGCGGCACCTATGCGGGCAGCCCGATTGCCTGCGCTGCGGCGCTTGCCGTGCTCGATATCATCGCCGAGGAAGGCCTGCTGCAGCGCGCCGACGAGCTGGGCGGCCTCATCCGTAAGTCATTGGGCGATATCGTTATTCGCAAGGATGCATTGCCCATCACCGCCATCCGCGGCCCCGGCGCCATGATCGCTTTCGACATCCTCGACCGGCAGGGCAAGCCCGATGCAGCGGCCACCAAGCGGGTAATCGCGGCGGCGCTGGAGGATGGGCTCGTCTTGTTGTCCTGTGGCATCCATGGCAACACCATCCGCGTTCTCAATCCGCTGACCATTTCCGACGCCGTGCTGGCCGAGGGCCTGGACAAGCTCACCAACGCCCTCGTCGCCGCCAATATCGAATAGGAGTCCCCCATGCGCGCCCTGACCGATCCGACCCTGTTGCGGTCGCAGAGCTTCATCGATGGCCAGTTTACCGGCGAGGCCGCGCTGGCCGTAACCAATCCGGCCAATGGCGAAATTCTGGGCCATGTCCCCAATCACGGCGCGGCGGAAGCAACGATCGCCGTGGACGCAGCCGCCAAGGCGTTCCACCCCTGGGCCGCCCGCACCGCCAAGGACCGCAGCGCCGTGCTGCGCAAATGGTTCGAACTGGTCATGGCTGCCCGCAGTGACTTGGCCACCATTCTCACCAGTGAGCAGGGCAAGCCCTTTGCCGAGGCGCTGGGCGAGATCGATTATGCCGCCTCCTACATTGAATTCTATGCCGAAGAGGCCAAGCGCGTGGCGGGCGAATTGCTGCCCTCGCACCGCGCCGATGCCCGCATCATGGTGCTGCGCCAGCCCATCGGTGTTGTGGCAGCGATCACGCCGTGGAATTTCCCGGCCGCGATGATCACGCGCAAGGTGGCGCCAGCACTGGCGGCGGGGTGTACCGTGGTGCTCAAGCCCGCGCCCGAGACGCCGCTGACCGCTCTGGCATTGGCCGAACTGGCCCAGCGCGCCGCCTTCCCGGCCGGGACCATCAACGTCATCACCGGCGACGCTATCGCCATCGGCGGCGTCCTAACCAGCCACCCCAAAGTGCGGCTGGTGGGCTTCACCGGCTCGACCGAAGTGGGCAAAATCCTGATGCGGCAGGCCGCCGGAACGGTCAAGAAAGTGGCGCTCGAACTGGGCGGCAATGCCCCCTTCATCGTGTTCGACGATGCCGATATCGACGCGGCGGTCGAGGGCGCGATCCTCTCCAAATTCCGCAATATGGGCCAGACTTGCGTCTGCACCAACCGCATCTATGTGCAGGACAACGTGCATGACGTCTTTATCGAAAAGCTCATCGCCAAGGTGCGGGCGCTTAAGGTCGGCGACGGCTTTGCTGACGGCGTGGTGCAGGGGCCACTAATCACCGAAGATGCGGTGACCAAGGTCGAAACGCACATTGCCGACGCCGTAGCCAAGGGCGCGGAAATCGCGCTGGGCGGCAAAAGGCATGAACTCGGGCAGACCTTCTTTGAACCCACAGTGCTGACCGGCGTAACCGGCGACATGCAGCTGGCGCAGGAGGAGACCTTTGGCCCGGTGGCGCCGGTGTTCCGCTTCACCACTGAGGATGAAGTGATCGCCGCAGCCAATGCCACCGAAACCGGGCTCGCAGCCTATTTCTATTCCCAGAATGCTGCGCGGCTGTTCCGGGTGATGGAGCGGTTGGAATATGGCATGGTCGGCATCAATACCGGCCTGATCTCCACCGAACTGGCCCCCTTCGGCGGCGTCAAGGAAAGCGGCAATTCCCGCGAGGGATCGGCGCATGGGATATTGGAATTCACCGAGCTGAAATATGCCTGTGTAGGTGGGCTCTGAGCCCACCCGTTTACTCCTTACGGCACCCCATCCGCCGCCAGCGCACAGCCCGGCTTGCCCTCCTCCCACACGATCTCGATGGTCGAATGGGTAATGCCGTATTCCCCAAGCAGCGCCTGCTTGGTCGCCAGCGTCGTCGCCGCCGCATCCGCTCCCGGCGCCAAAACGATCTCCAGCGTCGCCACGGGCTTGCCCGAAGTAATCGACCAGACATGGATATGGCGCGCCGCCTTAAGGCCCGGCACAGCGGCAAGCAGGCTCTTTTCCAGATCCTCGATGGCCACATTGCCCGGCGTGCCTTCCATCAGGATATGCAGCGAGCCGCGGAACAGTTTCCAGGCGCTGCGCAGCACCAAGAGGCACACAAAGACCGACAGGATCGGATCGATCGGCATCCAGCCGGTCAGCCAGATCACGATGGCGGCGGCGATGGCGGCGACCGAGCCGAGCAGATCGCCCAGCACATGCAGCATGGCGCCGCGAATATTGACATGTTCCTTGTCGCCCCGCGACAGCACAAAAAACACCGCGATATTGATGAAGAGGCCCAGCACGGCGACGATGAACATCGGCCCGGCCAGCACTTCATGGGGCGTCATGAAGCGCTGGATCGCCTCGTACAGGATCCAGCCCGTGAGCGCGAACAGCGCCAGCGCATTGACCAGCCCGGCCACCACTTCGAGCCGCATATAACCAAAACTGCGCTTGCTGTCGGAAGCCCGGCGCCCAAAGCGGAAGGCGGCCCAAGCCAGCAGCAATGCGGCGGCATCAGTGAGCATATGCCCGGCATCGGCAATCAGTGCCAACGAGCCCGACAGCACACCCGCCACCACTTCGGCAACCATGAACGTCGCCGTCAGCACAAAGCCGATCAGCACGACCTTTTCATTGCCGGCGCTCACCGTAGGCGCATGGCTATGGTCGTGGCCCGCGTGATCATGATCGTCATGGCTGGCATGGTCATGCCCGACCGCAGCGTGGCTATGCCCCGCGTGATCGTGGTCGTCATGATCGTGCTCGGCGTGATCGTGAATGCCCGGATTATGGACCGGTCCTGTGCCTGCCATCGGCAATGCTCCTCATTTCGTCTACATATGAATACATGTTCATATGTAGAAATCAAGCGCGATGCCGGGCCGACACTGCGGTCAGGTGTCGCGGTCGTCTTCCGCCTCGCCCGGCCCATGCTCCTCCATGGCATGCTCAATCATATCGGCCAGCATGCGAGCAATGTGATCGTCGGCCGCCGCGTAGAACACCTGCTTGTTGCGCCGCGTGCCGCGCACCAGCCGCGCGCCGCGCAGTAGGCGCAGATGGTGGCTGACCAGCGAGGGGGAAGCGGCGACTGCCTTGGCGATATCACCCACGGCAATGGGTTGGCCCAGACATGCCAGCAGCACGCGCAGCCGGGTGGGGTCGCCCAATAGACGATAGGTTTCGGCGATCACGGCGATCTGGCTGTCACTGGGTGTAGCGGTCACTGAAACACTCAACGGAAACACTCTTTGGGGCTTGTTGAACAAAGAGATAAGGCGCTTTGCGCTATTGCACCAGCTTGTGGCGCCCGCCGCGAACGTGTCAGGGTGCCATTAATCAAGAATGCCTGGGGAGGCGGTCGATGAGCTTTCGCGCTCTGGTGACTGAAAAGGCGGATGATGGGCGGATCAGCTCATCGGTTCAGCAGGTGGATGAGGCGCGCCTGCCCGACGGCAATGTGACGGTCGACGTGCAATGGGCGGGCCTCAACTACAAGGATGGCCTGTGCCTGACTGGCGCGGGAGGCCTCGTGCGGACCTATCCTCATGTCGCCGGTATCGATTTTGCCGGCACGGTGCGCGACAGCATCGATCCCCGCCACATACCCGGCCAGGCCGTGGTGCTCACGGGCTGGCGCGTGGGCGAAGCCCAATGGGGCGGCTATGCCGAGCGCGCCCGGGTCAGCGCCGATTGGCTCGTGCCATTGCCCGAAGGGCTGACCGCGCGCCAGGCCATGATCGCCGGCACGGCTGGGCTGACCGCTATGCTGGCCATCGACCGGCTTGAGGCCACGGGGCTGCGGCCCGATGCTGGCGAAGTGCTGGTGACCGGCGCGGCCGGCGGGGTCGGTTCGATCGCCACGTCTATACTGGCCCGGCTGGGCTATCAGGTCGCCGCGCTGTCGGGACGTCCGGAACTCTCCGGCGCGCTACGTCTGCTGGGCGCTTCCAGCGTCATCGACCGCAGTGCCTTTCTCGGCGGTGCCGACAAGCCGCTCGAAAGCGCGCGCTGGGCGGCGGCTATCGACAATGTCGGCGGCAAGGTGCTGGGCAAGCTGCTGCGGCAGATCAAATATGGCGGTGCTGTCGCCAGCATCGGCAATGCCGGGGGCATCGAGCTTGAAACCAATGTCTTGCCCTTCATCCTGCGCGGCGTGACGTTGATCGGTATCGACAGCGTCATGCAGCCCTATGCGACGCGGGTTGCGGCGTGGCAGAGGCTTGGTGAGCTGTTCGATTTTGCGGGCTATGAGGAATTGGTCGAGGAAATCGGGCTTGAGGAATTGCCCGGGGCGGCGCAACGGATTTTGGCTGGGAAGGTCAACGGCCGGGTGCTGGTGCGGGTGGGGTAGGGGCCCTACCGATACCCCGCCGCCTGCAACTCGAACAACTCGGCATAGCGTCCACGCAGCGCCAGCAATTGCTCATGCGAGCCGGACTCCAGGATCGCGCCATTCTCCAGCACCAATATCCGGTCCGCCATCCGCACCGTCGAAAACCGGTGCGAGATGATCACGGCGGTCTTGCCGCTGGCCAGACTCTTGAACCGCGAAAACACCTCAGTTTCCGCCTTGGCATCCAGCGCGGCGGTGGGTTCGTCCAGAATGATCAGATCGGCATCGCGCATATAGGCGCGGGCAATGGCGACCTTCTGCCATTCCCCACCGGAGAGATCGCGGCCCTTGTTGAACAGGCGCCCTAGCTGGGTGTCATAGCCGCCGGGCAATTTGGTGATCACCTGATCGGCAAGGCTGCGCTCGGCCGCGTCTTCGATGCGCTCCATATCGTGCTGGTCATCGATCCGGCCCACCCCGATATTCTCACGAGCGGAGAGGCTATAGCGGATGAAATCCTGAAAGATCACCCCGATATGGGCGTGAATATCCTCGATCCGCATGTCTTTCAGATCAATGCCATCGACACTGATGCGCCCCTCATCGGGATCATAGAGCCGGGTCAAAAGCTTGACGATGGTGGTCTTGCCCGCCCCGTTTTCGCCCACCAGCGCCAGGGTTTCCCCGGCATGTAGCGTGAAGGACAGCCCGCGAATGGCCCAGGTCTCGGTATCGGGATAGCGGAAGCCGACATTGTTGAAGACGATGCCTTGGGCGATGGGCTGGGGGAAGGGCTTGGGATGGGCCGGCGGCAAGATGGCCGGCTCGATCTCAAAGAACGAGAACAGATCATCGAGATACATGGACTGCCCGGCAATCTGGGTGAAGCCGAGCAGGATTTTCTGGAACAGGCCATTGAGCCGCAGGAATGAGCCTGACAGGAACGCCAGATCGCCAATGGAAAAATCCCCGATAATGGTGCGCCAGACGATGAAGGCATAGGCCCCGTAATAGGTCAGCGTCGAAATCGAGGAAAACACCGCGCCCCAGCCCGCGCGTTGGGTCGAGAGCCGGCGATTTTCGAGAAAGATCGTGTGGGCCAGCTTCTTGAACCGCTCGATCAGAAAGCCGCCCAGCCCGAACAGCTTGATCTCCTTGGCCGTATCGGCGCTGGAGCCGACATAGCGGATATATTCGAGCTCCCGCCGCTCCGGCGTGCGCCAGCGGTTCATGAAATAGGCCAGGGTATTGAAGCGGCTTTCGCCCCACACGGCGGGCACGAAGCTGAGCGGCAGCAGCAGGATCAGCCAGGGCGCGTAAAAGAACAGGCCGCCCGCTAGCGTCGCCACGGTGATGATATCCTGCGCCTGGCCGAACATCTGGCTGAGCAGGGCATTGCGGCCCGCGGCCTGCCGCCGGGCGCGCTCCAGCCGGTCCTGATATTCGGCGGATTCGAAATGCATCAGATCGAGCCGGGCCGCATGGGTCATCAGCTCGACGCTGACCTGGTTGGAATGCAGCTCCGACAGCACCGCATCGGCCAGTCCCGTGGCGCGAGCCAGCAGGTCGGAGAAGATCACCAGCGCCAGCTCAAGCGCCAGGAGGCCGATTATCGTAGTGAGCGCGCCGCTCGCCCACCATTCGGCAAAGCCGGGGCCGGGGGCGGAGAGGCTGGTCAGCCGCACCACCTCATCGATGATCAGCTTGCCAACGTAAAGCATGGCGATGGGCTGCACCGAAGCGATCAGCCGCAGCCCGATACTGGCGGCGGTCAGCGGCCGGCTGGTGCGCCAGATCTGGGACACCAGGCGCCCCAGATGGCGCAGGTTTTCCAGCCGTTCGCGGAAGGTGGGAGCAGTTTCAGGATGAGGCGGCGGCTTGCGGCCGGGAAGGTCGGTCATGAGGGAATGATAGAACGCCGCGAGGAACGGAAAAAGGTGGTGTGTTGCAAAGGGAGGCCATCAGTAGACCTCACCCGTGAGGCCCACTGATGGCAGGGGTCTAATATCGCTGCGGCGCAGCCGGCTTGTTGCCCATGATCGTCTCGATCTTTTCGATCACATCCGGGGTCAGCTTGTCCTTGGCGTCGAGCGCCGTCAGATTATCCTCCAGCTGGCTCTTGCGCGACGCACCGAGAATGACCGTCGAGACATGCGGATTGTCGAGGCACCACAGCAGCGCCAGGTGATGGATCGGCAGGCCGATCTCCTTCGCGAGCTCCGCAAGCTGCTTGACCTTGACCAGTTTTGCCTTGCCGTCTTCGCTTTCCCAGCTGTGCTTGAGCCATTCATAGCCGGGCAGGTTCATGCGGCTATCGGCGGGAATGCCCTCATTATATTTGCCGGTCAGCACGCCCGAGGCGAGCGGGGACCAGATGGTCGTACCCAGGCCCATCAGGTCATAAAGCGGGAGATAGTCGCCCTCCACCTTCTGGCGGGTGAACAGGTTATATTGCGGCTGCTCCATCACCGGTGGGGTGATCTTGAGGTCCTTGGCGACGGCCCAGGCTTCAGTCAACTGCTGGGCGCTCCATTCCGAAGTGCCCCAATAGAGGATTTTGCCCTGGGTGATCAGGTTATGCATCGCCCACACGGTTTCCTCGATCGGGGTATCGATATCGGGGCGATGGCAGAAATAGAGGTCGAGATAATCCACCCGCAGCCGCTTCAGCGCCGCGTGGCAGGCTTCGGTCACATGCTTGCGCGATAGACCCTTCTGGGTGGGCTTTTCCCCGCCCCAGAACACTTTGGAGGAGACCGCATAGGTGTCGCGACCCCAGCCGAGCTTTTCCAGCGCCGCGCCCATCAGGGCTTCGGATTCGCCGGCCTCATAGCCTTCGGCATTGTCGAAGAAATTGATCCCCGCATCATAGGCCAGGCCCATCAGCGCCATGGCTTCCTTTTCATCGACCTGCTTGCCGAAGGTGACCCAGGAACCAAGCGAGACTTCGCTGACCTTGAGGCCCGATTTTCCAAGACGACGATATTCCATGCTGCAGCTCCTCTGCGCCGCTCCGTCGCGGGCGCATCTATCCAATTGTCTTCATGGCTGGTGCGCCGGGGAATGAACCCAAGTCTGGGCGGCGCGTTGGAGCAGCATAGCCAATCACGGAGAGTTCGTCATGCTCAAGGATTTCGACTCGGCCGCCATCGTGGCGGTAACCGATATGGCCCGCGCCCGGCATTTCTATGAGCATGTGCTGGGGCTGACCCTGATCCAGTCCGACGACATGGTCATGGAATTCAAGACCGGCAAGACCGGGCTGGTGGTCTACAAATCCGACTTCGCCGGCACCAACAAGGCCAATGCCGTGGTCTGGGGCGTGGGCGACGAAATCGAGGACATCGTCGCCAACCTACGCGCCCGCGGCGTCAGCTTCGAGCATTACGAAGGCATGGATCTGCGCGGCGATATCCACATTGCCGGCGATTTCAAAATGGTCTGGTTCAAGGACCCCGACGGCAATATTTTGCACCTGAACAATATGTAGCGATAGAGGCCTGCCCCCAACCACGGTGTCACCCCGGCGCAGGCCGGGGCCCATCTCGAGATGGTGCAGCACGCCGCCAGATCGCCGGACAGGCCTACGATATCATCCACACACCTTGCGGCTGCGGGCCGATCTCAGGATGGGCCCCGGCCTGCGCCGGGGTGACATCGAGAGTGGGGCTGCATCTACGATCTAGAAGTAGACCTCATGGTGAGCTTGTCGAACCACGAGGTCGTGCCCCTTACGGCCGCTCGCGCAAAAACCGCGCGAGGTCATCCGTAACGTGATGCACATGGGCACTGTCGCCACGGCCCAACTCCCAAGCGTCGACCTGCTCATGGGCGTAATCGGGGCCGGCAACCACCTGGACGGTAGCCATGCCCATTTCGTGCGGCACGACCAGGTTCTTTTCGAGGTCGTCGAACATCACCGCACTGGTCGGATCGACCCCGTGGGCGGCAAAGAACCCGGCATAGGCCTCGCGATGCGGCTTGGGCACATAGGTCATGGCGCGGATATCGTAGACATGTTCGAACAGGTCCGCGCCGCCCAGCCGGGCGAGGACCGCGCGGGCGTGGCCGACATCGCCATTGGTGAGGATGAACTTGCGGCCCGGCAGTTCACGGATCGCCGCCACCAGATCGGGATGCTCGGCCACCGGGGAATAATCGATGGCATGCACATTGGCGAGGAAATGGTCGGGATCGACCTCGTGTTGCAGCATCAGCCCGTTCAGCGTGGTGCCGAAATCGCGATAATAGGTCTTTTGCAGCGCCCGTGCCGCCTCGAAATCCAGCTTGGTCAGGTCCATCACATAATGGGTGATGCGCACATCGATCTGCGCAAACAGATTGCACTCGCGCGGATAAAGCGTGTTGTCGAGGTCAAAGACCCAATCGGTAATGTGGGAAAGACTGCGTGCGGCGGGGAGCGTCATGTCATTCATGGCGCCAATATAGTGCAAAACCGTGACGGTTTCACCTAACACTTGAATGGGCGGCCCGCGATACGGACCGCCCGAAGCGATTATTCGTTGGCGGTGATGGCAAGGCCCAGCGCGGCGATCAGCCGGGCAGGGTTGGCCGCAGCGGCGGTCAGCACCAGTAGGGTGGTCGGGTTCTCCGGCTGTACGGTGACTTCCAGGCTCTGCGGGTCATCGAGGAAGGCGGAAACCGGGGGCACCACCACATCCTTGAGCGTCGGGATGCCGCTCTGGTCGATCAGCGTGGGCAGCATGGACTTGATGCCGGCCACGAAGGTGGCGCGATCGCCGCCTGACTGGCTGGCGAAGAAATCCAGCAGCTTACCGGCAAGCGAGGCATCGTCATAGCGCACCTTGGCCGAAACGATGGAAATGGCCTGCATCAACTGCATGCCGGCCATCATCTGGGCGGACTGCGCTTCTTCGCTGGTCGGATCGCTCACCGCGGCGGCAGCCTGCATCGCATAAAGCTGCTCAAGCGCCGCCGGGGTCAGGCCCGTGACATCGAGATTGATGTCGAGCGCGCCCACATCGGCGAAATCGAGCAGGAACTGGTCCATCACCATGTGGCCATCGGCCATCGACCAGGTCAGGTGCTGGTTGATATCGCCCGACAGGCTCTCAAGGCCCAGCGCTTCGATGACCGCACCGGCGGAGGGGTCTTCTTCCTTGACGGTGGAGAGATCGACATTAAGGCCGGTAATGGCCATCTGCGAGGTCAGGTCGGTGATTGGTTCGCCCTGTGCCGGGGTAAAGGTCGAGCCGGCAAGGAAGGACGCGTAGGAGAAAACCTCCTGCCCGTCACGGGTCACCGAGAGCGGGCCGGTGCTGACCGAAGTCACCAATTGCAGCAGCGCCTCGGCCGGCACGGTTTCCCCCCCCGGCAGATAGAGGCCCTCAAGCTTGATGTCGGACAGCGTCACATGACCGGCCGGCTTCTTGGCGAACTCGGCATCGACATCGGGGATGGAAACTTCATCCACCAGATAGCCGCCATCGTCGCGCTCGGTAATGCCGGAAAAGGTGATTTCGGTGGGAAGATCGAACGTGTCGAGCCCGGCAATGCCAGCCTTGACCCCGGTGGCGATCACGCTGTCGCCCTCGACCCGGCCTTCGCCGAAGCTGAGGTCATAGCCAATGGTCTTGTAGACCAGGGTGACGCGATCCAGGAAAGCCTGGGCCTCCAGCGCCATGGAAGGCTGCACCACCCCGATACTGGCCACACCGGCCAGCAGCATCAGGCTTACGCTCTTGGTTATCCTCATCGTCGTCTCCGGCTTGTTGTCGATATTGTTTATGGTGACCGGCTCCGCGAGGAACCGCTGACTTGTCGTGCAGATGGGTTCTAAGTGCTTCCATTGCAATCGATTATAGGCGGAAATGCGCCCGCAAAGCCCATTACTGGTTTATCCCGGCATAATAGCCGCGACGATTGTGTGACAAACCCGCTTGTTATGCCCGTTCGTGATCGAGAAACTGCCGATAGGCCGGATTGTCGGTTTCATCCCAATAGGGAAAGCCGATGGCCTCGATATGGGCGATGAAATCGGCCCGCGTCGCCGGTGGCACCTGCACCCCGATCAGCACGCGGCCATAATCGGCGCCGTGATTGCGATAGTGGAACAGCGAAATATTCCAGCCGTCATGCAGTCCTTCGAGAAATTTGAGCAGCGCGCCCGGCCGTTCGGGAAACTGGAAGCGATAGACCGTTTCGTGTTCGAGATCGGCAACGCGTCCGCCCACCATGTAGCGGACATGCAGCTTTGCCACTTCATTGTCGGTCAGGTCGATCACCCCATGCCCATGCTCTTCGAGCAGGCTGATGATTTCGTGCTTTTCCGCATCGCCACGGCTCAGCTTGATGCCGACGAAAATCTTGGCCGTGCTGTCATGGGCAAAGCGATAGTTGAATTCGGTGATCGAGCGCTGGCCCAATAGGCGCATGAAGGCGCGATAGCTACCCGGTCGCTCGGGAATTTCCACCGAGAACAGCGCCTCGGCCCGCTCGCCGATTTCGGCCCGTTCGGCCACATAGCGCAGCCGGTCGAAATTGACATTGGCGCCCGAATTGATGGCGACCAGCGCGCCAGCGGGTGCCGCACCCTGCTCGACCTGCTTGCGCAGGCCCGCCAAAGCCAGCGCACCGGCCGGCTCGGCAATCGCCCGCGTGTCGTCAAAGATGTCCTTGATGGCGGCGCAGATTTCATCGGCCGTGACAGTGACGATGTCGTCGAGCAATTCGCGGCAGATCCGGAAAGTCTCGGTACCCACCTCGCGCACGGCCACGCCATCGGCAAACAGCCCCACCTGGTCGAGCGCCACCGGATGGCCCGCGGCGATGGCCGCCTTCATGCTGGCGGCTTCTTCCGGCTCGACCCCAATCACCCTGATTTCGGGGCGCAGGAATTTGACGAAGGTAGCAATGCCGGCCGCCAGCCCGCCGCCACCCACCGGCACATAGATGGCCCCCAGTTCGCCCGGATGCTGGCGCAGCAATTCCATGCCGATCGTGCCCTGGCCGGCAATCACATCGGGGTCGTCGAACGGGTGAACCACGACATAGCCATGCTGCTCGGCCAGTTCCGCCGCATGGGCGCGGGCCGCGTCGAAGCCATCGCCGAACAGCACGACTTCGCCACCGAGCCGGCGCACGGCGCCGATCTTGATGGCCGGGGTCGTGGTGGGCATGACTACGACGGCGCGGATGCCCAGCCGCGTGGCGGAAAGCGCCACGCCCTGCGCGTGATTGCCCGCCGAGGCGCAGATCACGCCACGGGCGCGCTCGCTGGCATTCAACTGCGCGATGCGGTTATGCGCGCCCCGGATCTTAAAGGAGAAAACCGGCTGCATATCCTCGCGCTTGAGCAGCACTTCGGCGCCCAGCCGCGCCGACAGCAGCTGCATTTTCTCAAGCGGCGTTTCCTCGGCAACCTCATAGACGGATGAGGTGAGGATACGGCGGACATAATCCTGCATGGATAGGCACTCCAGTGATCTGGCGCAGAGGGGCTCGCAGATCGGCTGCTTGTCAAGGTCGGCACAGGCCGAAGCGTCCGCAGCCCACTTGCCGCCATGGAAATATTGGCGTGGGGGCTGAACAAAGCGCCACAATATGCCACTAACTTCGTCCCCAATATCAACGGCCCTGCGCCAACAAGGATAGCCCGATGCGCCTGCCTCTCACGCTGCTGCTCCTCGCCGTTCCCCAACTGGCCTTCGCCCAATCCTGCAATGTGGATATGCCCGCGGTCGAAAAACGCATCGCCGAAATGGAGGAGTTCTATGACGACGTGCTGTCCGACATCAGTTGCGACGCGCCCACCATTCCAGCCCATATCCTGATGTGCGACTCGATCGGCGATGCCAATTCGGACCTCTGGCGCATGGGGCGGCTGGACGATATGGCCTCGGTCTACGCCTATGAAAACGCCACCGGCACCGAAACCAATCACGCCAATCCGCCGCGCTACGGAAGCTTCATCGAGGACCGCGACGCCTGCACCGACGCGGCATGTCTATGCGACCTGCTGATCGAACACACCAATGACAGCCTGGGCGGCGGCTCGCCCTATGCCGAGCAGTAGGTCGGGGACCGAACGGCCGCAGCGCCCACAAATCGACATTCGCCGGCCGTGGCGCGCCGGCGAGACCATCTTCCTGCTCGGCCCGGGTGGGGTCGGGAAGTCCACCCTCGGGCGCGTGCTGGCGGGCAGGCTAAACTGGCCCCTGATCGATCTTGATCTGGAGTTTTGCGAGCAGATTGCCGAGATCGGCCGCTTCATTCGCCAGACCAGCTACGCGGCATATCGCGCCGAAAACCTGCTGCTGGCGCAGCGGCTGGTGGCACGAACCGAGGGGCCGTTGGTGTTCGTGACAGCCTCGGGTTTTCTGGCGGCCGAAGTGGAGTCGAGCGACTATGCCGAAGCGCGTGCACTGGTTGGCACCGGTTATGGCATCACCCTGCTGCCGTCGCTCGATATCGATCAGGCCACAGAGCTGGTGGTGGAACGCCAGCTCAAGCGCGGCTTTGGGCTTGAGCGGGAAAGTGAGACGCACAAGTTCCGCCGGCGCTTTGGGCGCTATCGAGGCGAGGGCGACATGCTGGTCGTCTCTTCCGCGCCGGCCGAGGACGTGGCCAAGGCCGTGCAAGCGGCATTGACCGCCTGATCCGAAAGGACGCCTAGCAGCCCGGTCCGAGCGTCACCAAATATTCTCAATCAAATGATTGATTGGTACTCAAAACAGGTTTATAGCCGTCCGCGAAATCTCGGGATGAGCCTATGAGTGTGGAACAGATCAGCGCCAGGCGCGAAAGCGGCGGTGACCGGCGGCTGGCCATTGCGGCGGCGGCGCGGGCCATTATCGTCGAAAAAGGGCTCGAAGGCCTGCGCACCCGCGATATCGCTGCCCGCGTCGGCATCAATGTCGCGACCCTGCATTATCATGTGCCCTCCAAGGAGGCGCTGATCGCGCTGGTCGCCGAGACACTGCGCGACGATTTCAAGGCGCAGGCCTTGCGGCAGAACCGCCAGGGCAAGACGGCGCTGCAAGTGCTGCGACTGGAATTTGACGACTTCCGCGAAATCGTCAATGACATGCCCGACCTCAGTATCGTGTTGACCGAGATGGTGGAGCGCGCCCGGCGCGACCCGGTCATCGCCGAGATCATCACCCCGCTCTACGATTTCTGGCGGCTGCAATTTGTCGAAATATTTCGCCGCGGTGTCGAAGACGGCTCGTTCCGAAACGACATTGATCCAGCGGCCGCAGCCCTGATCACCACCGGCGCCTTGTCCGACTATTGGCGTCAATGGACTTCATTCCGCGCCTCGCTCGACCAGGTTCTGGGCGAGTTGGAGCGCGCCTTCGTACTCAACCCTGTTTCTTCTCAAGGATGACTGTCATGTCTTCTCCCGCCGAACATCCAGCCCATGCCGCGCCCGATCCGCGCCGCTGGCTGGCCCTGTTCATTCTGCTCATCGCCAATTTCATGAACCTGATCGATGTGACCATCGTCAATGTCGCTTTGCCCTCGATGCGCGAGGGGCTGGGCGCCACCGATAGCCAGATCGAATGGGTCATCGCCGCCTATGTGCTGGCCTTCGCGCTGGGCCTGCTGCCCTTTGGCCGGCTCGGCGACATTGTGGGTCGCACCCATATGTTCCTCTGGGGCGTTGCCGGTTTCACCGCGGCGTCGGCGCTGTGCGGGCTCTCGCCCAATATCGAATTTCTCATCATTGCCCGGGTGATCCAGGGCTTGGCCGGCGCCATGATGACGCCGCAGGTGCTGGCCATCGCCACCGTCACCTTCCCGCCGCATGAACGCGGCCAGGCCTTTTCACTGTTCGGCCTCTCGGCCGGGCTTGCCGCGGTATGCGGTCCCATTCTGGGCGGTGTGCTGATTTCAGCGCAACTCTTCGGCATGGATTGGCAGCCGATTTTCCTCGTCAATATCCCGGTCGGCATCGCCGCCGTCATTGCCGGCTATTTCCTGATCCCGCGCCTGCCCGGCCATTCCGCGCTCAAGAACGACTTCGTGGGCATCGTGCTGTTCGGCCTGGGCCTGGTCTGCGTCGTGTTCCCGATCATCGAAGGCCGCGCCTATGGCTGGCCGCTCTGGGCTTTCGCCATGATCGCTTCCGGCTTCGTGCTGCTGGTGGCCTTCGTGCTGTGGACCCGCGCCCGTGCCAAGGCCGGCCTGCCGCAATTGCTCAATTTCGACCTGATCGCCAATCGCGATTTCATGTTCGGCGCCTTCGTCATCACCGTGTTTGCCTCGGGCATTCCGGGCATGTTCATGGTGATCTCGATCTTCCTGCAATCAGGCTTCGGCTTCACCCCACTCGAATCGGGGCTGACTAATACGCCCTTCTCGGTCGGCGTACTGGTTGCCTCCCTGATCGCCGGGCGCTTCGGCTCGCATTATCTGCGCGGGCGATTAGCGGCCTCGGGGGCCCTGCTGGCCGGTGGCATCGGCGCGCTGCATTTTATCATTGCGGGGTCGGGCGACGCCATCAACCACTGGAGCTTCCTGCCGCCGCTCTTGCTGGCCGGCATCGGGCTGGGCCTGGGCTTCTCCTCGCTGTTCCAGCTGGTCTTGCGCAATGTGCCCCATCGTGATGCGGGCGCCGGCTCGGGCGCGCTGCAGGCCTTCCAGCAGGTGGGCGGTGCGTTGGGCGTGGCCCTGGTGGGCGAAATGTTCTTCGGCTCGCTTGCCACCGGCTTTGCCGCTGGCAACGCCCCGCACGCAGTCTTCACCGACGCCGCCAGCTTTGCCCTCTGGTATCAGGTGGCTAGTTTCCTGCTGGTCCTGTTGCTGGTGCCCTTCTTCAAAAGCGGCGGCGGGCAGGGCCATGGCCAGGGTGCTCCTGCCCGGCATGTGCCCATCGAGGTTTAAAAACAAAGGCCGCCCATTGGGCGGCCTTTTTCTTGTCCGGTGGGGGAGAGGTTAGCGCACGATCAGCGTGCCGGCGCCGAATTCGGTGAACAGCTCCACCAGCACCACATGGGGCATCTTGCCGTTGAGGATCACGACACCCTCCACGCCATTGTCGAGCGCTTCGAGGCACGTTTCGACCTTGGGGATCATGCCGCCCGAAATCGTGCCATCGGCGATCAGCTCCTTGGCTTCGCGCACCGAGAGCTCGGGGATCAGCTTGCCATCCTTGTCGAGCACGCCGGGCACGTCGGTCAGGAACAGCAGGCGCTTGGCGCCGAGCGAGCCGGCAATGGCGCCGGCAAAGGTGTCGGCATTGATATTATAGGTATTGCCGTCGCGGCCTGGCGCCACCGGCGCAATCACCGGGATCATCTCGGAACGGGCCAATAGGTCGAGCAGGGTGCGGTCGACTTCGACGGGCTCGCCCACAAAACCCAGATCCAGCGCACGCTCGATATTGGAGCCGGGGTCCTTGACCTTTTTCTCGGCCTTTTTGGCAAACACCATATTGCCGTCCTTGCCGCAGAGGCCGATGGCCCATTCGCCTTCGGCATTGATCAGCGCCACGATCTCTTTGTTGATCGAGCCGGCCAGCACCATTTCGACGATTTCCATGGTCCTCGCATCGGTGACCCGCAGCCCGCCCTCGAACTTGGATTCGATGCCCAGGTTTTTCAGCATGGAGGCAATCTGTGGCCCCCCGCCATGCACCACGATGGGATTGACCTTGGACTGCTTGAGCAGGGCGATGTCGCGGGCAAAGGCCTGGCCCAGCTGGGCATCGCCCATGGCATGGCCGCCATATTTCACGACAACCGTCTTGCCCTCATAGCGCTGCATATAGGGCAGCGCCTGCGCAAGAATGCCAGCATCGTGGGAGAACCGGTCGGTGGAAGGCGTATCCTGTGTCATGGGCAGACCCAATCCCCTCGCAAAGCGGCTATAAAAAGACGTGCACGGGTCTAGAGCATGCTGATGCAAAGGAAAAGACGCTTGTGCTCGTAAACAGGCATTGATCCATTGTTCAATTTGTAGCGTTGTGGAGCGATCAGACAAGGGCGCGGCACAAGCGCCGTCCGGTTCGCTGCGGAGGAGGCACGAAATTCATGGCCATGCAGGCCCCCAGCCAGGAGGTCGCCGACCTGATATCGCGCTGCGCCCTGCGGGATCGCGCCGCCTTCCGCTCCCTCTATGACCGCACCAGCGCGAAACTCTTCGGGGTCGTGCTGCGTATCTTGAAAGACCGATCGGAAGCCGAAGAGGCTGTTCAGGAGGTCTATGTCAAAATCTGGCAACGGGCCGACCGCTATGTGGCGGGCGATACCAGCCCGATCAGTTGGCTCGTGGCCGTGGCGCGCAATCATGCGCTCGACATTCTGCGCGCCCGCCGGCCCAAGGCCGACGATATCGACGTGGCGCTGGAAATCCCCGATGCCGGCCCGTCACCGGAACGGGCGACGGCCGATAGCCAGGAGCGTGGGCGGATCGAGCGGTGCCTCGCCACACTCGAGCCCGACCGGGCCGAGGCCGTGCGGGGGGCGTACCTGGATGGCTACAGCTATGACGAGCTGGCGCAGCGCCATGCCGTGCCGTTGAATACGATGCGAACCTGGCTCCGCCGGAGCCTTTTGAAGCTAAGAGAGTGTCTGACGGCATGAGCACGAGCGATGACATGGATGGGGGCGATGGCGGGCGCAACGCCCTGGTCGCCGAATACGTGCTCGGCCTGCTCTCGCCATCCGAGCATGACCGCGTACATCGGCTGATCGAGGATGATCAGGCCCTGCGCGCCGAACGCGATTTCTGGGTGTCCCGTTTTTCCGCCCTCAATGAGGGCTATGAGGACGTCCCCGCGCCCGACCGGCTCTGGGCCGGCATCGAGGCACGCGCCTTTGGCGATACCAAAGCTCCCGCCAAATCCGGTTTTTGGGAAAGCCTGCTGGTCTGGCGCGGCATTGCTGCCGGCGCCCTGGCCATCGCAGTGGCCGCCATCGGCTTCAACCTGCTGCAGCCCCGCCCGGATGTCTCGAGTCTGACCACCCAATTGGTCGCCGCGCTCGAGGAAGAGGGCAGCAATGTAAAATTCGTCGCATTGTATGACGGCACCGGCCAGGTCCGGCTGACCGCTCTGTCGGGTGATGCCGTGCCGGAAAAGGATTTCGAACTCTGGGCCATCCAGGGCGGCAACAATCCCGTCTCCATGGGCGTCATCCCGGCCAATCAGCGCAGCACCGTCTCGATTGCGCCTGAAGTCATGGCCGGCTGGGGCGCCGGCTCCGTGCTGGCCATTACGCTGGAGCCCAAGGGCGGCTCGCCCAGCGGTGCGCCAACCGGCCCCATCGTCGCCAAGGGCGCCGTGCAGCAGATTTAGCTGAAACTTATTTTCGCGGGTTTCCGTACTTCCTCATATCCCAGCCGATCAAGGGAACGAAAAAATGAGGAAGGAACAAACTAAATGAAACTCTCTCTGCGCGCTCTTTCGCTTGCCGCCATTATGTCCGTCAGCGCTATCGCCGGCTCCGCCGCTTTCGCCCAGGACAATCCGATGGTTGGTGGCGCACCCATGCTGGCGACCAAGAACATCATTGAAAATGCGGTGAATTCCAAGGATCACACCACCCTGGTTGCCGCCGTCAAGGCAGCGGGCCTGGTTGAGACCCTCTCCGGCCCCGGCCCCTTCACCGTGCTGGCACCCACCAATGAAGCCTTCGATGCACTGCCTGCCGGCACCGTCGAGACGCTGTTGAAGCCGGAAAACAAGGACACGCTGACCAAGATCCTGACCTGTCACGTGATCCCGGCCAAGGCGCTCTCCACCGATATCATCTCGATGGTCGAGGCCGATGGCGGCAAGCATGTGGTTGATACGGTCGGCGGCTGCAAGCTGACGCTCGAAGCCAAGGACGGCAAGGTCACCGTGACCGACGAAAACGGCACTGTGGCCAATGTCACCATTGCCGACGTGATCCAGTCCAATGGCGTGATCCATGTCATCGACAAGGTTCTGACTCCCAAGTCGTAACCTTTGCCGACGCCAATACGAATAGCATTCCAGAACGGCGCGGCTCGCGCGCCTTTCACCAAACCTTGACGTGCCATCGCCCCCTCCCGGGTTCTACAATGGCCGTCAACAGCCCCGCGCCTGCCGCTCCGCCAGCGGTATGGCGCGGGGCACCCAATCAGGGACCAGAAAAATGGCTGTCGATCGTCGCAATCTCCTGCTCGGCGGCGGCGCTATCGCCGCTCTCTCTGCCATCGCACTGTTCCGGCCCACGGGCAGTTCCGCAGCTACCGAGACCAATTTCCCCTTCAAGCTCAGCGATGAAGAATGGAAAGCCAGGCTCTCCCCCGAAGCCTATGACGTGCTGCGCCACGAAGGCACCGAGCGCCCCTTTACCTCCCCCCTCAATGACGAGCACCGCGCCGGCACCTTCTCCTGCGCCGGATGCGACCAGGCCCTCTTCGCTTCGGAAACCAAATTCGACAGCGGCACTGGCTGGCCCAGCTTTTACACCTTCATCACCGGCGCCATCGGCTCGGTCACCGACAGCAGCTTCGGCATGAACCGCACGGCGGTGTTCTGCTCCAATTGCGGCGGCCACCAGGGCCACGTCTTCAACGACGGCCCAGCCCCCACCGGCCTGCGCTATTGCATCAACGGCGTGGCACTGAAGTTTACGCCCAAGGCGGCGTGAGAGGCACGACCTCGTGGTTCGACAGGCTCACCATGAGGTCTACTATTAGATTGCGTACCAACCAGTAGACCTCATCCTGAGCTTGTCGAAGGACGAGGTCGTGGCGAGGTTGCTGTTGCGGCACTGCTCGTTTTTCCGCTATGCGGGAGCAAAGCTTTCCCGGTGGCGCATCCCATGAAACTCACCATCATCCAGACCGGCGACGTGCCTGCGCCGCTGCGCGGCCAGTTCGGGCCCTATGCCAAAATGTTCGAGCGCATGTTCGACCAGAGCGGGCAGGCGTTTTCCCAGGACGTGGTGGCGGTGTCCGATGGCGCGCCATTCCCTGAACTGGGTCCGGTGGAGGGCATCGTCATCACCGGCTCGGCAGCGGGCGTCTATGACGATCTGCCCTGGCTCGATCCGCTGCGCGATTTCATCCGCCGGGCTTATGAGGCGCGCACGCCCATGCTGGGGATTTGTTTTGGCCACCAGATCATGGCCGACGCGCTGGGCGGGGATGTGCGTAAATCCGACAAGGGCTGGGGCCTGGGCCGCCACACCTATGGGGTGACCAGCCGCCCGGGTTTCATGCGCGCGGCGCCCGCTGCTTTGTCGGTGGCCTGCTCGCACCAGGATCAGGTGATCGTGCCACCCAAGGAGGCTGAGGTGATCCTGGCCTCCGACTTCACCCCCAATGCGGGCCTCGCCTATCGCAATGGCGCGGCGCTAAGCTTCCAGCCGCATCCCGAATTTCTGGATGACTACACCATCGCCCTGGCCGAACTCCGGCGCGGCAAGGCGCCCGATGCGCTGGTGGACAAGGCCGTGGCCTCCGTGGCGACGCCCTCAGACAGCAAGGATGTGGCAGGCTATATCGGGCAGTTTTTCGTGGGGCGGTAGAGCCCCTTAGCTCTCCAGCAGCATCGCAATTTCAGTCCGCAGCTCCCGCAACCCGTCGCCCTTGACGCTCGACGTCAAAATAACATGCGGATGGGCGGCCGGGCGCTTGGCGATAGCGGCTTTGGTCGCGGCGATGACCTTGTCCAGCTCCGGCTTGAGCGGCTTGTCGGCCTTGGTCAGCACCACCTGATAGCTGACGGCAGCGCCATCGAGCTCGTTCATCACGGTCAGGTCATTGTCCTTGGGACCGTGACGCCCATCCACGAGCACATAGACCCGGCGCAGGGTGGCGCGGCCGGTGAGATATTGATGGATCAGCTTGGTCCAGGCCCGCACTTTGTCTTCGGGTGCCTTGGCATAGCCATAGCCGGGCATGTCGACGATGCGCAGGTTTTCGCTCTGGCTCTCGAAGATATTGAGCTCCTGCGTGCGACCGGGCGTGTTGGACGTGCGGGCGAGGCCGGACATGCCGACCAGCGCATTGATCAGGCTCGACTTGCCAACGTTGGAGCGGCCGGCAAAGGCGATCTCGACCCGGTCCATCGGGGGCAGGTCGGCAATGCGCACGCAGCCCTTGGTGAACAGGAACGGCCGCGCGAACATCAGCCGGCCGCGTTCGATCATATCGGGCGAATAGTCGATTTCGCTCATTTCGGTCTCACTCAAAAACACTGCCCGCCGGAGGCTTCCGGCGGGCAGTAGCATGGTTTGGCTCTGCTGACGATCAGGACTTGGTCGTCTCGGCCGGCTTGGGCTTGCGCTTGAAGCTGTCGATGATGTTGCCGAACAGATTCACCTCGGCGCCATGGCGCTTCATGATGAACCACTGCTGGGTGACCGACAGGGTATTGTTCCAGGCCCAGTAGATCACCAGGCCCGCCGGGAACGTGCCCAGCATGAAGGTGAAGATCACCGGCATCCAGTTGAAGATCATCGCCTGGGTCGGATCGGGCGGCGGCGGATTGAGCTTCATCTGCACCCACATGGTAATGCCCATGATCACGGGCCACACGCCCAGATGCAGGAAGCTGCCGATGAACGGCGCCATGGTCGGATCCCACGGGATCAGGCCGAACAGGGTGAAGATATTGGTCGGATCGGGCGCCGCCAGATCCTGAATCCAGCCGAAGAACGGCGCATGGCGCATTTCAAGGCTGATAAAGATGACGGTGTAGAGCGAAAAGAACACCGGAATCTGGATCAGGATGGGCCAGCAGCCCGAGAGCGGATTGATCTTTTCCTTGCGGTAAAGCTCCATCATCGCCTGCTGCTGGGCCGGGCGGTCTTCCTTGAACCGTTCCTGGATCGACTTCATCTCCGGCTGCACGCGACGCATGGCGGCCATCGAGGCATAGGAGCGGCTGGCGAGCGGGAAGAAGATCGCCTTGATGATGATGGTCACCGCCAGAATGGCGAGGCCAAAATTGCCGATAATGCCGTTGAGGAACGTCAGCAGCTTGAACATCGGCCAGGTCAGGAAGTGGAACCAGCCCCAGTCGATCATCAGATCGATCCGGTCAAAACCATATTGCTGCTGATAGGCCGACAGGACTGCTTCTTCCTTGGCGCCGGCAAAGATGTAGCTCTCATTGGTCACGGTCGCGCCGGCGGCAACGACAATCGGCGTCGTCTCGACATAGCTCGATTGGTAGACGTCGCGCGTGCCGGTCGGGTTGGACCAGGAGAAGCGCGCATTGAGCGGCGCACCGGGCTTGGCGAGAACTGCAGTTGCCCAATATTTGTCGGTGAAGCCGAGCCAGCCCGACGTCGCCGGCAGATCGATCATCTGATCTTTCTGCATGTCGGAATATTTGCGGGTGACCAGATTGTTGGAGCCCAGAACGCCGGTGGGGCCTTCATGCTGGATGAAGAAATTCTGCACCTTGGGCGTGTCATGGCGGACAACGCGAGCATAGGGGAACAGCGCCACATCACCCGCGCCGGTATTTTCAACGCTCTGGGTGACGGTGAAGAGGTAATGCGCATCGACCGCAAAGGTGCGGCGGAACACCAGACCCGCGCCATTGTCGAATTTGAGGGTAACCGGGGTGGCTTCGGTCAGCGTGCTATTGGCGCCATCGAGCGTCCACACCGAATTATTGTCCGGTACCGCGACATTGGCCGAATTGGCCGGAATCCAGCCCTCTTCGATATAATAGGCATGCGCCACGCCAGCCGGCGTCAGCAGCGTAATGATCGGGGATTCCGGATCGACCGTCTCGCGATAGAGCTTGAGCTCGAGATCGTCGAGCCGCGCGCCGGTCAGATTGATCGAGCCTTCAAGGTCGGCCGTGTTGATCTGGATACGCTGGGTGGCGGCAATCGCCGTGGCGCGATCGGTATAGGTCGGTGCGCCCGTGGCGGCCGGCACCACGGCACCATCCGAAGTCGTGGTCGGGGTGGCGAGGGCGGCATCCTGCTGGGCTTGCTGGGCGGCCAGTTCCTGGGCCTGCTGGGCGCGGTCCAGTTGCGGCTTGGCAACGAAGAATTGCCAGCCGAACAGCACGACCATGCTGAGCACGATGGCCAGGATTATGTTGCGATTGTCAGTCATTGTCTCGGTTTCCGTGGGCCGCCGCGGCCGGGAGAATGGCGCTGTTCACTCGATCTGGGTTCGTGCACACGCACGATCAAGGCGCCCAGATCGGCAACCAGCTTGGCAAAGGGTTCACTCAGCGCTTCGGGGCGCCCGAGCAGCACATAGTCATGGCCGGGCACAAAGTCACGCGCGCATGCTGTCACAGCCGCGCGAAGTCGGCGCTTTATACGATTTCGCTGGGGAGAATTGCCCGTCTTCTTGGTGACGGTAAAACCAATGCCCGCTTCGGGTGCATCGGTGGCGATAGCCTGCAACCCAAACGCAGAACGCCCGGCGCGATTGCCCCGGGCGGCCCGTTGAAACTGGCTTCGCTTGGTCAGCCGGCGCAGGGCGCCTTCTGGCTGCTTCATGGCCGTCATCCGGCCAGAGCGCCTTAGGCCGAAAGCTTCTTGCGGCCGTCACGGCGGCGGCGGTTCAGGATGATACGGCCGTCCTTGGTGGCCATACGCGCACGGAAACCGTGACGACGGGCACGCACGAGCTTGGAGGGCTGGTATGTACGCTTCATGACATCAGACCGCGCGGGGCACGGTTCCTCTTGTTTGGTCGTTGCTTTCGCAAGAATATCGGACACTCATCATGCGCCAGGCGCCGACGGTGCGGGTTGGTGGGGTCTATAGGGAAAAGCTGGGGCCAAGTCAACGCGCCTGCGCTGCTTTCCCGCCTCTTGCTTGGCGGTTGTCTTCCCTGCCGGATCGCCGCATAAGTCTGCAACGAATTTCTTTTGCCCGGCAGTCCATGGCAGACCTCCAAAATCCCGACATCTGCATCATCGGTGCAGGCGCGCTCGGCATTGCCCTTGCTTTGCGCGCCAGGCGGCTGGGCGCCAGCGTGCTGTTGATCGATCGTGGCGCCGAGGAAGCCGGCGATCCCGCCCAGGGGCGCCTGGTTGCCGCCACCTTCGCCGCCAGCGCCGCGCGCGCTCAGGATATGCGCACGGCCGGAGCGCTGGGTTTGGCCCATGCCGAGCCCAAACCCAATTTCAAGGCCATTGGCGAGCATGCCAAGACCTTGGCCGCCAGCACCGCCCCGCGCGACGCCAAAGAGCGCCTTATCGCCCTCGGCATCGATTGCCGCACCGGCCAGCCCGCCTTCACCGGCCGCCAGACGTTCAAGCTCGGCGACGCAACCCTCCGCCCCCGCCATGTCATTCTGGCCACGGGCGCCAAACCGGTCCTGCCACCGATTCCCGGGCTCAGCGAGATCGCCTATTTCACCCCCGACACCATTGCCGGCAATTCCCGCAAGCTCAGCCACCTCGTCGTGATCGGCGGCGGTGCCAGCGCCATTGAGCTGGCCCAAGCCTATCACCGCCTCGGCGCCATGGTGACGCTCGTGCCCCAGGGCGAAATCCTGCCCGGCTTCGATCGTGAGCAGGTCGCCATCCTGTTGCGCCAGCTGGCCCAGGAAGGCCTCGAGATCGTCGAGGGCGCCGCGGTCTCGGCGATTCTGCCGCGCCGCCAGGGTACCGGTGTCGAACTCACCCATGCCGATGGCAGCACGCACAGCCTTGATGTCTCCCATGTGCTGGTCGCCATGGGCCGCCTGCCCGATCTGGCTGGGTTGGGGCTCGATCGCGCCAAAGTGCGCTTCGACAAAACGCGGCCTGCCTTTCTCCAGCTCAACCCGGACGGCCGCACCACCAATACCCGCATCAGCGCGGTCGGCGGGGCGGCCGGCCAGGACCAGCCCCACGCCGCCCTGCGCTATGGCGCCATCATCATCGATCGCCTGTTCAGCACCGGCGCCAGCCGGCTCGATAGCCTGGCCATCCCCAGCTTCATCCAGACCACGCCCGGCCTCGCCAGCATCGGCCTTGTCGAAGGCGAGCGCCCATTGCCCGAGGGCACCTTGGTGCTGCGCGCCAGCTTTGCCGAGAACGACGCGGCGCGGGCCCTGGGCCAGACCCATGGCGCCGCCAAGCTGCTCGCCAGCCGCAATGGCAAGATTTTGGGCGCCTCCATTATCGGCCCCGGCGCCGGCGAAGTCATCGCCATGCTGGCTTTGGCCATGGAGCGCGGCATGCTGGTGAGTGCCCTGGCCGAACTGGTCCTGCCCCATCCCAGCCTTGCTGCGGTCCTGACCCAGCTGGGCGAGGCCTTCCTCGCCACGCGGCAGCCCACCATCTGGGGAAAGCGCAGCCAAGCGCTGCGCAAATTGCTGGGTTGAGCAGGCCTGGCCGGGGGTTACAGCCCTCTCGTCCTTGCCTATAATGGTTTGCAATGACAGCCGAACGCAGTCTCAAGCCCCGCCGGTTCTCCGGCCTCTCGATCAAGCTCATCGCCACCATCATCGTGGTGATCTTGGCGGTCGAGGTGGTTGTTTATCTACCTTCGCTCGCCAATTTCCGCGCCAGCTGGCTCGATGATCGCCTGCGCGTCGGCGTGGTCGCCGCCCGCGTGCTCGATGCCGTGCCCGATGTCATGGCCCTGCCGCGCGGCCTCACCGATCGCCTCCTCACCTCGGCCGGCGCCAATGCCATCGTCTATCGTCGCGAGGGCCAGAGCCAGCTGATCGAGCTGGCCAATCCCGTCACCCCCGACGTGGTCGCCACCGCCGATATGCGCCAGCGCGATATCATGACCCTGACCATGGGCGCCCTCGACACGCTCTTTGCCGGGCCGGGCCGCACGCTGCGCATTGTGGGCGAGGGAAACCTGGATGAAAGCCAGGTCGAACTGCTCATGCCCGAGCGCCCGCTGCGGCAGGACATGCTCGAATATTCGCGCAATATCGTGTTGATCTCGCTGGTCATCGCCGCGCTGACCGCCGTGACGCTTTATCTCCTGGTCAGCCGGCTCTTCATCGATCCCGTGTTGCGCCTGACGCAAAACATGCTGGCCTATCGGCAGGCTCCCGAGAATGCGAGCCTGATCATCGTGCCCTCCAATCGCCGCGACGAAATCGGGGTGGTCGAGCGCGAATTGGCAGCCATGGAAAGCGACATCTTCTCCATGCTGCGCCAGCGCCGCCATCTGGCCGATCTGGGCCTGGCCGTCGCCAAGATCAATCATGACCTGCGCAATACCCTGACCTCGGCGCAATTGCTCTCCGACCAGGTGGCAACGCTCGACGATCCCAAAGTGCAGCGCCTCGCCCCGCGCCTCGTCACCACGCTCGACAAAGCCATCGGCTTTGCCCAATCGGTGCTCGACTATGGCCGCGAAATGGCTTCGCCCCCGGTCATGGCGCCCACCGGCATCAAGGCGCTGGTCGAGGACGCCGCCTTTGACGCGCGGCTGGTGGGCCATCCCCATATCGGCTTTAACAATGGCGTGCCCGAAGACCTCGTGCTCAATGTCGATGCCGGCCAGCTCGCCCGCGTGCTGCTCAACCTGCTCAAGAATGCCCGCGAGGCACTCGAAGCCGCCAATGCTGCCGCCATAGCCACGCCCGAAGTCACCATTGCGGTCGAAACCGGCGTCGGGGAAACCACCATTTCGGTCAGCGACAATGGCCCGGGCCTGCCGCCCCGGGCACGCGACAATCTTTTTGTCGCCTTCGAAGGCTCGGCCCGCGCCGGCGGCACCGGGCTGGGCCTCGCCATCGCGCGTGAAATCACCGAGGCCCATGGCGGCAGGCTGGTCTTTGTCGATCAGCCCCAGGGCACGCGCTTTGATATCGTGCTGCCCGCGGCCTTGCGGGCCGACTGATTTCCACAGTCTGGGCAAATTCTGCCAACCGCCCGCTTGCCAACGCCAAAGCAGCCATGTATGGGTTCGCTCGCTTCAGCAGGAAGCCGCCTCCGGGCCGCTTCGCTGATAGTCGCCGTTACCAAAACGGCTTGCGCGCCCTTAGCTCAGCTGGATAGAGCACCAGACTACGAATCTGGGGGTCAGGAGTTCGAATCTCTTAGGGCGCGCCACTTTTCTCACCGGCAATTTTCCGACTTTGGCGGCCTTAGGGCCCCTTCGGCTCGTTGCCGCCGAGTTCCGGATGCTGCGCGGTCAGCGTGGAGATGAAGCGCTTTGTCCGCTCGTCCGTGGGGCTGCCGAACACTGCTTTGGCCGGGCCGGCTTCCACCACTTCACCGCTTTCGAGAAACACCACATTGCTGGCAATGGTGGCGGCGAGACGCAGGTCGTGGGTGGCCATCAGCATGGTCGTGCCCTCGCGGGCGAGCTGGGCGAGCACTTCCACGACTTCGCCGGCCAGTTGTGGGTCGAGCGCCGAGGTGGGTTCGTCGCAGAGCAGCACCTTGGGCGCGGGGGCCAGAGCCCTGGCGATAGCGACGCGCTGCTGCTGGCCGCCGGACAGGCTGGATGGCCAGGCATCGGCCTTGGCGGTCATGCCCACCTTCTCGAGCAGTTCGAGCGCCCGGCTGCGCGCCTGTTCGCGCGGCCATTTGAGCACCACCAGCATGCCCTCCATGACATTTTCCAATGCCGTCAGATGCGGAAACAGCTGGAAATTCTGGAACACCATGCCGGTCTTGCGGCGCAGCGCCAATATGGCGTCGCGGCTGATCTTGTTGCCCGGGGCAAATTGGATTCTCGCATCGTCGATGCGAACCTCCCCCGCTTGCGGCATTTCGAGCAGGTTGACGCAGCGCAGCAACGTGCTCTTGCCGCTGCCTGAGGCACCGATCAGCGCGGTAACGCCGCCCTCGGGCACGGCCACGCTGACGCCCTTGAGCACGTGATTGTCGCCAAAGCTTTTGTGGATGTCGCTCAGCGTGATCATGACGCAGCCTCGATGGAGCCGCCATAGCGCGAAAACCGCTGCTCAAGGCGCCCCTGCAGGCTCGACAGCGCCGAGCTGACCACCAGATAGATCAGCGCCACCTCGACATACAGGATCAGCGGCTCATAGCTGGTGGCGACGATGCGCTGCCCGGCGCGGAACAGCTCGGGCACGGTGATCGCGGCGGCCAGCGAAGTGTCCTTGACCAGCGAAATGAACGTATTGGACAGCGGCGGCACGGCAATTCGCGTGGCCTGGGGCAGGATGGTGCGGCGCATGGCCTGCGGCCACGTCATGCCGATGGAATAGGCCGCCTCCCATTGCCCCTTGGGCACGGCGAGCAACACGGCACGGATGATTTCCGAGGTGTAGGCCCCCACATTGAGGGTGAAGCCGATCAGCGCCGCCGGGAAGGCATCGAGCACGATGCCGACACTGGGCAGTCCATAAAAGATCAGGAACAATTGCACCAGCAGCGGCGTGCCCCGGATGATCCACACATAGAAGCGAACCAAAGCCGCCAGCGGCCAGGGCGCAAAGAGCCGCGTCACCGCCGCGAGGAAGCCCACGGCCAATCCCAGCGCAAAGGACAAGAGCGTCAGCGGCACCGTGAACAGCATACATGCCCACAGCAGGGAGGGCAGCGCTTCGATCATCAGGGAAAGCCAGTGTGGCATCAGGCGATTTCCGTCATGCAAAAGGACCGGCCGATCATCGGCCGGTCCTTCGGGATACTACGCGTTCAGGCGCTTACTGCGAGACGTCTTCGCCAAAATACTTCTGAGAAATTTCGGCATAGGTGCCATCGGCCTTGATCGCCCCCAGCGCCTCGTTGATCGCGGCCAGCAATTCAGGCTTGCCCTTGGCCAGCAGCACGCCGGAGAAGTCGGCATCGGCGGCGGTCGCCACCACCTTCACATTGGCATCGGGCTGCTGCTTCTTGAAGTCGAAGAAGGACAGGCTGTCATTGATAGTGGCATCGGCACGGCCCTGGATGACCAGCGCGATGGATTGGTCGAACCCTTCGGTACCCACCAGGGTGGCGCCATATTGCTCGGCCAGCTTGCCGAAATTGCTGGTCAGCGACTGGGCTGCGTTCTTGCCCTTTAGGCTCTCGAAGCTGGTGATATCGGTATTGTCGGCGCGCACCACCAGGGCCGCCTTGGAGGTGATATAGGGCTCGGAGAAATCATACTTGGCCTGGCGCTCGGCATTGATGCCGACCTGGTTGATGACCACGTCGTAGCGATTGGCGTCGATCCCGGCGATCAGCCCATCCCATGGCCCTTCGACGAATTCAGGCTCGACGCCGATCTGCGCGGCAATGGCGCGGCCGATTTCAACGTCAAAGCCCACCAGCGCCCCGCTGGCATCGTGGAAGGTGAAGGGCGCATAGGTGCCTTCGGTGCCGATGCGCAACACGCCGGCCTGCTTGACAGCATCGAGCGCCGATTGGGCGAATGCCGGAGTGGCGGTGACCAGCAAGCCGGCGGCGATCAGCACGTTCAAGAGTTTCATGAATCTTCTCCTTATGGGGCCGGCTTATCTCCGGAACAGGCGCAGAAAACTGCACGTCCGGCGCCCAAGTTTCAACTGCTTGGATGGATGTTTCCTTCGGACCCGCCGGCTCGATGCCGCCATGCTCCGCTTGTCGCTTTGCGGAGCCGGTTGTTGCCCGATTCGCCGCGCCTGAAGATTGCCCACCAGCGCAAAGCAACGCTTCGCGCGCCCGCTAGCCAAAATGACGGGATCGCATTGGCGCCCTCGGCTAGCCTGCCCGCCCCGATACTTTGGAGCGGCAAATCCCAGCATGACCGGCACATCCGAATTCCTGTGGTACATCCCCAATGACGTCAAGGCCGGCCACCGCGGCGATGCCGAAACCACCGATCATAATAGCCTGCAAACCCTGACCAGCCACGCCCTCGCGCTGGAAGACCATGGCTGGACCGGCGCCTTGCTGGGCACCGGCTGGGGCCGCCCGGATACGTTCACATTGGCCACGGCGCTGGCCGCCCGCACCACCACGTTCGAGCCGCTCATCGCCATCCGGCCCGGCTATTGGCGGCCGGCCAATTTCGCCTCCGCCGTGGCAACGCTCGATCACCTGACCGGCGGCCGCGTGCGCATCAACATCGTCTCGGGCCAGGATAATCTGGCCGCCTATGGCGATGCCGAAGGCGACCAGGCCCACCGCTATGCCCGAACCAGGGAATTCATGCGCCTGGTGCGTCGCCTCTGGCGCGAGGAGAATGTCAGCTTTGACGGCGAGCATTTTGCCGTTGCCGGCTCCACCGTCGTGCCGCGCATTACCGCGCGTGGCGAACGCCTGCACCCCAAGCTTTATTTCGGCGGCGCTTCCGAAGCGGCCGAGCGGGTGGCGGCGACTGAGGCCGATGTCCAATTGTTCTGGGGCGAACCGCTCGATGGCGTGCGCGAGCGTATCGAACGCCTCAAGGGGTTGAGCAAGACACTCGACCGCGACCTGCCGCCGCTCGAATTCGGGCTGCGTATCACCACACTCGTGCGCGACACGACGGCACAGGCCTGGGCCGATGCCGAAGCCAAGGTTGCCGCCATGGCCGCCGGTAGTGGCACCAATTGGAACGACCACAAGCGCGCCACCGCCGTCGGCCAGCAACGGCTGCTCGACCTCCACAGCCAGGGCGATGTACTCGACGACAATCTCTATACCGCGCCCGGCAAATATGGCGGCGGGGGCGCCGGCACCACCTGGCTGGTCGGTTCAGCCGAAGATGTCGCCCGCTCGCTGCGCAAATACCGCGATCTGGGCATCACCCAGTTCGTGCTGTCCGACACGCCCTACCTGCCCGAAATCAAACGGCAGGGCGACCAACTCCTGCCCCTGCTGCGCGACTAGCCGGGGCAGGGCGGCTCGATCGCTAAAGCAGCTTGAAGCCGAGCCGGCGCAGCACCTCGGTCAGGCGCTCGCGCCCCTTGAGGGCTGCGCTCGTGCCGATGCGGCGGCTCACCTGTTCCGTCCAGTCGATGGGCGCCATTTTCTGCTCCGCCTGGAACTGGCGCAGCGCTCCATTATAGGCCGCCAGCTCATCCGGGCGCGTGCTGGCGCCATAGCGCTCGCGGTGCAGCACACTCGCTTGCGGCAGGCGCGGCTTGACGTCCGACGCGCGCGCCAGATCGGGTTTCCCCACGGTAAGCCCGAACACCGCGATCGCCTCTGGCGGCAGGCCGAGTTCGGCGGCCACCGCCTCGGGATGATTGCGGATCGCCCCGATATAGCACGTACCCAGCCCCAGCGAATCGGCCGCAACCACGGCATTCTGTGCCGCCAGTGCCGCGTCCAGCGCCGCCAGGAGGAAGCTCTCGATATAATCGAGGCCATCGCCAGGCACCCCATATTGCCCGGCAATGGCGCGGGCCCGCGCCAGGTCGGCGATCCACACGAGGAATAGCGGCGCCTCATTGATCTGCGCATTGGGGCCGGCCAGTTTCGCCAACCGGGCCTTGTGATCCGGGTCGGAGACGGCAACGACACTCCAGGCCTGCAGGTTCGATGAGGTCGGCGCCGATTGGGCCGCGGCAATTAGCAGTTCCAGCGTGCCTTCGGGCAATGCGCCCGGCAGATAGGCGCGGGCCGAGCGGTGATCCAGAATGGCGTCGATAGCCGCGCTCCAGGGCGCGTCCACTGCCGGGGGATCGGCGCGGTAACGCTGGCGCAGCAGGCCGGCCAAACGCTCGGCCGCGGTGTCGTGGACTTCAGCGCTGAGTGGCATCGTCAATCTCCTGGGCAGTGAACAAGTGCAGGCTGGCAGCCAAGGCGCATCAATGCACCTTGGGAAAGCCGTGCCGCTCGGCCAGCAGCGCGAGAATGCGGCTGGTGTCATTGATGAAATATTGACCGCCCGCCATCTTGGCGTCGGCCGGAGGATTATCGCCAAGCACCAGCACCGGCAGGCCCTGATTATCCTCGCCGATCAAGTCGATCACCGGCTGGCGCGGCCGGGGAAACGGCAGGCGCGTGACCTCGAGCTTGGTGGCGAGGTCGGGAAAACTGGCGAGGATGCCTTCGATCTGGTTGCAATAGGGGCAGATGAAGGGGCCATCGTCCCGCTTGGGGTCGGTGAAGCCGGGGGCAATGAGAAAAATTCTATCCTTGGCCATTCCAAATCCTGTTCGGCAGCTTCCGCACGAGCAAAAGCGGTTTGATCAAGCCAAGCTCGCCGCCCGCCGCGCCACAGTCCAGAAAGGACTATTGCGCGCTGCCGATAGAAATTGTTGCGGCGACCCTGACCACCAAAGCGCGGCCCCAAGCCGGACCCGAACTGCCGCAGTCGGCCGCATCTTCAATTCTACTAGATTGATAGACATTCTGAGTTTTTAGGATTGTGTTCTAGCAAACCCCTGCTGGCGGCGAGGAAATTTGTCTCGGTCGCGCTGCATTTGCAAAGCCCGCTCTCGTGCTTGGCCGCGCCTTTGTGGTGCTATGGGTGCATGAACATTGCAGCGCGCCCCCGTGTCCGATCCATGCCGCCAACCCTGGCGCGGCTGCCCCCATTGACCTCATTGCGGGCCTTTGTCGCCACGGCGCGCCATCTGAGTTTCACCCGCGCCGCCGATGAATTGCATGTCACCTCCGCCGCCATCGGCCAGCAGATCCGCCTCTTGGAAGATTATGTCGGCCAGACCCTGTTTCTGCGCAATCGGGGCCAGCTCGAGCTGACCGATACGGGCAAGACGCTGATGCCCGGCCTCACCGATGCATTCGATCGCGTGCTGGATACCATGGCGCGCCTGACCACGGCGGGCGAAGCCGCGCCGATCAGGATTTCGGTGGCGCCCTCTTTTGCCAGCAAATGGCTGGTGCCGCGCCTCGCGGCGCTGCGCCGGCGCGCGCCCGACCTCGAAGTGCTGCTCGACGCCTCGGTCAAGCTGGTCGATCCGTCCCGCGACGACACCGATTGCGTCATCCGCTACGGCCTTGGCGCCTATCCCGGCCTGACGGTCGACAAGCTCTTTTCCGAAGCCGTGCTGCCCGTCTGCAGCCCCGCTTTGGCCGAGCAGCATGGCCTCTCCCGTGGGCCCAATGCCCTGCTCGGCGTGCCGCTCCTGCACGAAGATGGCCCGGAGCGCGATGCGTCCTGCCCCGATTGGCCATCTTGGCTGCGCGCCCATGGTGTCGACCTGCGCCTGGGGGAGCCGGGAACGCGGTTCAACCAATCTTCCCTGCTGCTCGACGCCGCTCTGGCCGGGCAGGGCGTTGGCCTGGGCAAGCTGCGGCTGGTCGAGGCCGATCTGGCCGCCGGTCGGCTGGTCTCGCCCTTCGGCGCGCCCCAGCCGGTAGAGTTCTCCTATTTCTTTGCCGCCGCGCCGCACAAGGCCCGGTTGCCCCAGGTGGCGCTGTTCCGCGATTGGCTGCTGGCCGAAGCCGCCGCCACCCGCACTGCAAATCTTCCCCTTCGTGCCCCGCATCTGGCGGCGGTTTCAATCCCGGCAATGGCCGCAGAATAGAGAGGACGTTTCGATGTCGATATTGGATTTCGCCAGCTTTGCGCCACCGCAGCAGCTTGCCGTAGATGTCGGTCAGTTCAAGGACTCCATGCGCCATCTTGCTGGCGCGGTCAGCGTCATCACGGTGGGCCGCGGCGAGGACCGGACGGGTTTCACCGCCACCTCGGTCTCTTCGCTCTCGATCGAGCCGCCCTCGGTGCTGGTCAGCCTCAATCGCAATTCCTCCTCATGGCCGGTGCTGCAGCGCTACGGCACCTTTGCCGTCAACGTGCTGGCGCATGATCAGCAACACATCGCCGACCGCTTCGCCGGCCGCGGCGGGGTAAAGGGAAATGAGCGCTATCAAGGCGCCGATTGGCAGGAATTGGTCACCGGAACATCGGCTCTGTCCGATGCGCTGACCGTGCTCGATTGCGAGCTCGACGAAGCCATCGACCGCCATTCCCATTCCATCCTGATCGGCCGCGTCCGCGCCATCACCGTCCGCGGCGAAGCCCAGCCATTGCTCTATTGGCACGGCGCCTACCGCCACCTCACCGGCCCGGTCGGTCACTAGGCGTCGCGGCTCACTCGCTAATCCTATTGACCCGGCCCTTGGGACCGGGCCCAAACAGGTGCGGTCAGCCAATAGCGAGGTGAGTCGTGAGCTCTTCCGCCCAATTTATCAATGCCGCCGCAGCCGCCCGCCGGCTCGGCGTATCAGCCAAGGCCCTGCGTCTTTACGAACAACGCGGTCTGCTGGCGCCGGTCCGCACAACAGCAAATTGGCGCACCTATGGGCCAGCCGAAATGGCCCAGGCCGCCGAAATCGCCGCTCTACGCGCCCTTGGTCTGAGCCTGTCCCAGGTGGCGCAGGTCTTCAACGGCGAGCCCGATTGTCTCGAACCAGCTCTGGCTGCGCACCAGGCCGCGCTCGAAAGCCGCCTGCGCCAGCTTGCCGGCACGGTCGACAAAGTCCGCAATCTCCGCGCCGATCTCGCCCGCGGACAGGCCCCGGCCGCCGGGGAATTGCCGGCTCTATTGAGCCCAGCCAGCCAAATCGAAATCGCCCTCGACCTGCCCTGGCCTTGGGGCGGTGAGCGGTTCGAACTGGCAGCCATCAAACCGCTCACCTACATCATCGGCCCATTGGGCAGCGGCAAGACGCGGCTGGCTCAAGCCATTGCCGCAACCACACCCGGCGCGGCTTTTCTCGGGCTGGATCGCCTCATCGCGGGCGAGGCGGCCGAAAGCCATCTGGCCAAAGACACAGCCTTGAACGCCCGTGTTGAACAGGCCCTAGCCTGGCTAACCGAGGATGGGGCCACGCCATCAGCGGCGCTCACCGCGCTCATCGTGGGTCTCGAAATCGAAGGCCCGGTGATTCTGGTCGTCGACATGGTGGAGCAGGGTCTGGGCCAGACTACCCAGGAAGCGGTGATCGCCCATTTGCGACGCCGTGGACCCGAAGCGCGGCCGCTTTTCCTGATGACCCGCTCCTGCGCCATTCTCGATCTGACTGCAGTAGGCGCGGATGAGGCCATCGTGCTCTGCCCAGCCAATCACAGCCCGCCAACCCTGGTCGCGCCCTATCCCGGCGCTGCCGGCTACGAAGCCGTCGCCACGTGCCTCGCCTCGCCCGAAGTACGGGCCCGCACCGAAGGCGTTATCGCCTGGCGGCCGCACGTCGCCTGAAAGTCGAAGGCCCCGTCCGATAGGGCGGGGCCTCTGCAATTTTAGTCCAGCAGATCGGCCGGAACCGTGCCGCCATTGGCGGCCAGCTTCTGCAGCACCTGCTTGTGCAGCCAGATATTCATCTTGGCGGAATCGTCGGTGTCGCCCGTATAGGCCAGTTCCGCCGCCAGCTTCTTGCGGGCCGATAGGCTGCTGTCGAGCCCCAGCGCTTTCAGCAGGTCCACAATGGATTTGCGCCAGTCGAGTTTCTGCCCGCTCTTGGCTACTGCCGCATCGAGGATGGCCGCCACATCCACATCGCTGGCCGCAGCAGGCGGGACTTTGGGAGCGGCGGGAGCCGCGGCAGCGCTCGGCGCTGCCTGCGCAACCAGGGTGTCGGCTGCCGACGGGGCGGCAGCCGGCTTGGCTGGGGCGCCCGCGACCGAGGCGCCGACTCGATTGGCGGCGGCAAGGCCGATCGACTTGGCCATTTCCGCCGCGGCTGTCGTATTCACCGGCGCTGCGGGCTTGGGGGCGCCAAAGATCTTGGCCTTGATATCGTCGAACAGTCCCATCGTAGTTTCCTCTCCTGGTGTGCGATATGCGCCATGACTATGCCGCGACCGCACCCCAGAAGACAAGGAACTCTGCTTCGCCCGCCCGCTAGACCCCCAGCGCCTCCTGCAACCAGGCCAACTGCCGCAATTGCTGATAGGGTCCGCCGCCCTCATGGTCGTTGAATTCGTAATCCACCATGGTCTTGGGCCCGCCATAGGCAGCATGGGCGGCATAGACCGTTGAGGGCGGGCAGACATTGTCCATCAGCGCGGCGGAGAATAGCGCCGGCGCCCGGGCGCGTTCGGCAAAGCATACGCCGTCGAAATAGCGCAGCGTGTCGAACACGGCATCGGTCTTGTCGCGATGGGTGGCGAGAAACCGTGCGATCTCGCCATAGGGGTCGCGTGCGGCAATGCGCACGGCGCGGGGGAAATCGCAGAGGAACGGCACATCGGTCGAGAGCGCCTTGACCCGGGAATCAAGCCCCGCGACTGCCAGAGCCACGCCACCGCCCTGGCTGCCGCCGGTCACCCCGACCCGCTCCGGGTCGATGAACGACAGCGGCAACAACGCATCCAGCGCGCGAACCGCGTCGGTGAACAGCCGGCGATAATAATAATCGGCCGGGTTCAGAATGCCCTTGGTCATCATGCCCGGAATTTGCGGCGTGCTACCGATGGGATCGGGTGTCTCCCCCGGGCTCCAGCCACTGCCCTGGCCGCGCGTATCCATGCGGAAATAGGCAAAGCCGGCCGCCGCATAGTGCAGCAATTCATGGGCAAAGCCGCGCCCGCCGCCATAACCCACATATTGCACCACCAGCGGCAGCGGATCGCGCCGCTTGGTCGGCAGCAGCAGCCAGCCACGGATCGGATGCCCGCCAAAGCCGGGAAACGACACGTCATAGGCTTCGATCAGCCGTAGCGGCGAATCAAGCCGCGCCAGCACCGCTTCGCCGCCAAAGCTGCGGGCTTCGTTCAGCGTCCCGGCCCAGAAGGCATCGAAATCGGCAGGCACTTGCACGGCGCTGCGATAGGCATCGAGCGCTGGATGGGTAAGGTCGTTAAACGGCATGTCGAATCCCTGTTTCGTCCCCTCGGACGATAAGGCTTATAGCCTAGTTCAACCGCTTGCCGCTCGCCGCGTCAAACAGATGCACAGCGTTCAATTGCGGCGCCACATGAATGGTTGCGCCCGGCTCGGCCCGCAGCCGCTCGCGGAACACCCCGATCACCTGATGTTCGCCAATCGTCATGGTGACCTGGGTTTCCGACCCCATGGGCTCGACCAGCAGCACTTTGGCGGGCAGGCCATCGCTGACCAGCTCGAAATGCTCGGGGCGGATACCATAGATCGCCTCGCCTGCAATCGGGCCGGGCGGCAGAGGCAGCACAACGCCCTTGGCCACAAAGCCATTGGGCGTGAGCTGGCCCTCGATGAAATTCATCGATGGAGAGCCGATAAAGCCGGCCACAAAGGGATTGGCGGGCCGGTCATAAAGATCGAGCGGGGCGCCGAATTGCTCGACCCGGCCGGCATTCATCACCACGATCTTGTCGGCCATGGTCATGGCCTCGACCTGGTCATGGGTGACGTAAACCGTGGTCACCCCCAGCCGCTGGTGCAGCCCCTTGATCTCCCCGCGCATGACCACGCGCAGCTTGGCGTCCAGATTGCTCAGCGGCTCGTCGAACAGAAACACCTGCGGATTGCGCACAATGGCGCGGCCCATGGCGACGCGCTGGCGCTGTCCGCCCGATAGCTGGCGCGGAAAGCGCTCCAGCAGCGGCTTGAGCCCCAGAATATCGGCGGCCCAGCTTACCCGCTCGGCAATCTCGGCCTTGCTGCCGCCGCGATGCTCGAGCGAAAACGCCATGTTCTTGGCGACCGTCATATGCGGATAGAGCGCATAATTCTGGAACACCATGGCGATGTCGCGGTCCTTGGGCTCGAGCTCATTGACCACGCGGCCACCGATCGAGATTTCGCCCCCGGTAATGGTTTCAAGCCCCGCAATCATGCGCAACAGGGTGGATTTGCCGCAGCCAGAAGGGCCAACCAGCACGACGAATTCGCCATCGGCAATGTCAATATCAACGCCATGAATAGTGGCCAGTTCGCCATAGCTCTTCTTGACGGATGAAAGGGTAACGGGTGCCATTAAATTATCCTTTGAGCCCGGTATGAGCCAAGCCCTCGACGAACTGCTTCTGGGCGACGATGAAGACGATGAGGACCGGAATGGCCGTCATGGTCGCGGCGGCGAGCTGGATGTTCCACATCGGCCCGCCATAGGCGTCGGTGAATTGGGTCAGCGCCTGGGGCAGGGTGAATTTGTCGGCGCTCGAGATGAAGACGATGGGTTCGAGATAAAGGTTCCAGCTGCCGAGGAACGTGAAGATGGCGACGGCGGCCAAAGCCGGGCGGGCCAGCGGCAGGGCGATGGTCCAGAAAATCTTGAACCGCCCCAGCCCATCGACCCGTGCGGCTTCTTCCAGTTCCACCGGCAGCGAAATGAAGAACTGCCGCATGATGAACGTGGCAAACACCGCCGGGGCGCCAAAGATCGGAACCAGGATCAGCGGCCAATGCGTATTGATCATGCCCCATTTCAAAAACAGCTGGAACAGCGGCACCAGCGTCACTTCGGACGGGATCAACAGCCCCACCAGCACCACCATGAAAATGGCATTGGCGAAGGGGAATTTGATGCGCGCAAAGGCATAGCCCGCCATCGACGCCACGATCATCGTGCCGACCGTAACGATCGCAGCGATATAGGCCGAGTTCCAATATTGCAGCGCGAAAGGCTGAATCTTGAACACGTCCGAATAGGACGAAAAATCAAAGGCGCGCGGCCAGATATCAGGCGGAAAGGCGAAGATCTGGCTGACGGGCTTCACCGATGAAGTGACCATCCACCAGGTCGGAAAGACAAAGGGGATGAGCAGAATGCAAAGCGTCAAATAGGCCAGCGCCTGCGCGCGGGGGCTGAGCTCAGTTTTCATAGAACACGAACTTTCTGCGCAACTGCCACTGGATGAAGGTGAGCGCGCCGACAATGACCAGCAGGACGATGGACAGCGTCGAGCCATAGCCGAACAGGTAAAACTGGAAGGCCTGCTGATAGAGGTAATAGACCAGAACCGTGGTGGAGAAGCCGGGCCCGCCCTGGGTCAGGATCATGATCTGCGCGAACACCTGCAGCGCCCCCACAATGGTGACGATCGACGCCAACAGAATGGTCGGGCTGATCATCGGCAGGGTGATGCGGTAAAATTGCTTGAAGCGCGGCACGCCATCGACCCGCGCAGCCTCGAACAGCTCGCGCGGCACGCCCTGCAGCGCCGCCAGAAACAGGATCATGTTGAGGCCCACATTCTTGAGCGCCTGCACGACGATCACCGAGATCATCGCGGTGGTCGGATTGCGCAGCCAATTGGGGCCTTCCACGCCAATCATCTGCAACAGCCCGTTAATGCCGCCATTGCTCTGCAGCAGGAAGCTCCAGACAATGGTCCAGGCCACCAGCGACACCACGACCGGCGAAAAGAACAGCGTGCGGAACACGGTCATGAACGCCAGCTTCTGATTGAGCAGCAGCGCCAGCCCCAACGCCAGACTCATATTGAGCAGCGCCAACCCCGCCGAGAACACGGCGGTGACACTCATCACTTCGCCAATGGCCGGGTCGCTCAGCAGCTTTTCGTAATTGGCCGCGCCGGTGAAGCGAAACGAACCCGCCAGCACGTTCCATTCATGCAGCGAATACCAGAACACCAGAGCCAGCGGGATCAGCACGAAGATGATGATGCCGATCAGCTGTGGCGCGATGAACAGATATCCGGTGGCCGCATCGCGCCGCGCCATGGTCCAGAACCCGCGCTTGCGCTGCGCCTGCGATGTATCAAGGGCAATGGTCATGCATGTTTCCTTTTCCCTCCCCATGCATGGGGAGGGACAGTCGACGACAGTCTAGTTCAGTTTGCCGCCAGCAGCGGATTGAGCCGATCGCACAGCGTATTCAGCACGCCCGGGATGTTGGCTTCTGGCTGCCACAGCCCATCAAGACCGGCTCGCACGGTCTGCTGCAACTGGGCAAAATTGGGCACCTGTTGCGTCGACTGACCGGTCGCCACTCCGCGGATCACCACGGCCTCGATCTGCTCCTTGGTCAGCAGCGGATTGGCGGCCGAAAGCACATCGGCGGTCAGCAGGCTCTGGCGGGCCGGCGGGAAGAAACGGGCCAGCTTTGCCACATTGTCCTTGGACGAGAAGAAGGCGAGGAACTCGGCCGCCAGCTCGGGATTCTTGCCATTGGCCAGCACGCCGATGCCGGCCCGGCCAACCCAGGCATATTCCCCGATCGGGCCGCTGGGCAGCGGCACCAGGTCCCAATCAAACGCCTTGTCGTCCTTGGGCAGCAAGGACGCGCGGCTGATCTGGGTCGTGGTCATGGCTGCGTCGCCGGCAAAGAAGTCAGCCGAAACGCCGGGGCCGGGCATGGCCTTTTTCACAAAGATCGCGTCATGGATGAAGGTCATGGCATCGATCATTTCCTGGCTGTTGAACGCGCAGGTTTTGGTATCTTCCGACCAGGGATGAGCACCCCAGCCGGCATAGATCTCCGCCAGGTTTTCCCAGGCCTTGTATTCGAAATCGCGGATCACCAGACCCTGCTTGCCGGTGGCGGCAACCGTCGCCGCCGTGGCAATAGCATTGTCCCAGGTCCATTCGTCGGCCGCGATCAGCTCGGCCGGGGTCTTGGCGCCTGCCGCCTTGACCATGTCATTGTTGACGAACACGCCAAACGGCGAGGTCGAGAACGGATAGAGATATTGCACGCCATCGCGCGACCAGGCGGTGAGCGTGGCGGGCGGGAAGTCGGCAATGTCATAGCCTTCGGTCTTGGCGAAAGTGTCGGTCAGCGGATAGAGCGCGCCGGCCGCCATGAAATCGGGCGCCGTCGTGTCGAACAGCCAGGCCAGATCCGGCGGATTGCCGCCGGCGATCTGGGTGGTCAGGGTCGTCACATAGCCTTCGAATGCCAGCGAGTCATAGGTGACGGTAACGCCGGGATGGCTGGCTTCGAATTCGTCGGCAATCTCGTTGAACAAGGCCAGATGGGCCTCGTTGGCACTCCAGATCGCCATCCGCAATTCCTGCGACAAGGCCGGGGCGACCAGCCCCGTCGTCACCGCCAGAGCGGCCAATGTGGTTTTCAGCATAGTCCTGCGCATAAAAGATCCTCCCTGATTATGCGTATTAGCTAATAGCCAGAAATATCGGGCCAGTGGCATTCCACGCCCTGGTGCTCGATATGGCTTTGGAATTTGGCCAGCCGCTTGTCGTCTTGCTGCACGCCATGCGGGGTTTGGCCGGTGTCAAGACAATGCGCCGCCAGCATCCCCGCCACTTCGCCGATGTTCCACTCCACCGGATGCAACCGGTAGCAGCCATTGGTGATGTGGGTGGTGCCGATATTCTTGGACGCCGCCAGAAGGTTGGTCACCCGGCGCGGAATGAGCGAGCCCAGCGGAATTTCGAACGGGCAGGCGCCCACATCGATGTAATTGTCGCCACCGGTCGAGGGATGCAGATCGATGCGGTACATGCCCACCCCGATGCTGTCGCGATAATGCACCGCCCCACGATCGCCGCGCACGGCAAGCGACAGATCCTGCTCCAGCACGGTGGTCACCGCCCGGATACGGCGGCTTTCGCGGATATAAGGCGCCATGGCCAGGCCATGCTCGGTGCCGGTAATGTCGCCGCGCAGCCGCAGGCCGGGGAAACCCTGGCCGCCATCGGGGCGGGGCGCCTCGGTCTGCATCCAATAGAACATGGAATAGGAGAGACTCGCCGCATCAGCCAGCCGCTGGGCATATTGCTCAGGCGTCACGTCGATGATCGGGGCCTCGAAATAGTCGATCATCGGCCAGTTCACGAGGCAGATATCGCTGGCATAGGCGCCGGGCCGGAAATTGTGCCGCGCGGCAATGCGACGGAAAATCCAAAGGCTCATGTCGCCTGCGCTGGCGCGCTGGTCGGCCACTTCGCGGGTGGCATTGTCGACCGGATTGGGATCGAAAAACCGCCGGCTGCGCTCCAGCGTGCGCGGATTGGGCGAGTCCCAGCTGAGCAGCGGGCCACCCCAGAATGCGGGCGCCACCTGCCGCCAGTGGTCGTAGCGCGCCGGCTTGTCGATGACATGGTTGCCATCCACATGGTCGACGGCAAAGCAGATCGAAACGGCCTGCTGGTTGTGCGGTTGCGCTTCGGCCGGCGCACTGGGTTCGCCGGTTTCGGACTGCGCCTCAAAGCCGGTGACATATTCCGTCGCGGTCAACGGCAGCAGGTCGCCCAATTCGGTCGCATCGATGACATAGCGCGCCGAACAGGTCACCGTGCGGCCGGTGTCGCGATGGCGCAGCGTAACCGCCCGCACCACGTCGCCGTCCACGTCGGCGGCAATGGGCACATAGGGCTTCAAAATCGTCAGCTTGCCGCCCGCCGCATAGGGCGCCAGCATGGCTTCCATCACCGCCAGCGACACCCGCGGCTCGTGGCACAGGCGAGACACATTGCCGTCGCCCGGATTGAGTGTCAGATCGGCCCGCGCGGCTTCGCTCAGCGGATAATGGTCACGATAATATTGCCGCACGCCGGTGCGCAGGGCGCGATAGCTGGCGGTGATGCCGAATTGCTCGACCCAGGTATGCTCGTCCGGCGGCACGGCCTGGCTGGTCAGCTGGCCACCGATCCAGTCGAATTCCTCGCTCAGGATGACGCTGCGCCCATTGCGCAAGGCGCCCAAAGCTGCCGCCACGCCGCCAAGCCCGCCGCCGACCACCAGGATATCCGCGTTGTATTCTGTCACTTCAAACTGTCTTTCTTTGCATTGGGAGGAGCGAGCGTTTCGCCCGCCACGATTTCGCAGGTCAGCAGCACTTGCGGCACCTGGCTGGGGTCGAGCAGGGTCTGCACCAGCATGGCGGCCGCCTGCCGCCCCATCTCCTCGCGGGGAATGGCGTAGCAGGTGAAGGCGCGGTGCAGGCGCAGCGTATGGGTGCGCGTGCCGCTGCCCAGCACCACGATGGAAAGATCGCTCGGGATTTTGACGCCTTGCGCCCGGGCGTAAGTGTCGAAGGCCACGGCCTCCAGCACTTCGGCAAAAAACACGACCGTTGCGCCGCTGGCGCGAACCTCGGCCAATTGCCGTGCCGGCTCGCCATTCTCGATGGCATCGACATGGACCAGCTCGGCTCTGCCCTTGATTGCGCTCTGGAAGCCATGCCAGCGGTCGGCGATGGATTCGGCCGGGCCCGTCGTGCCGATAAAGGCAAACTGCCGGTGTCCCTTGGCCAGCGCCTGGTCGACCAGGGTCTTGGTCGCGGCAATATAGTCGGCGCCGACATAGCGCACCGGCCCGCCGGCATCGTCGCGCCGGCCCACCGCAACATAGGGATAGTCCCCGGCCACCAGCTGGGCCAGTTCATCGCGATCGAACTGGCTGCCCAGGATCAGGCAGCCATCGGCCAGCCGCAGCCGCCCGGATTCCCCGAAAATGCGTTTGCGGCCGCTATTGTCGCGCGCCGAGGCGGTCATCAGCAGCAGGTCATAGCCCAGGCTCTCGGCGGCTTCCTCGATGCCCATCAGGAACGGGGTATAAAAGTCGGCCTGTGCAATCGGGAAGGCGGGCTCATAGGTGAAGACGCCCAGAATGCGATTGGCGCCCTTGACCATGCTGCGCGCGATCGGATCGGCGACATAGCCGGTATCGCGAATGGCCTTGAGCACCCGTTCGCGGGTTTCGGGCGGAATGCGGCCCTGCGCGGACTTAGCCTCGTTGAGCACGAGCGACACCGTCGCCTGGCTGACGCCGGCCAATTGGGCAATGTCTCTCTGGGTCAACCGCCGCGATGCGGACACGTCCGTCTCCTCATTCCGCTAATTCGTATTAGCTGTTAGTGTTACGCATTAGCAGTTTTGATTTTGCACTGTCAAGAGGCTCGCCAACGGCACCGGAATACGGCCTCACTCCCCATCATGGGGCAGTTTGGCAGCCATAAAGGTCAAAAAAGTATCGGTGAGACGCCTGCTCTGTGGTGGCGGCGGCGCTATTGCGGGCCTAAGCTCCCAATATGCAGAGAACCGGGCAAACCGGCCTGTTAGCGGCATTGCCTCTTTTGGCAGGCCAGGGGAGAGATGGATGGAACCTGATCTCGAAGTCGTCCAGATCCGGCGCGGCGAGTCCTTCAAGGCCTGGTCGCACGGCTATCCGTTTCACACCGTCCGCTGGCACTTTCATCCAGAATACGAACTGCACCACGTCGTTGCCACTCGTGGCCGCTATTTCGTCGGCGACTTCATCGGCGAATTCGAGCCGGGCAATCTGGTGCTGACCGGTCCCAACCTGCCGCATAACTGGGTCAGCGAATTACCCGATGGCGCGAGTGTTCCGCTGCGCTGCCGCATCGTGCAGTTTTCCGAGGATTTCATCGGCAATACGATCAAGGTCCTGCCCGAGCTCGGCGCCTTCGAGCGGGTGCTCGAGCGCAGCCGGCACGGGGCTCTTTTCTCCCCGCAAACCGCCGCCGAAATCGCCCCGGCTCTCGAAGAGCTGATCGAGGCCCAGGGCGTGCGGCGCATCGAATTGTTCATCGGCGTCATGGGCGCCTTGAGCCGGGCCAGCGACATCAGGACTTTGGCCAGCTCGCGCTACCTGCCCGACCCCTCCGGCTATATGTCGGTGGGCATCAACAAGGTTCTGGCCCATATCGGCGGCCATCTCACCGAGCCATTCAACGAGAGCGATCTGGCCGCCATTGCCGGGCAAAGCGCCAGCGCCTTCTCGCGCAGCTTCCGCCGCCATACCGGCATGGCGCTGGTGCAATATGTCAATCGGCTGCGCATCAATCTGGCCTGCCAGCTGCTGATGAGCGACGAAGCCATGCCCATCATCGAGATTTGTTACGCGGTGGGCTTCAACAATCTGTCCAATTTCAACCGCCAGTTCCTGACGCAAAAGGGCATGCCGCCCTCGCGCTTCCGCACATTGCTGGCGGCCAATGCAAGAGCGGCCGAAGCCGCCTGATTATCGGAGGACCAAGGGAGGAAGAACCATATTGCCGAATGACCAGACGCGGGCGCGCTCTAAGCGCCCCGCGATAGCAAACGCGTGTCTCAAAAATCCGCAGCCCAAGGCTGCAAATGGAGGAAACCACATGACCACATCCGCATGGAAACGCAGCGCAGCGGCATCCGCCCTGTTCCTGCTCGGCAGCACGGCGGCCTTCGCCCAGGCGGCCGATATCGCCAATGCCACCGTCGCCTTCCTGATGCCCGACCAGGCCTCGACCCGTTACGAGGAACACGACTCCCCCGGCTTCATCGCCGAGATGAAAAAGCTCTGCGAGACCTGCAAGGTCATCTACCAGAACGCCGATGCTGACGCGACCAAACAGCAGCAGCAGTTCAATTCGGTGATCACCCAGGGCGCCAAGGTCATCGTGCTCGACCCCGTCGACTCCGCCGCCGCTGCCTCGCTCGTCTCGCTGGCCCAAAGCCAGGGCGTCAAGGTCATCGCCTATGATCGGCCCATCCCCGATGCCAAGGCCGACTTCTATGTCTCGTTCAACAACGAAGGCATTGGCAAAGCGATCGCTGAATCGCTGGTTGCGCATCTCAAGGCTAACAGTGTGTTACCCGATAGCGGCGGAATCCTGCAGATAAACGGCTCCCCGACCGACGCCGCAGCGGGCCTGATCAAGGACGGCATTCATGCCGGTCTCGCCGAAAGCGGCTACAAAACCCTGGCCGAATTCGACACCCCGGACTGGGCTCCGCCCAAGGCCCAGCAATGGGCCAGTGGCCAGATCACCCGCTTCGGCAGCCAGATCGTCGGCGTCGTCGCGGCCAATGACGGCACCGGTGGCGGCGCCATCGCCGCCTTCAAGGCCGCCGGTGTCGACCCCGTTCCCCCGGTCACCGGCAATGACGCCACCATCGCCGCCCTGCAGCTGATTATCGCGGGCGATCAATACAATACCATCTCCAAGCCCAGCGAGATCGTCGCCGCCGCTGCTGCCAATATCGCGGTGCAGCTGCTCAAGGGCGAGACGCCCAAAGCCGAAATGAGCCTTTACGACACGCCCTCCCAGCTCTTCACCCCAGCCGTGGTTACGGCCGAAAATCTCAAGGCCGAGATCATCGACAAGAATATCGTGGCGGCCGACGTGCTCTGCGTCGATCGCTATGTCGAGGGCTGCAAAGCCCTTGGGATCATTCAGTAATCACCCCGTCCGGCCCTCATCCGGGGGCCGGGCGGATCGACTTTCGGCTCCCCATCGAGGCCCAGCCATGACAGATATTTCCCAGGCGCCGGTGCTCAGCCTGCGCGGCATTTCCAAGAATTTCGGCGCCGTTTCCGCCCTCACCGATATCGACCTTGATGTGAATGCAGGCGAGGTCGTGGCCCTGGTGGGCGACAATGGCGCGGGCAAATCCACCCTGGTCAAAATCCTCTCCGGCGTACACGCGCCCAGCTCCGGCACCATCAGTTTCGGCGGCAAGGAGGTGAGCCTGCCCAATCCCGCAGCAGCCTTGTCGCTGGGCATCGCCACCGTATTCCAGGATCTGGCGCTCTGCGAAAATCTCGACGTCGTCGCCAATATCTTTCTCGGCAAGGAGATCAACCCGCTCCAGCTCGACGAAGTCGCCATGGAAATCCGCGCCTGGAAGCTGCTCAACGAACTTTCCGCGCGCATCCCCAGCGTTCGCGAAGCCGTGGCGTCCCTCTCGGGCGGCCAGCGCCAAACCGTCGCCATCGCCCGCTCGCTGCTGCTCGACCCCAAGCTCATCCTGCTCGACGAACCCACCGCCGCCCTGGGCGTGGCCCAGACGGCCGAAGTGCTCAACCTCATCGAACGCGTCCGCGACCGGGGGCTGGGCGTGGTGATGATCAGCCATAATATGGAAGACGTGCGCGCCGTTGCCGACCGCATCGTCGTGCTGCGGCTGGGCCGCAATAGCGGCGTCTTCTATCCCGATGCCTCCAATGCGGACCTCGTGGGTGCCATCACCGGCGCCTCCGACAATTCCGTATCCCGCCGTGCGGGCCGACGCACCAACGAGGAGGCACGGCCATGACCGGCACGGAAAACCCCACCCCGCTCGACCGCGCCGACATCCGGGTGAGACATGATGAAGGCGCCAGCGGCGCCATCCGCGCCTTTTGGGATCGGGTGCGCAGCGGCGATCTCGGCGCGCTGCCGGTGGTCATCGGCCTCATCGTCATCTGGACGGTCTTCACCGCCCTCAACCCAGTCTTCCTGTCGAGCGCGAACCTGGTCAATCTGCTGTTCGATTCCTCCACTGTCGGCGTCATCGCGCTGGGGGTGGTGCTGATGCTGATGGTGGGCGAAATCGACCTCTCCATCGGCTCGGTCAGCGGCTTTTCCTCGGCGCTGCTTGGCGTGCTCTGGGTCAACCAGGGCTGGCCCGTGGCCCTCGCCATTCTCGCCGCCATCGTCGTCGGCGGGCTGATTGGCCTGCTCTATGCCCAACTCTACAACCGCTTCGGCATGCCCAGTTTCGTCGCCACTCTGGCGGGCCTGCTGGCGGTGCTGGGCCTCCAGCTTTACCTGCTCGGTGGCACGGGCTCGATCAATCTGCCCTATGGCTCCCCGCTGGTAAATTTCGGCCAATTGCTGACCATGCCGGCCTGGGCCTCCCATGCCCTGGCGGCTCTGCCCGGCCTTGCCATGCTGATCACCGGCTATCGCACGGCCGCGCGGCGGCGAGCAGCGGGGCTCTCCGCCCACTCGCTCACCGGCGTCATCCTGCGCGCCGCCGTGGTCACCATCGGGTTGGAATTGGCCGTGGCCTATCTCAACCAGGCCCGTGGCGTGCCATGGATGTTCGGGCTCTTCGTCGTGCTGGTCGTGGGCATGAATTATGCGCTGACCCGCACCCAATGGGGCCGCTCCATGACCGCCGTTGGCGGCAATCGCGAAGCCGCCCGCCGCGCCGGTATTAACGTCAAAGCCATCTATACCAGCGCCTTCGTCTTCTGCGCCATGTTCGCCTCCCTGGGCGGCATTCTGGCCGCCTCGCGCCTAGCCTCGGCCAGCCAGCAGGCGGGCACGGGTGACGTCAATCTCAACGCTATCGCCGCAGCGGTGATCGGTGGCACCAGCCTCTTTGGCGGCCGGGGCAGTGCCTATTCGGCCCTGCTGGGCGTCATCGTCATCCAGTCCATCGCCAGTGGCCTGACCCTGCTCGATCTCAGCTCCTCGCTGCGCTACATGATCACCGGCGGCGTCCTTGCCATCGCGGTTATCGTCGACTCCCTGGCCCGCCGTTCGCGCGCCTCCCATGGCCGCGCCTGAGCGGCCATCCCTTCCCAAAGCATTGAAAGACACGAAAATGGACCAGGATTTGTCAGGAAAAGTCGCCGCTATTACCGGCGCCGCCTCGGGGATCGGGCTGGAATGCGCCAAGGCCCTGGTGGGGGCGGGCGCTCAGGTGTTCTTCGTCGATCGCGCCGAAGAGCGGCTGCGCGAGATCTGCGCCGAACTTGGCCCCAACGCCATCCCGCTTGTGGTCAACCTGACCGAGTCGACGAGCGTCGCCGGCATGATGCCCGCTATCCTCGAAAAAGCCGGCAAGCTCGACATTTTCCACGCCAATGCCGGCTCCTATATCGGCGGCGAGGTGGTCGATGGTGACCCCGACGCCTGGGACCGCATGCTCAACCTCAATATCAATGCCGTGTTCCGGACCGTCCACGCCGTGCTGCCGCATATGGTCGAGCGCAAGACGGGCGACATCATCGTCACCAGCTCGATTGCCGGCATGGTGCCGGTGGTGTGGGAGCCCATCTACACCGCCTCCAAACATGCCGTGCAGGCCTTCGTGCATACCGTGCGGCGCCAGGTGTTCAAGCATGGCATCCGCGTCGGCGCGGTGCAGCCGGGGCCGGTGGTGACGGCTCTGCTCAGCGATTGGCCCAAGGAAAAGCTCGATGAAACCCTCGCCGCAGGCGGGCTGATCGAGCCGACCGAGATCGCGGCGGCCGTCATGTTCATGCTCACGCGACCGCGCAACGTGACCATCCGCGACCTCGTCATTCTGCCCCACAGCACGGATCTCTAAAAACATGGCCGAGCACTTTATCGGCGTCGATGTCGGCACCGGCAGCGCCCGGGCCGGGGTGTTCGACGCCAATGGCACTATGCTGGCCTCGGCCAAGCACAATATCGCGCTTTATCTGGAAGCCGGCGACATTGCCGAGCAATCGAGCGAGGATATCTGGCAAGCCGTCTGCGCCAGCATCGGCGAGGCGGTCGAACTGGCGAGCATCGATCCCGCCTCCATCCATGGCATCGGCTTCGACGCCACCTGTTCGCTCGTGGTTGTGGGCGACGGCGGGCAGCCACTGCCCGTCGGTGCCTCCGGCGATCCCAATCGCAACATCATCGTCTGGATGGATCACCGCGCCCTCGACCAGGCCGAGCGCATCAATGCCACGCGCCACAAGGTGCTCGACTATGTCGGCGGCACCATCTCGCCCGAAATGGAAACCCCAAAGCTGCTCTGGCTGGCCGAGCACATGCCGCAGACTTTTGCGTCCGCCTGGCAATTCTTCGATCTGGCCGACTATCTGACCTGGCGCGCCACGGGAAGCCTGGTGCGCTCGATCTGCACGCTGACCTGCAAATGGACGTATCTGGGCCATGAAGGCCGTTGGGAGGCTGGCTATTTCGAGACCATTGGCCTCGGCAGTCTTGCTCTTGAAGGCTTTGCCCGTATCGGCACTGAAGTCGTGCCGGGCGGCACAGCACTAGGGCAGGGGCTGTCACCTATCGCAGCTGAGGCTATGGGTCTTCCGTCAGGCATTGCCGTCGGCGCTGGCCTGATCGACGCCCATGCCGGCGGCATTGGCACGGTCGGCGCGCGGGGCGGGGCCGGCGATGTGCAATCGCGCATGGCCTATGTGTTCGGCACCTCGGCCTGCACCATGGCCACCACCGCCGAGCCCAGCTTCGTCCCCGGCGTCTGGGGGCCCTATTATTCGGCCATGATGCCGGGCCTCTGGCTCAACGAAGGCGGGCAATCAGCCGCCGGCGCCGCCATCGAACAATTGGTGCAATTCCATCCCGCCGCGCCCGAAGCCAGCCGGATCGCCGCATCCGCTGGTCTGTCGCTGGTCGCCTGGCTAGCCGAAGAAGCCCAGCGCCGGGCCGGCGCCGCAGCCGCACCCGCGCTGATTGGCGACATCCATGTCGTGCCCGAATTCCTGGGCAATCGCTCGCCCCTTGCCGATCCCGAAGCCAAGGCGCTGATCGCTGGGCTGGGCATGGACCGCAGCTTGGATAGCCTGATGGGCCTCTATCTCGCCGGTATAAGCGGTCTGGGTTACGGCGTCCGCCAGATACTTGCCGCCATGGCCGAACAGGGCACCGAAATCGACACCATCGTCATCAGCGGCGGCGCCGGCCAGAGCGCCTTGGTCCGCCAGATATTAGCCGACGCCACCGGCATCACCGTGGCTGCAACGCAGTCCGAAGAACCGGTGCTGCTGGGCTCCGCCATCTTGGGCGCGGTGGCCGCCGGGCGCTATGCCGATATCGGCGCCGCCATGCACGCCATGTCGGAAATCGGGGAAAACTATCAGCCCAATCCTGGTCTTGCAGCGTGGCACGAACGCCGACTGACAGCCTTCGCCGCACTCCAGCAGGTCGGACGAACCATCCGCCAGACCGCTTCTTAAAACGCCATATCCGGCGGCACCGGCGGCGCGTCATACAGCACGGTGATCTTCACCCGCTGGTTGGCCGCCATATAGGGATCGTTGGGAAAGAACGGGTCCGAGGTCGAACGGCCGGTGACGGCTTCGATACGGTCATCGGCTAGCCCGAATTCGCTCAGGATCGAGCGCACCACATTGGCGCGGTCGCTGGACAGATCCCATGGGCCATAGCGCGGATTGCTGAACACGCCGCCAGCCGCGGTATGTCCGGAAATGCTGATCTGGTTGGGCAATTGCTGCAGGATCGGGGCGATGGCCGCGATGGCCTTGCGCGTCAGCTCGAACGGAAATTTCGAGCCTTCGGGGAACATCGGACGGCCTTCCTGATCCACGATCTGGATATTGAGCCCCTCCGGCGTTTCCTCGACCAGCAGGTTGTCGGCAATCTCGGTAATGTCGGGCATAGCCTGCCAGGCCTGCCTGATGCTGGCGGCGGCGCTGTGAAAGGCCTGGCTCTGGCTGGCCTTGATATCGGCCTGCGCCTGGCTCTTGCTGGCCGCGTCCTCGGCGCCGTTCTCTACGTTGTCCTGCGGCTTGGGCGCATCGGCCTTGGCCTCGGTCGAGATACTGCCCGACATCTGTGCGCCGGCGCTGTCCATGGCCGTGCCGCCCATCACCCCGCCCGAGCCGCTGGTGCTGGCGCTGATATTGGGCGGCGCGAAATAATCGGCCAGGCCCTGCTTTTGCTCGGGCGTCGTCATGCTGATCAGCCAGAGCAGCAGGAAGAAGGCCATCATCGCGGTCACGAAATCCGCATAGGCAATCTTCCAGGCCCCGCCATGATGGGCGTGCGCGACCTTCTTGACCTTCTTGATGATGATCGGGCGGTTGCTGTAATCGGCCATTTATGTCTCCGCCTAGATCGCCGCCGGCAGGGCGGCCGTTGCGGCATCCACCTCGGCAAAGGTCGGCCGATTTTCCGACATCAGCATCTTGCGGGCAAATTCGATCGCCATGACCGGCGGATTGCCGGCGACATGGGCCAACAGCCCCGTCTTGAGCGACAGGAAATACTTGTCCTCGGATTCGTAGATATTGCGCAGCGATTGGGCGAAGGGCGCAAAAAAGCCATAGGCCACGAACACGCCGAAGAACGTGCCCACCAAAGCGCCGCCAATCATATGGCCCAGCACTTCGGGCGGCTCGCTGATCGCGCCCATGGTGTGGATCACGCCCAAAACGGCCGCGACAATGCCCAGAGCCGGCGTGCCGTCGGCCAGCGCCTGCACGGCGCCCACCACCCGATGGCGTTCCTGATGATGGGTCTCGAGTTCCTCATCCATCAGCGCTTCCATTTCATGCACATTATTGGTGCCCAGGGTCACCATGCGCATGTAGTCGCAGACAAATTCCACCGCATGGTGATTGCCGGCAAAAGTGGGGAAGCGGTTGAACAGCGTCGATTCACGCGGATTTTCGATATGCTGCTCGATGGCGAGCACGCCCTTGGCCTGGATCAGCTTGAACAGGGTGAACTGCATGCCCAGCAGCTCCACATAGGCCGCCTTGTTATAGCGGGCGCCCTTGAACAGGGTGCCGAGCGAGCCCAGCGTCTGCTTCAGCACCGGCCCGGTATTGCCGATGATGAAGGCGCCGATCGCCGCGCCCAGAATGATCACGAACTCGAACGGTTGAAACAGCACGGCCATGTGGCCGCCAATGGCTGCAAATCCACCCAGCACGCTGCCGATGACGATAACGATGCCGATAATGAGGCGCATTCGATCAGTAACTCACTCTCAGAAACTCACCCGAGGGGTCGCGATGCGCATGTGTGAGCAGGATTTTGGCCGATGCCCCGCAACGCGCTTGTCAGCTAGCCGTCAAATGAATTGCATTTCCCCAAATCCCCGCGCGCAATTTTACCAATCGCCCGCGGCGCAATCGTCGTGGCTACCTGACATGTCGCAAAACGCGGCAAGGCCAGGCCCGCCCAGTTCAATATGGGCGCGCTTAAACCGGCCCGAGGGCCACTATCGGATGATTGGGCTTAATATCCCGTATATCTGCATTTTCTGCAGGCGGGAGGACCAGTCGATATTCGGTTCAGGCTGAGCCGAAAGTGGCGGTTTTCGAGAACCGGAGCGGAGCGTACTTTCGTACGTGAGCACCGGAAGCGCAGAAAGCCGCCATTTGCAGGCCAGCATCAGCTGAATGTCGATTGGTCCTGAGGCCTACTGGGTCGGCCGCAAATCGCTCTCGCTGACGATGCGCAGATGGCTCTCGGTCTTGGCCTGCACCTTGTATTGCACGACGTGGCCTTCAAAGGGCAGCAGGGCGACGATCTTGCATTCCCCGGCCCGGCGCGAGCTGCTGCCATGGCTGGGCAGAAGGTCGAGGACCTCACCGATCTTGAATTTGTGCATGTCGGCTTGGACTCCAATGGGTGCCGTGCGGCTACCCGCAGCGCTGTGTGTGACGATCGGCTGGCCCATGGCGCTTTGCCAGGGCCGCGCCGGAATGCCCGGCAGGTTCCCCGCGGCAAGATGCACTGCGGGGTCGAGAACGTTCGCAAGTTTTAAGGATCGCCAAACAACCGGCATGCCGGCAGGATCAGGTCGCCAATGATGGCTGAAAACGTCCCCGATTATGCGCCGCCAGCCGGTGCATTGCAAGGTAAGCGCAATCTTGCTCCGATCTTATGGCGCCGCGCCGCACAAAAGAAAAACCGGCCGCGACAAATTTGGGAGTTGCGCGGCGGTAGATTCATAGGCGAAACAAGAACCTGTGGCCCCAGAGCCGTCCCATCCACCTTTTTCATGAGTGTGCCACGCGACAATGGCGTCTTCGATATTCCTGATCGCAATTGTTGTTGTGCCCTTCATTGCCAGCCTTGTGGCGGCCCTGTTGCCGCAATCTGCGCGCAATGCCGAAGCCTGGCTCTCCGCCGCTGTCGCTATATTTGGCCTCGCCGTTACCATCTGGCTGTATCCGCAAGTCACCGATGGCGGCGTGCTGCGCCAGGAAATCTCCTGGATTCCCGAGCTTGGCCTCAATCTCATTTTCCGCATCGATGGTTTTGCCTGGCTGTTCTGCCTGCTGATCACCGGCGTCGGGCTCCTGGTCGTGCTTTACGCGCGCTATTACATGTCGCCCAAGGACCCCGTGCCGCGCTTCTTTGCGTTCTTCCTCGCCTTCATGGGCTCGATGCTGGGCGTGGTGCTGTCGGGAAATCTGGTGCAGCTCGTGGTGTTCTGGGAGCTCACCAGTATCACCTCGTTCCTGCTGATCGGCTATTGGTTCCACCTGGCGCAGGCCCGCGATGGCGCCCGCATGGCGCTGACCGTCACCGGGCTGGGTGGGCTGGGCCTATTGCTGGGCATGCTGATCATCGGCCATATCGTGGGCAGCTACGATCTCGATGTCGTGCTGGCCTCGGGCGATCTCATCAAATCGCACCCGCTCTATGTGCCAGCCCTGTTGCTGGTGCTGCTGGGTGCCCTGACCAAGAGCGCCCAATTTCCCTTCCAGTTTTGGCTGCCCCACGCCATGGCGGCGCCGACCCCGGTTTCGGCCTATCTGCACTCGGCCACCATGGTGAAGGCCGGCGTGTTCCTGCTGGTCCGGTTCTGGCCGGTCATGGCGGGCACCGATGCCTGGTTCTGGATCGTCACTTTCGCCGGCCTCACCACGCTGATGCTGGGCGCCTATATCGCCATCTTCCAGACCGATCTCAAAGGCCTGCTCGCCTATTCCACCATCAGCCATCTGGGCCTGATCACGACGCTGTTGGGCATGAGCAGCCCGCTCGCCGCCGTCGCTGCGATCTTCCACATCGCCAATCACGCTACCTTCAAGGCGTCGCTCTTCATGGCGGCCGGCATTATCGACCATGAGACGGGCACGCGAGACATCAGAAAACTCAGTGGCCTCTTCCGCTTCATGCCGTTCACCGCAACCCTGGCCATGGTCGCCAGCGCCGCCATGGCCGGCGTGCCGCTGCTGAACGGGTTCCTCTCCAAGGAAATGTTCTTCACCGAAACGGCCCTGCGCGACGCCAATCCCTTCGTCAATCTGGCCCTGCCCATCGGCGCCACCATCGCGGGCATGTTCAGCGTCGTCTATTCGCTGCGCTTCGTGCATGGCGTGTTCTTCGGGCCCGCGCCGACCGGGCTCGACCGCGTACCGCACGAGCCCCCTGCATTGATGCGCCGCCCCATCGAAATCCTGGTACTGCTCTGCCTGCTGGTCGGCATTATTCCCGGCATCACCATCGCGCCGTTCCTTGCCGCGGCCGTAGTCTCGGTGGTTGGTCCCGACACGCCCTATTATAGTCTCTCGATCTGGCACGGCTTCAACATCCCGCTGGCCATGAGCGCCATCGCGCTGGTCGGCGGCGTGCTGCTCTATCTGGCGCTCTACAAATATCTGGCGCGCGGCATTGAGGGCCCCCCGCTGATCCGCAATCTTAAGGGGCAGCGCATTTTCGAGCGCGTGCTGGTCACCATTTCGTGGAAATGGGCCAAGGCGCTGGAAAAATTGCTGGGCACGCGCCGCCTGCAGCCGCAACTGGCTTTGCTGGTGACCCTGGCCGTCGTGGCCGCTGCCATTCCCCTGTCTGCTGGTGTGGGCCAATTGGCCCTGCCGCCCACCCCATTCGATCCGGCCTTCGCGCTGGTCTGGGGCGTGGGCATTGTCTGCGCCATTGCCGCAACCTATCAGGCCAAGTTCCACCGCCTTGTGGCGCTTGTGGCGCTGGGCGGGGCGGGGCTGGTCACCTGCATCACCTTTGTCTGGTTCTCCGCGCCCGATCTGGCAGTCACCCAATTGCTCGTCGAAATCGTCACCACGGTGCTGATCTTGCTTGGCCTGCGCTGGCTGCCCAAGCGGGTCGAATTCGATAGCGACGACACGCTTTCGCGCAAGGCCCGCTTCCGCCGCATCCGCGATCTGGGCCTCGCCATCATTGCCGGTTGCGGCATGGCGCTGATGTCCTATGCCATCATGACGCGGCCGGCAGGGCAGGGGATTGGCGACTTCTTCCTCGAAAATTCTTATAAGCTGGGCGGCGGCACCAATGTGGTCAATGTCATGCTGGTGGATTTCCGCGGCTTCGACACCTTTGGCGAAATCACCGTGCTCGGCATTGTCGCGCTCACCGTCTTCGCCCTCTTGCGCCGCTTCCGTCCGGCCTCGGATTCCATCGAAAAGCCCGAACAGCAGCGCATCCAGAACGCCTTCGACGATCAACGTCCCGATCGCAATTCCGGCGACACGATCAACGAATACCTGATGATCCCCGCGGTCATCATGCAATGGCTGTTCCCGGTCATCATCGTGCTCGCGCTGCACATTTTCATGCGCGGCCATGACCAGCCCGGCGGCGGCTTTGCCGCTGGCATCATCATGTCCATCGGCTTCATCCTGCAATATATGGCCGGCGGCACCCGCTGGGTGGAAGAACGCCTGCGCATCCTGCCCATCCGCTGGATCGGCATGGGCCTGCTGATCGCGCTGGCCACCGGCATTGGCTCCTGGCTGTTCGGCTATCCCTTCATGACCACGGCATTCCAATATGCCGAAATCCCCTTTATCGGCCGGGTGCCCATGGCCTCCGCGCTGATCTTTGATCTGGGGGTCTTTACCCTCGTCGTCGGCGCCACCGTCCTCATCCTGATTGCGCTCGCCCACCAATCGGTCCGCGCTCCCCGCGTCTCGCGGCGGCCGGCCGTGGTGCGCGAGGAAGCCCCGCCCAAGCCGGAGGAGGTCCGCTGATGGAATTGATCCTGGCCATCGCTATCGGCGTGCTCACCACTTGCGGGGTCTGGCTGCTGCTGCGCCCGCGCACCTTCCAGGTCATTGTGGGGCTGTCGCTGATTTCCTATGCGGTTAATCTGTTCATCTTCGGCATGGGCCGGCTGCGCATCGACGCAGCGCCCGTGGTCGAGGGCGGATTGGTCGACCCTGCCAATTACACCGACCCGGTGCCCCAGGCCCTGGTGCTGACCGCCATCGTCATCGGCTTTGCCATGACGGCGCTCTTCCTCGTCGTGCTGCTGGCCGCCCGCGGCTTTACCGGCACCGACCATGTCGACGGGCGGGAACGCTGATGCATTTTCTGCTCGATCACCTCGTCATCCTGCCCATCCTGTTGCCGCTGGCGACCGGGGCCATCCTGCTGTTCATCGATGACCGGCTGCGCCCGGTCAAAGCCGCGATCAACTTCGCCTCCACTGTGCTGCTGCTGATCCTGGCCATCCTGCTGGTGCGTCACGCCGCCGAAGCCGGGCAGGCGGGCGGGGTCGGCAACGCCACCTACCCGCTGGGCAATTGGCCCGTGCCCTTCGGCATCGTGCTCGTCGCCGACCGGCTCTCGGCGCTGTTGGTATTGCTGACCGCCATTTTGGGCCTTTGTGCTCTGGCCTTCTCGCTGGCCCGCTGGCACGCCGTCGGTCCCAGCTTCCATAGTCTGTTCCAGTTCCTGCTCATGGGTCTGTGCGGCGCCTTCCTCACCGGCGATCTGTTCAATCTCTTCGTCTTCTTCGAAGTGTTGCTGGCTGCCTCCTATGGCCTCGCCCTGCATGGTTCCGGCTCGGCCCGCGTCCGCGCCGGCCTGCACTATATCGCCATCAACCTGGCTGCCTCCTCGCTGTTCCTGATCGGCGCGGCTTTGATCTATGGCGTCACCGGCACGCTCAACATGGCCGATATCGCCGCCCGCGTCGCTGATGTGGCCGATGCCGATCGCGGCCTGCTCGAAGCCGGCGCCGGCATTCTGGGCATTGCCTTTCTGGTCAAGGCCGGCATGTGGCCGCTCGGCTTCTGGTTGCCCAATACCTATGCCGCGGCCAGCGCTCCGGTCGCCGCGCTCTTTGCCATCATGACCAAGGTCGGCATCTATGCGGTGCTACGGCTGTCCCTCCTGGTCTTCGGGGATCAGGCCGGCGTTTCGGCCGGCTTCGGACACGCTTTCCTGCTCTATGGCGGCATGGCCACCATCGCCTATGGCGCCATCGGCGCCCTCGCCGCCCAGTCCACCGCGCGCCTCTCGGGCAATCTGGTGCTGATGTCCTCCGGCACGCTGCTCGCCGCCATCGGCTTCGGCAATGCCGGGGTGGTCAGCGGCGCGCTGTTCTATCTGGTCAGCTCGACCCTCGCCATCTCGGCGCTGTTCCTCCTCGTTGAGCTGCTCGAACGCATCCGCGTCGAAGGCGCCGATATTCTGGCTGTCACCATGGAAGCCTATGGTGACGATGACGAAGAGGACGAAGAGCAGGAGGTCGGCGTCGTCATTCCCGGCGCGCTCGCCGTGCTCGGCATCAGTTTTGCCGTCTGCGCGCTGGTCCTCTCCGGCCTGCCGCCGCTGTCGGGCTTCATCGCTAAATTCGCCATGATCTCGCCCATGTTCAATCCGCAGGGGCTGGCGACGGTCAACGAGATTTCCGCCTCGGCCTGGTGGTTGGCGGGCCTCCTGATCTTCTCCGGCTTTGCCGCGCTGATTGCCCTCACCCGCACCGGCATCAACACCTTCTGGGCGACCGTCGCCGAAGGTCCGGCTGCCGTGCGGGTCATCGAGATCCTGCCGGTGGTCGTCCTGCTCGGCCTCTGCGTCGTCATGGTCGTGCTGGCCGGCCCGATCATGACCTATCTCGAAGCCGCCGCGAATGCGCTGCATGCCCCCGCCGGCTATATTGCCGATGTGCTGGGCGCCCCCGTCGTGGTCGATCTGGGGGCCAAGCCATGAAGCGTGTCCTGCCCTATCCGCTGCTCTTTGTCGGCCTGCTGCTGATGTGGCTGCTGCTGCAGCAATCGCTTGGCCTGGGCCACATCCTGCTCGGCGGCCTGATCGCCTTTGGCGCCACCCACGCCATGGCGGCCTTGCAGCCCGAACGGCCCAAAATCCGCCGCCCCGGCAAGATCATCAAATTGATCGTTCTGGTGCTGGCCGATGTCGCCCGCTCCAATCTGGCCGTCGCCGGCATCATCCTGCGCGGCCGGCGCGGCGAGCATAAAGCCGGTTTCCTGCTGCTGCCGCTCGAGCTCAAGGACAAAAGCGGTCTCGCCGTGCTGTCCTGCATCGTCACGGCAACGCCCGGCAGCGCCTGGCTGGAATATGATCCGGTCGGCAGCACCGTCCTGGTGCATGTGCTCGATCTGATCGACGAGCAGGCATGGATCGACACCATCAAGCACCGCTATGAAGCGCTGCTGCTGGAGATTTTCCAATGAGCGCTGCGATCCTGTTTTGGACATTGACGACCGCCCAGGTCATGCTGGCTCTGGCCATGGTCGCCACCATCTACCGCGTCATCAAGGGCCCTCGCGCCCAGGACCGCATTGTCAGCCTCGACGCGCTTTATGTGAACGCCATGCTGCTGCTGGTCGTCTTCGGCATTCACTATGGCACCTCGGTCTATTTCGAGGTCGCGCTGATCATTTCCCTGCTCGGCTTTGTCGGCACAGTGGCGCTGGCCAAATTCCTCATGCGTGGCGAGGTGATCGAATGATTCCCGACGATCTGCCGCTCTGGCTGGCCATTCTGGTCGGTATCTGCGTATTGGCCGGCGCCGTCCTGACCCTGGTGGGCGCTATTGGCCTCGCGCGGTTTTCCAGCTTTTACGAACGCGTGCACGCACCCACTTTGGGCACCAGCCTGGGCACGGGCTTCATCCTGCTCGGCTCAGTGCTCTATTTCACCATCACCGGCCAGCGCCTGTCGGTGCATGAAGTGCTGATCTTCATTTTCGTCTCGGTCACCACCCCGGTAACGCTGATGCTGCTGGCCCGCGCCGCCCTCTATCGCGACCGCGAGGAGGGGACGGGCGCGGTGCCGCCGTCACGTTTCGGGCGCGACGACGGCTAGTCACTACTCCGCGGGCGCGTGCCCGGCCTCGCTATCATCCGGCGCCTTGGGCAGGAACCGACGGGTGAAGTGGGAGAAGCTGTCGATATAAGTCAGCATCACCGGCACCACGACCAGCGTCAGCGCCGTCGAGCTCAGCAGCCCCCCGATCACAGCGTGCGCCATGGGCGCATTCTGCCCGCTGCCTTCATGCAGGCTCAGCGCCAGCGGCAGCATGCCGAAGATCATCGCCAGCGTCGTCATGATGATCGGCCGGAAACGGGTGGCCCCCGCCTCGACCAGCGCCTCATAGAGGTTCCAGCCTTCGCGCACATGCTGGTTGGCATTGTCGACCAACAGGATGGCGTTCTTGACCACCAGGCCCATCAGCATGATGAAGCCGATGGCCGAGAACATGTTGAGCGTCGAGCCACCCACCAATAGCCCCAGCATCACCCCGATCAACGCCAGCGGCAGCGACACCATGATGGCAATGGGCTGCAGGAAGCTGCCGAACTGGCTGGCCAGCACGAGATAAATGAAGATCACCGCCAGCAGCAGCGCCGATCCGGCGGCCCCTGCAGTCTCGTTCAGTTCCTCGACATCGCCGCCCATCGAGGTGCGGTAGCCCACCGGCATCTCGACACTGTCCACCGCCGCCTGCAGCGCCGCCGTCACCGAGCCCAGTTCGACCCCGGACAGGTTGGCCGTGACGCTGACCTGCCGCGACAGGTCCCGCCGCAGGATTTCCCCCGGCCCTTCCGACTGCACGATCTGCGCCACCTGGTCGAGCCGCACCATGGCATTGGAGCCCGTGGCCCCGCTCTGGGTGATGGGGAGCGAACCCAGCGTTTCGACATCGTCACGCGCCCATTCAGGCAGGCGCACGGTCACGGTGTAATTATCGCCATTGGGAGCGGTCCAGTCGGTCACTTCCTCCCCACCCAGCATCGGCCCCAGCGTCGCGCCGATCTGTTGCAGGTTGACGCCAAGATCGCTGGCCCGGTCCCGTTCGATCCGCACGCCCAGCACCGGCTGGGCATCGTCGAGGCTGGATTTGACGTCGATCAGCCCGTCGATCGCCTCGAGCTTGGCCATCAATTGCCGCGCCAATTGGTCGAGCACAGTAAAATTGTCGCCATACATGATTATCGAAATGGGCGCCGAAACCCCGCCGCCCAACCCGCCTGCGGCACCCACACTGGTCTCCACACCGGGGATTTGCTGCAGCGCCAGGCGGACCGGCTCGGTCATCTGCACCGGGCTGCGGCTGCGTTCGGCCTTCTCGACCATGGTCACGACAATGGTCGCCTTGTTGTCGCCCGTCGTCGTGCCCGCATTGATCGTGGCATAGGTGCCCGCGACTTCCGGGAAGCGCTTGAGCGTCGCGTCGATCTGCCGGACCTTGCTGGCGGTGTAGTCGATGGACGAGCCCGTCGGCGTTTCGATATCGACCTGGAATTCGCCATTATCCGTCGCCGGCACGAATTCCACGCCGACCAGCGGGAACAGGAAGAACGTGCCGATAAACGAAGCCACCGCAATGGCTAGCGTGGTCTTGCGGAATTTGAGGCACCAGCGCAGCACGCCCCGATAGCCTTCCCCGATCCACTGGAAGAAGCGATCGAACTGCGCCACCGCCCGGCCGATCGGGCCGCGCTTGGCATCGGGATGGGCCGCCGGATCATACCAGACACTGCTCATCATCGGGTCGAGCGTGAAGGCGACGAACAGCGAGATCAGCACCGCTACCGACACCGTGACGCCGAATTGCAGGAAGAAGCGCCCCAAAATGCCTTCCATGAAGGCAACGGGCAGGAACACCGCCACGATCGACAACGTGGTCGCCAGCACGGCGAGCCCAATTTCATTGGTGCCATCGAGCGCCGCCTGCCGGTGCGACTTGCCCACATGCAGGTGCCGCATGATGTTTTCTCGCACCACGATGGCGTCGTCGATCAGAATGCCGACCGCCAGCGACAGGGCCATCAGCGTCATCATGTTGAGCGTGAAGCCCAGGAAATACAGCACGATCATCGCCCCGATGATCGAGATCGGCAGGGTCAGCCCCGTGATGACGGTGGACCGCCACGAATTGAGGAACAGGAAGACGATGAACACGGCCAGCACCGCGCCTTCGATCAGCATGTTCTGCACCGCATGGAAGGAGTCTTCCACCGGCACGGCATTGTCGCGCACGATTTCAAGCCGCACATCGTCCGGCAATTCGTCGGCCTGCATGCGGGCGATCGCCGCGCGCACATCCTCGGCCACACCGACCGTATTGGCGCCCTGCGTCTTGACCACGTCGATCGCCAGAGCCGGCTGGCCATTGAGCAGCGCCATGCTGGTAATGTCGGCCTGGCCATCCTCGATGGTCGCCACGTCGCGCAGATAGACCGCCTGGCCACCCTGGCGCGCCACGATGATGTCGAGGAAATCATTGGCCTGTTCGATCCGGCCCTCGACCTGGATCGACTGCACCTGGTTGCCCTGGGTCAGCGAGCCCGCCGGCAGGTTCTGGTTCTCCTGGTCCAGCGCCTGGATCACCTGGCTGACGCCCACATTGAACGCATTGAGCTTGTCCGGATCGACCAGCACATTGAGCTGGCGCGGCACCCCACCCACCACGGTGGCGCGACCGACGCCCGAAATATTGGACAGCCGAGCGACGATGACGTCCTCGGTGAGGGCGGTCAGGTCGCGCGGCGACAGCGTTTGCGAGCTGACCGCCACCGAGATCACCGGCAATTCGGCCGGATCGAAGCGCAAGACCTGGGCATCGCCCGCATTGTCGGGAAAGCCCGCCTCGACCGTTGCCAGCCGGTCGCGCACATCCTGCGCCGCGGCCTGTGAATTGACGCTCATATCAAAGAAGATGAGCACCATGGCCTGGCCCGATTGCGAGGTGGACTGGATATTGTCCAGCCCGCCAATCGTATTCACCGCCTCCTCGATCGGCTTGACGATGTCGTTTTCCACCGCCTCCGGCGAGGCGCCGGGATAGCTGACCACCACCGCGACCACGGGGAAGTCGATATTGGGCAATTGCTCGATCGGCAGCCGCTGGTAGGAGTAGATGCCGAACACCAGCATGGCCACCATGATCATGGTGGCAAAGACCGGGTGATTGACGCTGATGCGGGTGAGGAACATGGATCAGTTCTCCACCATCTCGATGCGGTCGCCCGGCTCCAGCTGGGTCAGCACTGCCGTGACGATGACGTCCCCGGTGCTGATCCCCGACGTGATCTCGATCAGCCGTCCGGCGCTCCACTCGCTGCCCTTTTCCACGCCCTGGCGAACAACAGTATCGCCCTCCACCTTGAGCACATAAAAGCCCTCGGCATCCTCGCGCACCGCCCCGCTGGGCAGTGCCAGCGCATCGGGTTGTTCGACCACGGTGATCTGGCCGACCGCGAACATGCCGCCGCGTAGCACCCCATCGGCATTGTCCAGCGTGATATAGACCGGAATGGTCCGCGTACCGGCGGCGGCCACCGGATTGACCCGTTCCACCTTGCCCTCGAAGGTGCGATTGGCAATGCCTTCCACCGATACGGCAACGCTCTGCCCGGGCTTGACCAATGCCCCGGCGCTGACCGGTGCTGCCGCCGTCAGCTCGATGGTGGTGAGATCGACAATGGTGAAAACGGCCGTGCCCTGCGCCACCATCTGACCCGGCTCGACACTGCGTTCCGAAACGATGCCGGCCATCGGCGCCTTGATCGTGGCGTTCTGCACGCCAATGCGCGCCGCTTCCACCTGACCCTCAAGCGCCGCAAGATTGGCGCGCAGCGCATCAACGCTCGATTGCGCCTGCTCCAGCCCCGACGAGGCGGTCAAGCCGCGCTCGATCAGATCGGTGGTGCGCAAGAGTTGGCTTTCGGCAAGCACCAGTTGCGCCCGCGTCGCGGCCGCCGTGCTGGTCTGCTGGTCGAGCTGGATGCGCAGGCTCTCGGTATCGAGCTGCACCAGCACATCGCCCTCGCGCACCGCGTCGCCCGGCCGCGCCATCACGGCCACGGCGCGCGCGGAAACCTGTGAGGCAACCTGCGTCTGCCGCTGCGGTCCTAGCGAGCCGGTGACCTTGACCTGCTGCGCCAGGGTCTGAGGCGCCACACTGGTGACCTCGGATGTGGTCACTTGCATCACTGTCTCGGCGGCAGCGGTTTCCACCGGCGCTTCGGGCGGCGGCTGCAGCGTGTTGAATGCGATGAAGGCGACTATCGCCAGCACCACGAGCGCCAGCAATATCCATGGCCAGCGGCGGCGGCGCGGCTTCTCACCGGCCGCGATCCGCGCTGCATTGGCTTTGTCGTGTTTGCTCTGTGCCCATTCGGGCTTGGCGGCGGGAGCGGTCATGGCTGGACACCGTCTGGTTTATGGGCCGGCTCGTCAGTGCAATGGCTGGCCTGTTGGCAAAAAATCGGCTGATCAGAAATAGCGGTCGGCAAGCTTGCGGCCCGACGCGTCGCCGGACCCTCCTCTCGGCAAACTACAATGTCAGCGTCCTGCCTTGATACAGGCGGGCTGATCGTTTCGATCAGGATTATAATGCGATTTGTCCGCTGCGGAATAGTCGCAAGATTAGCTGGCGAAGACGGCGCTGACGGTCCAGCGCCCGACCGGCTTGAACGCCTCGGCCTCGATATCACGGCAATTGCCCTGCACGTCGAACTGCGTCCGCGTCAGCGCCACGCTGAGCGCAATGCCCGCAACACTAAACCGCACATCCATGTCATCGGCCGAAATATCGGCCGTTTCATCCAACTGCACCGCGGCCTGGGCATAGCCATGCCCCTCGGCCCAGCGCATCGCCGCGATTTCGGCGGTCTGCCGCGCTTCATCGAGCCCATTGCGCCCCTTGAAGGCCGGCAGGAAATATTGGCGCCGCGACAGGGCATCGAGAAAGGCCGGCACATCGGCCGGCGTCAGCCGCCCATAGCGGTCGCGATTGGGCATGACGATCACCGAAGGCGCAAAATGACAGCCCCCGATATGGGTGCATTGCAGCACATCGAATGCATCTGTGCTTGCCGCTAGCGCCTTGTAGACCGGGAAACCATAACGCGCGCAGCAGGCATCGGTTTTGGCATCGGTGCAGCACAAAATCACCTGCCGCGCGAACACCTCACCCGGCAGCGCCTGTCCCGCGCCCCATGCGATAACCAGCGCGGCCGCTTCCGCCTGATCGGCCGGAACATGGCGCCGCCCATCGGGGAACGACAACAATTCCAGCTCCGACCCGCTCCCGCTATCGACCAGCCCGACATAGCGGCCATGGCCCATGCTCGCCTTCATGGCGCCTTGCAGCGCCTCGCTCATGTCGGCGGCCATATAGCGCGGCCGCCGCCATTTGCCCTTGGGCCAGCGGATGAACAAATGCCGTTCAGCCAGCGCGCCCAGGCCCTCCTGGGGTTCGCCCTTGGCAATGGCCAGATCGGTGCAGAACAGGCGAACCATTACTGGCCAAGCGGCGGCAGAGTCACGCCATAGATATCAGCCAGATCGTCCAGCATCATATAGGCGCAGTAAATGCCGCCACCGGCATTCCACGCCAATTCGCCCACGCGCTGCGCCTTGCCCGCCTTCACCGCCTCGAGGTTGAGCCATAGCGGATCGGCCAGCCACTCGTCCATATTGGCCTTGTCCTCACTATTGTCGTTGTCCGAGGAGAAGTAGAAAATGCGATCGCCCGCCATTTCGGGGATGCGTTCCTTCTGCACTTCGGTGAAGGTCTCGAGATGATCCTGCGCCGGCGGACGCTTGAATCCCACCAGGTCCAGCACCACGCCGGGGAAACTACCGCGGAAATAAAGCCTGGTGCGCGACGGCGAGAAGCGCACCAGCGAAATCTCTTCATTCACGCCATCGCCAATGGCTGCAGCCAGTTGCTTGGCCCGCGTTTCCAGCGCCGCGACATTTGCCGCCGCCTTGTCGCCCAGGCCCAGCACCTCGCCATAGAATTGGTAATTCTTGAGCCAGCTTTCCCCGATCGTTTCCGACATCACCGTCGGTGCAATGGCCGAAAGCTGCTCATATATTTTTTCCTGGCGCACCTTGGTGCCGATGATCAGATCAGGCTCCAGCGAGGCCACCAGTTCAAGATTGATCGCCGTCTCGGTGCCCAGCGAAATCGCATCGCCCAGCAGTGGCACCAGATGCGCGTAAAACGGATCGGCATCCCAGCTCTGCGCCGCCCCGACCGGCACTACGCCCAGATGCAGCAATGCCTCGGTGCCTTCATTGGTCAGGATCACCACCCGCTGCGGCTGGTCGGGCACGTCGGTCACGCCCATGGCGTGGGTAATCTCGCGCGCCGACGCGCTCGACAGCATCAGGGCGGCGATCAGGCCGGCGGAGAACAGGCGCTTCAACATGGGTCAGCTCAAAATAGAATAAAAAACGGCCACCCGCGTGCCGCGGATGGCCAGGGATTTCTAGCGGGTGGAGGCCAGCCCATAATGCTTTTCGACATCGTCGAGCAGCAGGTTGGCGGCGATGACGCCACCGGCCGTATTCCAGATCGTGTCGGAAACGGCATAGGCCTTGCCGGCTTTCACCACGGGCAGGTTCTGCCACAGCGGGTCGGCGGTCCACTCCGCCGCCACCTTCTCGGCAACGCCGTCGCCCACTTCGTAGACGAAGTAGAACAGGCGATCGCCGTCGAAATCGGGAATGCGTTCCTTGCCCACATCGTCGGCAAATTCCGGCTTGTCCTGCGACGCAGGGCGCTTGAAGCCGATCTCGCTCAGGATCAGGCCGGCAAAAGTGTCCTTGTAATAAATGCGGGTCATGCCCGACATGAAGCGCACCAGCGAGACTTTCTCCTCGAGCAGCGGACCGGCTTCCGCGGCGATCTTGGCGATGCGGCCGTCATAGGCCGCCAGCGCCGCCTTGCCCTCTGCGCCCTTGCCGGCCGCCTCGGTGTAAAGCGCCATATTGACCTTCCAATCGCCCCGCAGGCGCTCGGACATTACGGTCGGCGCGATCGCGGAGAGCTGATCGTAGATCTTCTCCTGGCGCATCTTGTTGCCGATGATCAGGTCCGGCTGCAGCGCCGCAATGGCTTCGAGGTTAATCGCGGATTCCTCGCCAACCACGGTGACATCGGTCATGTCATCAGCGATATGATCGTACCACGGATTGCCCACCCAGGACTGCACCGCCCCAACGGGCTTGATGCCCACGGCCAGCAGCGCTTCGGTGCCTTCATTGGTCAAAATGACGATCCGCTGCGGGCTGTCCGGCACCTCGGTTATGCCCATGGCGTGGGTGATTTCGCGGGCCAGGGCGCCCGGCGCCAGTGCCAGAATGGCGGCGCAGGCCATCGCCGCGAATGTGTTGCGAAGAGTGGACATGACAATCCTAAATCTTGACATGAGGGATCAGAAAATGGTCTGGGCAAACAGTCAGAATTTAGTATGACTGTCAATATCAGCTTATTGGACTTTTGCCCTGTCCGACCTCGCCCAGGCCTCTTCCCGTCCCATGCCCGCCGCCCTGCCGTTTCCGGCAATCTGGGTGGGTCTCGTCATTGCCCTGCTCGCCGCCATGCTGATGAGCCTGACGCTGGGCTTCAAGCTCTATGGGCTCGACCAGGTCTGGCAGGCGCTGTTCGCCTTTGACGGCTCGGAAACCGCTGTCGTCATTTCCAATCTGCGGCTGCCCCGCGCGGTCCTCGCGCCACTGGTCGGTGCCGCGCTCGCCATTGCCGGCGTCATCGTGCAGACCCTGTCGCGCAACCGCATCGCCTCGCCCGACACACTTGGCCTCAATGCCGGCGCCTCGCTGGCAGTCGTGGTTGCCAGCACCGCTTTTGGCGTCGGCTCGCTGCTCGGGCTTTCCATGTCGGCAGCTTTGGGCGCCCTGCTGACCAGCTTTCTGGTTTTCGCCATCGCGGCCGGGGCAGGGGGTCTGTCACCCATCCGCATCGTGCTGATCGGCGTCACCATTGCCGGGCTTGGCCATTCCATCGTCGAAATGATCCTCACCACCAATGAAGCCCAGCTGCAGCAATTGCTGTTCTGGCTCTCGGGTTCCTTTGTCGATCGCCCCATGACCCTGGCGCAGACCGGCGCACCCATCGTCCTCATCGGCGCCGCCCTGGCGTTGCTGCTGCACCGCGCGCTGGATGCGCTGCAGGCCGACGATTCCACCGCCACCAGCCTTGGCGTGCCGCTGGCTCTGGTGCGTGGCGGCAGTTTCGTCTCGGTCGCATTGCTCACCGGCGCCGCCGTGTCCATGGCCGGCCCCGTCACCTTTGTCGGCCTCGTCGTGCCCCATGCGGCACGCCGCCTTGTCGGCCTGCGCCATGCCCGGCAAATTCCCGCCGCCGCCCTGCTCGGCGCCATCTATGCGACCCTGGCCGATGTCGCCGCGCGCTTCATCATCTACCCGGTCGAAGCCCCCGTCGGCGCCATCACCGCCGTGGTAGGTGGCGTGGTCCTCCTCGTCCTGCTCAAGCGGAGGGCAGCATGAGCGGCCTCACCTCCAACCTCGCCCCGGCCCGTGCACCGGCGGTTCTCGGCCTCATGGCGCTGGCCTTTGTGCTGCTCGCGCTGAGCGGCGTCGCCTTCGGCTCCACCTGGATTCCCCTCGATCAGGTGACCAGGGTCATCCTTGGCGCTGGCGAGAAAACCCAGAACCTGATCGTGCTGCAATTGCGGCTGCCGCGCGTCGTCATCGCTGCCCTTGCCGGTGGCGGCATGGCCGCGGCGGGCTTCCTGCTGCAAAAGATCACCCGCAATTCGCTGGCCTCCCCCGGCGTGCTGGGCGTCATCGATGGCGCAGCCTTGGGCGTCGTCATTTTCCTGGCCCTGCTGTCCGACGAATCCAATGCGCTGGTCACCTCCATCGCCTACCAGCCGGTCGCCGCGACCCTGGGCGCGCTGGCCGCCATCTCGCTGGTCTTCATCCTCTCGGGCCGACAAGCCTCCTCGGCTATCCGCCTCTTGCTCTTCGGCATTGCCATCGCCGCCGTCGCCAAGGCCATCACCATCGTCATGATGCTGATCGGCCCCATCTATCGCACCAGCCAGGCTGCACGCTGGATTGCCGGCTCGGTCAACGAAATCAACTGGAGCGAAATCCAGGTCACCGCCCTCGCCATGCTGCCGCTGCTGCTGCTCGCCCTGATCGCGGCCCGCAAACTGCCCCCGGCCGATCTCGACGAAGTCTCCGCCCGCGGCGTTGGTCTCGATCTGCCGGTCTTCCGTATATTGATCTTCGCCCTCGCCGCCGCGCTGACGGCCGTGTCGGTCGCGTTTGTCGGCGGCGTCGGCTTTATCGGCTTGATGGCGCCCCATCTGGCGCGCCTCCTGGTGGGGCGCAATGTTTATGCCGGCCTTGTGGGCTCTTTCCTGCTCGGCTCCATCATGCTGGTGGCGGCTGATCTCATCGTCCGGGTGGCCTTTGCCCCCATCGAAGTTCCCGCCGGCACGGTGACTGCGGTCATCGGCGCACCCTATTTTCTCTTCTTGCTGATGGGCAGGCAACGCCATGACGGATAGCGCTATGGACCCCCGCATCTCGGTCGACAATCTCAGCCTCGCCTATGGCCCGGTCAGCGTGCTCAATGCACTCTCCCTGCCCATCCCCAAGGGCAAGATCACGGTTCTGGCCGGCCCCAATGGCTGCGGCAAGTCCACGCTGTTGCGCGCCATCCGCCGCCTGCATAAGCCCAGCGGCGGCCAGGTGCGGCTCGGCGATGTCGATATTTCCACCCTCAACGATCGCATGCTGGCCCGCCAGATTGGTCTGCTCGCCCAAAGCCCGTCAGCGCCCGACGACATGACCGTGGAAGAACTGGTCCGCCTCGGCCGCTATCCGCACCAATCCATGATGCAGCCCTGGAGCGCCGACGATGCTGCCGCGCTCGACCGCGCCATGGCCGGCACCGGCGTCGCCCATCTACGCAAGCGCCGGCTCGGCTCGCTTTCGGGCGGCCAGTTGCAGCGCGTCTGGATCGCCATGGTGCTGGCGCAGGAAACCGACGTCGTCTGCCTCGATGAGCCGGTCAATCACCTCGACATGGCCCACCAGCTCGATTGCCTTGATCTCGTGCGTCAGCTCAATGCCGATTTCGGCCGCACCGTGGTGCTCGTCCTGCATGATCTGAACCTGGCCGCCCGCTATGCCGACCGCCTGGTCTTCCTGCGCGACGGCGCCATCGCCGCCTCCGGCACGCCCGAGGAATTGATGACCGAAGCCACCATAGCCCGCGTTTTCGACGTGCAATCCATGGTTATCACCGACCCCGTCCACGGCCGCCCCCTCTGCATCCCCCTGCGGACGCAGAGCAGCACGGCTGCGGCCTAGGCCCGCGCCGACCAGACCGGCGTTGGCACGTACGAAAAATTCTTGTCGAACGGATATTGCGCCACGCTCTTATGCTTGCGCACCAGCCGCTCAACAAACTGATCCACCACGCCCGGCGACAGCGCCATCAGGCTTGGATTGGCGATAGGCCCAAGATCAGGCGACAGATAGCCCGATTTGACCACGACAATTTTCGCCGTCCGCGGATCAAGCCCCAGCCGCGTGAAATCGGGAATATTGTGAAATGGCCGCCGCCGCACGGTCAGCACCAGATCAATGCCACCAATCCGCACCACCGCCTCGCGCAACCGCTCCTCACTGGTCTCCAGCAGGAACACCACTTCGGCTTCCGCCGTGACCGGCACGCTGCTGCGATCAAGACTCCCACCAATCTTGAGCTGGACTTTGCTGCCAACACCCGCCGCATAAGCCGCCTCGGTCGCCGCCTTATCGGCAATGCCGGCAAATACCACGCCTTGGGCATTTCTGACAATCAGCGCCGCCAGCACTTCGGCGCGGTCACCCACGCCACCGCCGGTCGGATTATCCCCCGACTCCGCCAGCACCACCGGCCTGCTGGCTGATGCCACAGCCCAATCAACACATTCCTCGATACTGCCGGTTTTGGTGCCAAAGACGAACTCGCTCCGAATATCCCAATAATTCTGCGCCAAAGCCGAGGCAGCTTTTTCCATGGCCGCCCGGTCCGTGCCGGTAATCACCGCGCAAGCCGTCGCCCGCGGCTCATCCGCCCAGACATAGCCGACCTGGAACGAAGCATCCCAGATGCCACTCGGGTCCTCGGTCTCCTGCAACTGGGTATAAAAACTGCGCGCCGGCTCGTCCTGTGTACTGGTTCGCTCGCCCGGCAACAGCACCGGCACCGGCGCCCAGACGATCGCCGGCCGCTGCCCACTCCGCAGCGCCCGCACCAGCATGGTCACCGCCCGGCGCATCGTGTCCGGCACATCGATATGCGGCGCCGTGCGATAGGTGGAAAAGATATCGAGGCTATCGACAATGCGCTGGCTGACATTGCCATGCAGGTCATAGCTCGCCGCAATCAGCACATCCGGCCCGACCACCGCCCGCACCGCCGCAATGAAATCCCCTTCGGCGTCGAACAGCCCCTCGACAAACATGGCGCCATGCATGGCGAGGTACACGCCATCGAGCGGCAAAGCCTGCTTCAGCCCCTCGAGGATTTCCCCCTTCCAGCGCTCATAAATCCCCCGCTCCACTGGCCCACCGGCAATGGCGCGGGCATGCAGAATGGTGATGAACTCGGCCGGAAAATGCGTCAGGAAATCGAAATAGGCATCCTTGAGCATGCCGGGACCGCGCAGCACGCGAAAATCGGCCTCGCGCGCCAGCACGGGATTATAGGTGCTGCATTCGGTATGCAGCCCGGCAACGGCAATGCGCATCTTAAAGAACTCCAGGAATTTCCGCTTCAGGATTGTGATCGGCGGCGCGCTGCTTGACCATGAGCCGGCCGGTCAGCAACAGACTCACCAACAGCACCGGCACCAGCGCCAAAAGGCCCAGCCGCATATTGGCATGCTCGGCAATAAAGCCGATCACCGGCGGTCCGATTAGGAACCCGCACAGCGCCACAAACGACAACACGGCCACATTGGACGAGGAGGGCCGGTCGGTCAGGCTCGCCGCCGCCGTCACCGCCAGCGGGAAGCCCACCGAAACGCCCAACCCGATAATGGCAAAGCCGAACAGGGCCGCAATCGTATTGGGCGCAATGAACAGGATAGCCGCCCCCGCCAATGCCAGCGTGCCGCAGATGCGCGCCGTATTGACCGCCCCGAACCGCGCCTTGAGCGTGTCCCCGCCGAAGCGGCCCGTCGCCACCATGAAGGCAAATACCGAATAACCCAGCCCCGCCAGCCCGCCATCGGCGCCCAACGCTTCGCGCAGGAACACCGCCGACCAATCGGCCATCGCCCCCTCGGTCATGGTAATGCCGAACACGAAAAAGCAGATCCCCAGCAGCGCCCAACTCGGCATCGCCCAGGCCGACCGCCGCCCCTCGGCCTTGTTTGCTGCTTCCGGCGCAACCAGTGGCAGAAGCAGCGCCACGATCACGCCCAGCGGCAAATTGATCGCCGCCACCAGCAGAATCGCCCAATGCGACGCCAGCCCAATCGCCGCCAGCCCAGAGCCGATCAGGCTTCCCACCATAATTCCCACCGACCAGAAACCATGCGATTTGGTCATGATCAGCGAGCCCGTGGATTTCTCCACCGCATCGGCCTGCACATTGAGGCCCAGCTCAAGAAACGAGATCGACGAGCCGGCCAGCATCAGCGCCACGAACAGCAGCGTCGGATTGGGCGCAAAGGCCGGCAGGCTGACCGCGATTGCATAAAAGAAAAAGCCGTAGAGAATTGCCGCCCGCGGTCCGATCTTGCCGACCAGCGGCCCGGCAAAGGGCAGCGTCAGCAGCGTGCCGCAGGGCAGGCCCAATAGCGTAAAGGCCAAAGCTGCCGGCCCCAGTCCCAGCGCCTGCTGCACATCGGGAATCCGCGGCAGCCAGGAGCCAAACGCGATCGGCTGCAGGAAAAACACCAGCATGGTCAGCCGCTGAACGCTCCATCCCCCCATTGTCGTTCAGCCTTTTCGCGGAGTGCCCATGGGGAAGGGGAGATAGCCGGCAAAGCCCGTCAGCTTCCAGGCGCCGGCCACCTTGCGGCAGAAATACAGCGTCTGCCAGTTCATGATTTCCTTGCCGCCATCGGCCAGCGCGATCGTGCCGTCAAATTTCTTATGCGCGATGGCAATGTCGCCATTGATCTCGATATGCTGCAGCGTCGTGTTGCGGAAAATGGCGAGGCGCTGGTCCTCCGCGTATTTCACCTTCTGGCTTTCGGCCGCCTGGCGCAGCCATTCGTCGCGATAGGCCTCCAGCGTCGGAAACCCGATTTTCCAGCTATCGGGGTTGTCCGAGCCGCCGCCATTGATGCCCAGAAATCCCTCGCGCACGAAGTCGCCATCCACCATGCTCCAGTCCGCGCTGACAAAGGCGTCGATGTCGCGCTCGACCAGCATGGTCCAGATCGCCCCGCGATCGGGGTCGTGAGGGAAGGGGTTGGTGGTGTGGCTCATCTGGCTCTCTCCCGGGCCTCAGGCAGGCCGCTGCGGCAAATGCCGGGGATTGCGCCTGACTCTGTTATAAATTTTCATTTCTGACATCCGTCCGAAGCCCGCTTTGAGGCACGTACATAGATACCAATCCGAGCATGCTGCCTTTTTCCGGCACGCTTGTCCACAGCGAAAAATGCGGAAAAATCGGGGAAATCGCTCAGGTTTTCAGCAGAATGGCGTTGCTTTGGGCAAGCCCGCCTGCGGTCTAGATTGGTATTGTGGATGTGTCGGATTCGTGTTGACATCCTGTTCGGAACGATCCTAATCTTGAAAATAGTTTACAGAAAACCCGACCAGTCCAACAGAGAATGGCGGGAACAGGATGGGCGTATATCTATGCGGGTTGGCATTATCGGTCTGGGCTATCGGCTGGGTTATCTGGCACGGGTGTTCTCCGTGGCGCGCGACGATTTCAACATCGTCGGCTATGTCGATCCCGCCCCCGCCGGCCTGCCCTATGCCACCGAGCACGGCGTCAATGTCGGCAAGCAATATGATAGCCTCGAAGCCATGCTCGATAGCGAGCAACTCGACCTGCTGATGGTCGGCTCGCCCAATCATCTCCATCTCGGCCATATCCGCATCGGGCTCGAACGCGGTCTCAAGATTTTCACTGAAAAGCCGGTGGTCACCTCAGTCGAAGATACCATGGCGTTGGCCGAGCTGATCGCCCAATACGGCTCGGACAATCTGATGGTGGGCCTCGTGCTGCGCTATGCCCCGCTCTACGTGGATCTGCGCAAGGCTCAGGCCGACGGCCAATTGGGCGACATCACCTCCATCGAGGCCTCCGAGCACATCCCGCCCTATCACGGCGCCTTCTTCATGCGCGACTGGCGCCGCTACGAGAAATATTCGGGCAGCTTCATGCTCGAAAAATGCTGCCACGATCTCGATCTCTATAATGGCGTCATGGGCTGCCGCCCCAAATATGTCTCCAGCTTCGGCGGCCGCCGCACTTTCGTGCCCAAGAATGCGCCCCAGGTTACCGGCATCAACGACATGGAAGTCTACCATCGCAAGCCCTCTGGCTGGCAGGGTAGCGACAAGGTGTTCGACAGCGATGGCGACATCATCGATTTCCAGACCGCAATGGTGCAATATGAAAATGGCGCCGCGCTGACCTTTCATACCAATCTGAACGTGCCAGACGATTTCCGCCGCTTCGCAGTGATGGGAGCCAAGGGCATGGCCGAAGGCGATTTCATCCGCAATTTCCTGCGCGTCACGGACTCGCGTACGTCCGAGCGCCTCGTCGACACGACCTACAAGACCAGCGGCCTCAGCCAGCACTATGGCGCCGACGAGCAGATGGCCGAAGATATTCTCAAGCATATCGTGGACGGCGCGCCCCTGCCGGTCTCGGTCACCGACGCATTGGAGGCGGGCCTCTTGGCGCTCTCCATGGACAAGGCGATGGCGACCCGATCGGTGGTGGACATGACGCCGATCTGGCAACAATTCGATGCGGCATTAGGCCGAGCGAGCTGAGGAGCAGGTAGATGACCGGTACTCGCAGCGCTTCCCTCTTCGCTCTGGCCTTACTGGCTCCCGCCCTCATCTACATCCTGATCATCGTCGCCTATCCGCTGTTCGACACGGTGGTCCTCAGCTTCACCAATGCCGCCCTCCGCCCGACCTATGATTTCGTCGGCTGGGCCAATTACCAGCGCATTTTCGGCGCCGGCAATTTCACCGAAGTCATCCTGCGCACCTTCATCTGGACCTTCTTCTCGGTCGCCACCAAGATGATCATCGGCACTTTGGGTGCCACGCTGCTCAATGCCGCCATTCCCGGCCAGACCGTGTTCCGCATCCTCACCATGCCGCCCTGGATCGTGCCCATGGCCATCGGCATCTTCATGTGGGGCTGGATGTATAACGGCCAGTTCGGCATGATTTCCGGCCTGTTGCAGAATTTCGGCATCATCAGCAAGCCATGGCCGATCCTGGCGCAAGGCAGCTCGGCCTTTTGGGCCACCATCGTCACCGATGTGTGGATCGGGGTGCCCATGGTCACCATCTACCTATTGGCCGCCATGCAATCCATTCCCAAGGATCTCTATGAAGCCGCCTGGACCGATGGCGCATCCCGCTCCTACCGCTTCCGCCGCATCACCCTGCCTTTGATGATGCCGGCCATGCTGACCATGAGCTTGCTCAGCCTGATCGCCACCTTCAATTCCTTCGATATCATCTGGATCCTGACCCAGGGCGGCCCGTCCGGCTCCACCACCACCATGATCATCGACACCTACAAGACCGCCATCGGCTCCCGCAAATATGGCGAAGGCGCCGCCCGCGCCGTGGTGATCTGCATCTTCGTGTCGATCTTCTGCCTCGTCTATTTCCGGGCGGTCCGCAAACTCTCGCAGGGAGAAGCCAAATGAGTGCCGATAACTCAAGCTCCGCTTTGCCCCCGGGCGCCAATCCCCTGGCCACCAGTGCCAGCGCCATGGCCCAGGTCACCACCCGCCCGCGTGCCCGTTCCACCAAGGCCATGATCGACCGCTACAAGTGGTACGAGGTCGTCGCCCTCTATGCCGGCATGGCCGTGTTCCTGTTCTTCGTGCTGGCCCCCTTCATCGAAGGCTTCCTGGTCTCGCTCAAGCCGCTGAGCCAGCTGTTCTCCACGCCCTATAATTTCATTCCGCAGAACGGCTCGTTCGACGCCTATTTCCAGATGTGGCGCTCGGTGCCCATGCTGGGCATGCACATCTTCAATTCCTTCTTCATCTCCTCGGTGGTGACGCTGATCGTCGTCATCATCGTGGTGCCGGCCGCCTATGCCTTTGCCCGCTTCCAGTTTGCCGGGTCCGGGCTGCTGCTGGGCATGTTCCTGGCCGTCAACATGTTCTCGGGCGCCGTGCTGCTGATCCCGCTGTTCCGCCTGATGCGACAGCTGATGCTGCTCAACACCTATTGGGCCATGATCGTGCCGGGCGCCGCCTTCCTTATTCCCTCGTCCATCTGGCTGTTGCGCACTTATATGATGCGCATTCCGCGCGAGCTGGACGAAGCCGCCTGGGTCGATGGCGCGTCCCGCCTTTATACCCTGCGCCGGGTCATCCTGCCGCTGGCCATGCCGGGCATTGTCGTGGTCGCCATCATGACCTTCATCGGCGCCTACGCCCAGCAATTCATCTTCGCGCTGACCTTCAATTCCCGGACTGAATTCATGCCGCTGCCGGTTGGGCTCTTCGCCTTCTTCGGCAAGCAGGAAGTGCAGTGGAACGAGTTGATGGCGGCTAGTTTCGTCGGAATCCTGCCGGTCATGATCGTCATCGTGTTCCTGCAGCGCTATCTCGTCGCCGGCCTCACCGCCGGTGCCGTGAAGCAATAGGGGAAGGCTAAGGGGGTGCTGAGCTTCATGTCAGGGTGAGCCGAAAATGGCGGTTTTTGAGAACCGGCGCGCAGCGTACGTTTTGTACGTGAGCACCGGAAGCGCAGAAAACTGTCATTTGCAGGCCACCATCACAGGAAGATCAGCGCGCCCGTGGCGGACGAGGGGTCCGCCTGGCACAACCAAGGGTTTGGAGCGGGATTTCGGTCCTGCTCCGAGGGAAGGCGCTCTTCGGAGCGTGCAACAAGGGAGACTACAAAGTGCAAAAAACGACCGGCCTAATCGCGGTGTCGCTGCTGGCCCTGGCGGCCTCGGCGCCCGCTTCATTCGCCCAGGACGTCAAGGAAATCAGCTTCATCAACTGCGGTGACGAACTCACGGCAGGCTACGCCGACTATTTCAAGGAATGGGAAGCCGAAAATCCGGGCTTCAAGGTCGTGCCCGAAGTCGTGGGCTGGGGCCAGTGCCAGGACAAGGTGACCACGCTCGCTGCCGCCGGCACGCCCGTCGCGCTGGCCTATGTCGGTTCGCGCACCCTCAAGCAGTTCGCCCTCAACGATCTCATCGTCCCCGTGCCGATGACCGACGAGGAAAAGGCCGGCTATTACAATTACGTGCCTGACACGGTGACCTTCGATGGCACCCAGTGGGGCGTCCCGGTCGCTTTCTCGACCAAGGCCTTCTACTGGAACAAGGACATCTTCAAGGCTGCCGGGCTCGACCCGGAGGTCCCGCCCAAGACCTGGGAGGAAGAGATCGCCTTCGCCAAGCAGATCGAAGACAATACCGATTTTGACGGCTTCGGCGTCGTCGCCAAGACCTTCGACAACACCATGCACCAGTTCCTCCATTGGGTTTACACCAATGACGGCCAGGTCATCGATGCCGATGGCAATATCGTGCTCGACAGCCCGCAGAACCTGGAAGCCCTCACCGCGCTCAAGGACATCTCGGCCTATTCCGAAGAAGGCCCGACCGCCTACGAGCAGAACGAAGTGCGCGCCATCTGGCTCGACGGCACGCTGGGCATGATCCATGCCTCGCCGAACGCCGGCAATCTGGCTACCGAAGCCGGCATGAACTGGGGCGTGGCCGCGCTGCCGCTTGGCCCATCCGCCAAGGGTCCGGGCACTCTGCTGATCACCGACTCGCTGGCCGTGTTCAAGGGCTCGGGCGTTGAAGAGCAGGCCACCAGCCTTGCCAAATACCTGACTTCAGGTGAACGCCAATGGGCTGCCGAAATGGCCCAGGGCCTGACCCCGCTCCGTCCGCTTGAGCCCCAGACCGCCGAACTGCTCGCCGAGAAGCCCTATTGGGCGCCCTTCCTCGACGGTATCGAATTCGGTGGTCCCGAGCCGCTGCTGACCGACTATGTCGGCCTGCAGAACGTGATGATCGAAATGGTCCAGTCCGTCGTGACCGGCGCCGCCGAGCCCGCCGCTGCCCTCACCGCAGCTGCCGGCGAACTCGAGCAGTATAAGTAAGCCCAGAAGTTCGGCCGTCGTCTTCGGGCGGCGGCCATCCCAAATATCCATTCGACCGCCCGCGGGAACCGCCCCGCCGCCCGGAGACGCAACGCCATGTCCCAGCTCAGCCTCAAGCACCTTGAGAAAAGCTTCAACGAAGCCAAAATCATCAAGGGGATCGACCTCGAGGTATCCGAGGGCGAGTTCGTCGTCTTTGTCGGCCCCTCCGGCTGCGGCAAATCCACCCTGCTGCGCATGATTGCCGGGCTCGAAGATGTCAGCGCCGGCGAGATTTCCATCGGCGGCAAGGTCGTCAACGATCTGCCCCCCGTGCAGCGGGGCATCGCCATGGTGTTCCAGTCCTATGCGCTCTACCCGCATATGACCGTCTACGAAAACATCGCCTTCCCGCTGCGCGTCGAAAAGCTGCCCCAGGCCGAAGTCGACAAGCGCGTGCATGCCGCCGCCAAGGTGCTGCAGCTCGAGCCGCGCCTGCAACATCGCCCCGGCATGTTGTCCGGTGGCCAGCGCCAGCGCGTCGCCATTGGCCGTGCCATCGTGCGCCAGCCCAAGATTTTCCTGTTCGACGAGCCGCTGTCCAATCTCGACGCCGCGCTCCGCTCGGAAATGCGCATCGAGCTGATGGAACTGCACAAGCGCCTGGGCTCCACCATGATCTACGTCACCCACGATCAGGTCGAGGCCATGACCATGGCCGACAAGATCGTCGTGCTTGATGCCGGCGTGATCGCCCAGGTCGGCTCCCCGCTCCAGCTCTATCACAAGCCCGACAATATCTTTGTCGCCGGCTTTATCGGCAGCCCCAAGATGAATTTCATCAATGGCAATGTGACCGCGGCCGATGGCGAGACCGTCACGGTCGACCTCGGCGAATTGGGCACCATCGCCCTGCCGCGCCAGTCCAAGGCGATCCATGGCCAGTCCGTCACGCTGGGCATCCGCCCCGAGCACCTGACGCTTGAGGGCGGCGATTTCGCCCTTACCATCACGCCCAAGATCGTCGAGCATCTGGGCATCCACACCGTCAGCTACGCCAACCTGCCCGCCGGAGAAAACTTCGTCGCCCTGTTCGAAGGCGACCCCAAAGTGGCAGAAGGCCAGCCCACCAAAATGGGCTTTGCCATTCATCAGGTGCATCTGTTCGACGAAAAGGGCCTGGCCGTCTACTGAGAGGCCTTCAAGAGTCGGGGGAGAGCAGCATGTTGGATATCGTCGGTCTGTTGCAGACCGAAAAGAACGCGTTCACGCGGTCGGAGCGCGCTCTGACCGAGATCGTGCTCGCCGATGTCGACAGCGTGCTCAAAATGTCCATCGTCGATCTGGCGGCGCAGGCCGACGTCTCCCCGCCCACCGTCACCCGTTTCTGCCGGCGCCTGGGCTGCGACAGCTATGCCGATTTCAAGGTGCGGCTGGCCCAGTCCCGCTTTGTCGGGCAGCGCTATTTCTCGCCCGCCGCCAGCCCCTCCAATGTGCGCGAGATCGCCCAGGGCGTGGTCAATGGCATCCAGTCCATCATCTACGAAACCTTCGAACATCTCGATTTCGCCGCTGTGGAACGCGCCGGTGAAGCCATTGCCAAGTCCAATTTCGTGCTGGCCTTCGGCTCGGGCGGCGCCTCCTCGATGATGGCGGGCGAAATCGAAACGCGCCTGTTCCGCCTGGGCTTGCGCGTCGCTTCCACCGAAGATCACCAATTGCAGATGATGCGCGCCGCCTCCGCCCCGCCCGGCACGGTCATCGTCGCCTTTTCGCTCTCGGGCAATAATGCGCAACTGGCCAAGACCCTCACCGTGGCCGGTGAATACGGCCTGACCCGCATCGTGGTCACCCGCTCATCCTCCATGGTCTCCGCTCAATCCGACATCCTCCTGCCGGTCAACTGGCACGAGAATATCGATATCCTGCGCCCCACGCCCGGCCGCTACGCCTTTTTGGCCACGGTCGACGTGCTGGCCCAGACGGTCGCCACCCGCCTCGGCCCCTCCGCCGTCGCCAGCATGCGACGCATCAAGCATCAACTCGTCGTCAATCGCGACGGCGACGACGCCCAGCCTCTCGGGGACTGAGCTTTCCTTCCACTCCTTGCCATCGGGATAATGCCATGACTGCCGGCCATTCTTTGTCGCTCGTAACCACCTGGACCCCTGCCAGCGAAGGCGAAAGCCTCGCCTATGGCATCGAGCTCACCAATAATGGCGACACCGCGCTCAAGGACTTTACCCTGGGCTTTTCCGGCCCCGCCCGCATCGATCCGCACGCCACCCTCGAAAACGGCAAGCTGCTCAAGCGCCTCTCCAACCACACCCTGATTGCGCCCCCCGACGGCTTCGTGCTTGAGCCCGGCGCAACCTGGAAAGCCATTGCGCGCGGCCTCTCCTATGGCCTGCGCCATTGGAGTGACGGCGCCAATTCCGGCTATGTGGCGCTGGCCGATGGCACCATCATCACCCTGCCCACCGCCCCCACCCAGGGCAAGGGCCACAATTCTCCGCTGCTCAAGGGCGCCGTGAAGTTCAAGGTGCCCGCCAAGGCGCCGGTTCCCGTCTCGATCATCCCCTGGCCCAAATCGGTCGCCACCACCGGCGCCCGCATCGTCCCGCCCGGCTTCGACCTGCAGCCGCAGGGCGAGGACGCCAGCAAAGCCGCGGCAGCCTTCGCCACACTGGTAGCCGATCTCTTCCCCGTCGAAGCCATCGTCCGTCCCGCCTCCGAAGCCGGCATGCCGGTCAACATCGCGCACAAGCCGGGCCTGGGCGCCGAAGCCTATGAAGTCAGCTTCGCCGACAATGCAGCTACCGTCTCGGCCACCACCCGCCAGGGCATGTTCTACGGCCTGGTCACGCTGGGCCACATCCTGCGCGGCGCCAAGCTCTACCCGCAGACCTTCCTCTTCCCCACCGGCGGCACCATCACCGACGAGCCCGGCTTCACCTATCGCGGCTGCCATCTCGACGTGGCGCGCCAGTTCTATACCGGTGCCGAAGTCAGCCGCCTCATCAAGCTCATGGCCTGGAACAAGCTGAACAAGTTCCACTGGCATTTGAGCGAAGACGAAGCCTGGCGCTTGGAAATCGATGCCTATCCCGAACTGACCGAAATCGGCGCCTGGCGTGGCCACGGCAAGGCGCTGCCGCCGCTATTGGGCTCCGGCCCGCAACCCACCGGCGGCTATTATTCCAAGGCCGTGGTGCGCGAAATCGTGGCTTTGGCCGATAGCCTCGCCATCACCGTGATCCCTGAAATCGACGTGCCCGGCCATTCCTACGCCGTGCTGCAATCCCTCCCGCAATTGCGCGATCCCAACGAGATCGGCGAATACCAATCGGTGCAGGGCTTCCCCAATAATAGCCTCAACCCCGCCTATGAGCCGGTCTACACCTTCATGGAAAAGGTGATCGACGAGGTGCTCGAACTCTTCCCCGCCGGCATCTTCCATCTGGGCGCCGACGAAGTCCCGCTCGCCGCCTGGTCCGGTTCGCCCCTGGCGCTGGACATGATCGAAAAGCTCGGCGGCCCGGCTTTGCGCAAGAAGCACGAAGCCCAGCTCAACGTCCTGGGCAATCACCACGGCGCCGACGAAATCGAGGGTTCGCCCACCGCGCTCCTGCAGTCCGAATTCATCCGCCGCGTGCACGAAATCATCGCCTCCAAGGGCGCCATTACCGGCGGCTGGGAAGAAGCCGGCCATGGCGACAAGGTCGACAAATCCAAGACCTTCCTGATCGGCTGGCGCAATGTCGAGATCAACGCCGCCCTGGCCGAACGCGGCTACGACATGGTCGTCTCCCCTGGCCAGCGTTATTATCTCGACATGGCCAATGGCCAGGCCTGGGCCGAACCCGGCGCCGGTTGGGCCGGCTGGTCGGGCCCGCAGGAAACCTATGAATTCGAGTCGCGCGAAGGCTGGACCGAACACCAGCTCAAGCATCTGCTGGGCGTGCAAGCCTGCATCTGGAGCGAGTCCATGACCGACCGCGCCATTTTCGACCGCCTGGTCTTCCCCCGCCTCTCCGCCGTCGCCGAAGCCGGCTGGACCCTCCCCGACCGCAAAAGCTGGACCCGCTTCAGCGCGCTCGTCGGCCTGATGCCCATCATGTACGGCAATTGGGCCGAGGAGTAGAAATACCCCCACCTAACCTCCCCCTGATAGGGGGAGGAACCACCTTGTGGTTTAGAGGTCGATCCAGCCTCAAACGCGGAAAGATCCCTCCCCCTATCAGGGGGAGGCTAGGAGGGGGGACTCCGATGCCTAGGGATAAACCTCACCAAGGATTCTCCACCATCGGCCAGATATCCCGCCGCGCCTTGCGATAAGGCGTTGTCGCCGGGCTATTCGGATAGGGCTTGCCCGCCGAGCAATAGACAATTTCCGAGGCAATCCGCGAGAATGAATCGTAAAAGTGGTTGGTGGATTTGATCAGCAGGATCTTCCGCGATGTCGGCTCGATCCCCATCGCTGAAAAGAGGCTCGGATCAAAACTCTGCGCCCGCGTCGAATTGAGGATCACATCGATCCCGTCAAAGCTGATCCAGGCCGCATCGCCAAAGGGCGCAAAGCTCTCGCCAAACCGCATCTCGGCATTGGGCACTAGCTTCCGCACCGTGACGATCTTGTCGATCGGCATTCCGGTATCCGGCGCCGATTTGGCCCCGAAACGCAGCGCGATTTCCGCCCCTTCGCCCGCCGCCATGCAGATCTGCACCGCAATCGGGTCCCAGATCGTGCCCACTGCCACGTCGGTCACGCCCCGCGCAATCAGCTCGCCCAGGATCACCGTGGCGTCGCCCGCGGGCCCGCCGCCCGGATTGTCCCATACATCGGCGATCACCACCGGCCCCTTGGTCGCGGCCACAGCCACATCCACCGCCACATGCTCATCCACTTGGGCGACCATGAAAGTGCCACGCATGGCAAACAGTTCCCGCCCCAGCCTCTCCGCCAAAGCCGCGCCGGTCTCCGGCTGGTTATCGGTCACCGCGATAACCTTGGTGCCCATTTCCGGCACATCGCCCGCCATGAAGCCATGCACCACCGACAGCGACAGCACGCCCGCCTCGCTCTTTTCCAGCCCATAGAGCCGGTCCACAAAGCTGCGCATCGGCTCCTTGGAGGTTGGGAACACATCGATCATCCGGCAATCAAACACGCTCATCACCGGCTTGATCTCGCCCTTGAGCGTCCGCACCGCGATCGACCACAGATCGCGTGCCCGATCGACAAAGTCGATATGCGGAAATTCCTTGAACACCACGAAAAAATTCGCCGCCGCCACCCGCTTGGCAGTCAGATGGCTATGCGGATCAAGCTCGGCGCAGACCAGCACATTGGGCCCCACAATCTCGCGCACCCGCGCCAGCAAATCCCCTTCGACATCGTCATAGCCCTGCGCCACCATGGCGCCATGCAGGCCCAGCACCACGCCGTCCACCGGCATGGCGACCCGCAATTGCTCGAGGATTTCGTCGCGCAAATCCTCATAGGTCGTACGCGCCACCAGCCCCGCCGGATCGGCCCAACTGGCACTGCCCTCGATCAGCGTCCAGCCCAGCTGTGTGCAGACCTCGCGGCCTACCGTGATCGGGGCGCTGCACAGCGTCGGCGTCGCCGGATGCTCGCCCGGCTTGGCATAAAGCGAGGCCTCGAAAGCGCGCTTGTCGATCGCTATGGGCGAAAACGTATTGGTCTCGGTGGCCAGGGCGGCGGTAAAGACGCGCACTTGGAACTCGCAAAATGACAATAAAAAGAGCATCCCCACCGGGGCGCTGCCATGCCAAGCTAGCACAAGGCACAACCAGCAATCACGTAAGAAATTTACATTCGTCCTGTCATTTTACACGAGAAATGTCGGTTTCGGGTCGATAAAGTCGCCAGTAGTGAAATTGCCTTTCAGAAAATCCAGCAAGGGAGCCTCCTCATGCCGATCAAACGTTATGGTGCGGAAAAGTCCGGGGCCGGCGGCCAGAACCTGCCTTTCGCCCGGGCCGTAGAGGCTGGCGGCTGGCTCTATGTCTCCGGCCAGGTCGCCATGAAGGATGGCGAGATCATCAATGGCGGCATTGTCGAGCAGACCCACGCGACCATCAAGAACGTCATCGCCATTCTCGAGGAAGCCGGCTTCGGTCTCGAACATGTCGTGCGCTGCGGCGTCTGGCTCGATGATCCGCGCGATTTCTGGAGCTTTAACGCCATCTACAAGAGCTATTTCGGCGAGCATCCGCCCGCCCGCGCCTGCGTGCAGAGCCATATGATGGTGGACTGCAAGGTCGAAATCGACTGCGTCGCCTATAAGGGACCCTGACGCCATGAGCGCTTCCCCCTTTCGCCTCGACGGCAAAACCGTGCTGATATCAGGCGCCGGCGGCGGCATTGGCCGCTCCATGGTCGCCGGCTTCCGCGCTGCCGGGGCCAATGTCATCGGCGCCGATCGCGATGCGGATCTGCTCGCCGGGCTCGACCTCGCCGGGCAGGTGCTGTTCGAACTCTCCGACCCCAAGGCCACCCGGGCGGCCATCGAGCGCTACATTGCCGAACACGGCGCGCCCGACGCGGTCGTCTCCAATGCCGGCTTCACCCGCGCCGAAACGCTCGAGCATCTCGATGACGATGTCTGGGCCTCCGAAATCGCCATTAATCTGAATGGCGCCTATGCCATGACCGACCCCGTGGTCAAAGCCATGGCGCAGCGCGGGGCAGGAAGCCTGGTCTTCATCTCCTCGGTCAATGGGCTCGCCCATTTCGGCAATCCGGCCTATTCCGCCGCCAAGGCTGGGCTCATTGCCTATGCCCGCGCGCTGGCCGTCGAACGCGGCGCCCAGGGCATCCGCGCCAATGCCATCTGCCCCGGCTCGGTCCGCACCCCCGCCTGGGATCATCGCCTGGCGGCCGACCCGACCGTGCTCGACAATGTCCTGCCCCATTACCCGCTGGGCCGCATGGTCCTGCCGCAGGAGGTTGCCAATGCCGCCATCTTCCTGTGCTCCGATGCAGCGTCGGGCATCACCGGCACCACATTGACCGTCGATGCTGGCCTCACCGCCGGCAATCTACGTTTCGTCGACGAAGTTCTGAGGGGCAAATGAGCACCATAGCCGAACTTGATACACCCGCCGTCCTGATTGATCTGGATCGCGTCGAGGCCAATCTCAAGCGCGTGCAGGACTATGCCGACGCCCATGGCCTGAAACTCCGCCCCCATATCAAAACCCACAAACTGCCCCGCTTCGCCAAGCGGGCGATCGAACTGGGTGCGGTGGGAATCACGGTGCAAAAACTGGGCGAAGCCGAGGTAATGGCCGATGCCGGCATCACCGAAATCTTCCTGCCCTATAATATTATCGGCCCCGCCAAACTCGCCCGCCTCAAGGCGCTGGCCGCCCGCATCAATATCGCCGTCACCGCCGACAGCCCCCAGACCGTCGCCGGTCTCTCCGCCACCTTTGCCGGCGCAACCAAGCCGCTGACCGTGCTGGTCGAATGCGATACCGGCATGGGCCGCTGCGGCGTGCAATCGCCGGCCGAAGCCGTCGCATTGGCCCAAAAAATCGCCGCATCGCCGGGCCTTCATTTCGGTGGCCTCATGACCTATCCCGCCGCCGGTCAGGTCGAAGCCAATGCAAAATGGCTGGCCGACGCCAAGGCCGCCCTCATCGCCGCCAATCTGCCACCGGAAGTCGTCTCCAATGGCGGCACCCCCGATATCTGGCGCGCCCACGAGGTCAAAGCCGCCACCGAGCATCGCCCCGGCACCTATATCTATATGGATCGTTTCCAGGTCGCCAAAAATGTCGGCAGCTTCGCCGACTGCGCCTTGACGGTCCTCGCCACCGTGGTCAGCCGCCCCACCGAAAACCGCGCCATCATCGACGCCGGCTCCAAGGCTCTGACCAGCGACACGCTGGGCATGACCGGCTTCGGCCTGATCGAAGCCTATCCCGAGGCGGTCATCGTGGGCCTCAGCGAAGAGCACGGCACCATCGACCTCACCAATTGCACCACCAAACCCGCCATCGGCGAAAAACTCCGCATCATCCCCAACCACGCCTGCGTGGTGTCGAACCTGTTCGATTCCGTCACCCTGATTTCCGGCAATCAAGTGATCGAAACCGTCCATGTCGACGCCCGGGGTCGTGTCGACTAGTGAGAGAACGCTGAACGCCGTCTCCCCTCCCCCTTGAGGGGAGGGGCGGGGGTGGGGGTTCTGACCAATGAGCGCGTCCGTAATGCCTGATAGCCCGCTGACATCCTCCTTCTTCGACCGCCCCGTCCTCGACGTCGCCCGCGACCTCATCGGCACAACTCTCCTGGTCGACGGCGTCGGCGGTCCCCTGGTCGAGGTCGAAGCCTATGACCAGACCGATCCGGCCTCCCACACCTTCAACGGCCCGACCCCACGCAATGCGGCCATGTTCGGCCCGCCTGGCCATGCCTATGTCTACAAAATCTACGGCATCCATTGGTGCCTCAATTTCGTCTGCCAGCCGGGCAGCGCCGTGCTGATCCGCGCGCTTGAGCCGACCCACGGCACGCACCTTATGTCCGAACGCCGTGGCGGCCTGCCTACCCGCCAGCTCTGCTCTGGCCCCGGCAAGCTCTGCCAGGCGCTGGGCGTCACTATCGCCCACAATGGCCTGTCGCTCGATACGCCACCCTTCCAACTCCTCCCCGGCGAACCCGCTGAAATCCACACCGGTCCCCGCATCGGCATCACCAAAGGCGTCGAAACCCCCTGGCGCTTCGTGCTGCGCAATTCCCCCTTCCTCAGCAAACCGCTGGGACCCCGCTAGACCCCCACGCCAAACGGCCAAATCTATGCTCAGATGGCCCCAGATTCGGGGGACATGGAACATGCTGGGGCGTTTACTGGGGCTGCTGATCCTGGCGATCGGACTGGGCGTTTTGTATTATTTCCTGCTGCTGCCGCTACAGCAAGCACAGGCCGGTGTCGCCGAAATCCGCTACTCCCTGCGGGCCTTTTTCTTCGTGCCCTTCTGCGTGGTCTTTGGCCTGGCTTTCATGATTGGCGGCTCCAATCTCAATTATCGCAATGTGCAAGCCAAAAGCCTCAATCCGCTGGGCTGGACGCTGTTTGGTCTGGTGGTCGTGCTCACAGGCCTGGGCTGGTGGTGGTTCGATCAGCAATTCACCGCTTTAGGCTATGTTTGACGCCCGTGTGTTGCGCCTGCTTCGGGGCTGTGATTCAAGACTTGGGTGAGCATTTCCGAGTCGCATATCGATCTGTTTGAGGCCCCGCTGGCGCCGGCGCAGCGTAGCAGCCGCGATCCGCTCGATGTGCTGCGCGATATTTTCGGCCACAAAAGCTTCCGCGGCCAGCAGGAAGATGTGGTGCGCCACGTCGTGGGCGGCGGCGACGCCGTCGTGCTTTTCCCCACTGGCGCTGGCAAATCGGCCTGCTACCAGATACCCGCCATCTGCCGCCCCGGCGTCGGCATTGTCATCTCCCCACTCATCGCGCTGATGCGCGACCAGGTCGAGGCTCTGCGCCAGGCCGGCGTCGCCGCCGCGGCCCTCAATTCGGCGATGACCCAGGAGGAATCCGCCCAGGTTCGCGGCCAATTGCGGCGCGGCGAACTCGACCTGCTCTATGTGGCGCCCGAACGCGTCGCGACCCAGGGCTTCCGCAATATGGTCGAAGGGCTCGATATCGCGCTCTTTGCCATCGATGAAGCCCATTGCGTGAGCCAATGGGGCCACGACTTCCGCCCAGAATATCGCGATCTGGCGCAACTCACCGAGCTTTTCCCCGGCGTGCCGCGTATCGCCCTCACCGCCACGGCCGATCCGACCACGCGCGAAGACATTATCGAGCGGCTGGGACTCGAAGGCGCCCAGGTCTTCTCGACCAGTTTTGATCGCCCCAATATCTCCTATTCCATCATCGAGCGGGACAAGGCGCGCGAGCAATTGCTGGCTTTCCTTGCCGGCCACAAGGGCAATTCCGGCATCGTCTATTGCCTCTCCCGCGCCAAGGTCGAAGACATTGCCGATTGGCTTTCGGGCAAGGGCATTCCGGCTCTACCCTATCATGCCGGGCTCTCGGCCGAGCGGCGCAGCGCCAATCAGGATGCTTTCCTCAAGGAGGAAAACATCTGCATGGTGGCCACCGTCGCCTTTGGCATGGGCATCGACAAGCCCGATGTGCGCTATGTCGCCCATATGGACCTGCCGGCCTCCATCGAGGCCTATTACCAGGAAACCGGCCGCGCCGGTCGCGATGGACAACCCGCCGAAGCCTGGATGAGCTATGGCATGGCCGATGTGGTGCAGCGCCGCCGCATGATCGATGAAGGCAATGCCCCCGATGAGGTCAAGCGCGTCGAACATAGTAAGCTCAATGCCCTGCTCGGCGTCTGCGAAACCGCCGAATGCCGCCGCAAGGCTATCCTCGCCCATTTCGGCGAAGGCCATGCCGGCAATTGCGGCAATTGCGACACCTGCCGCTCGCCGGTCGAAAGCTGGGACGGCACGGAAGCTGCCATCAAGGCCATGGCCGCCATCTACCGCACCGGCCAGCGTTTCGGCGCCGCCCATGTCATCGATGTGCTCATCGGCAAAGCCACCGAAAAGGTCGAACGCTTCGGCCATGACCAACAGGCCGTGTTCGGCCAGGGGCAAGACCTCGACAACAAAACCTGGCAATCGGTCTTGCGCCAGCTCACCGCCTCTGGCCTCGTCGTGGTCGATCACGCCGCCCATGGCGCACTGACCCTGGGCGAGGGTGCCCGCGCCGTGTTCAAGCGCGAGCGCATGGTGACCCTGCGCAAGGACCGGCCCAAAAAGGCTGCCGAAGTGCGCCAGCGCCTCAGCAATGCCGTGCAATTGGCTGAACCCGCCATGACCATTTTCAATGCTCTGCGCGACGAGCGCCTGCGCATCGCCAAGCAGCAGGGCGTGCCGCCCTACGTGATCTTCCACGACACCACTTTGCGCGCCATGGCCCTGGCCCGCCCGCGCCACCTGCACGACATCCTCAACCTGCCCGGCGTCGGCCAGGCCAAGCTCGACCGCTATGGCGAGGCCTTCCTGTCGGTGCTGTCCGATCTGGACGTTTAAGCCGGGGTCAGACGGCGGTCACGCGCTGGGGCTGCCGGCAACGGCGCCAGATTTCCCCAAACACCGCCACGCATCCCAATCCCGCCACTGCCAGAACCCATATCGAGGGCTTTGGTCCGACAGCGCCCAGAGCGACCGACAGGGTGACTGGCGCGATGGCCGATAGCGCCAGCCGGCCCAGGCTGATCCAGCCCAGCCGCCGCCCGAAACCGGCCTTGCCGAACAGCGCCAGCGGCAAGGTACCCGATACAATGCTGAACAGCCCGGTGCCCATGCCAAAGATCACTGCAAAACCGATGCCGCCGGCAATCGACGGCGCCGTCAGCGCCAGGATGGTCAGTGCCAGCGGCATCATGCTCGCCGAAATGATCGAAAGTACCGTCGCCGGCAATTCCTTGCCCAATGTCATATTGATCAGCCGGCTTGCCACCTGCGCCGGTCCCAGCAGCGAAGCCACCAGCACCCCTGCATTGCCCAGCCCGAGCGAAGCCAGCATCGGCACGATATGGAACAGGATCGCCGCCGAAATAAACCCCGCCAGCGAAAAGCCGAGCACCACCAGGGCAAACACCAGGCCCTGGTCAACCGGGTTTTCCACCGCCGCAATACCGACCGGCTGCGGCATCCGTGCGGCGGCCAGCCGCGAAAACCGCGACAGCCACAGATGCAGCGGCAGGCAGATAAGCAGGTTCAATCCCGCGAACACCAAATAGACCTGGTGCCAATCCATGGCCCCCAGCATGGCGCTGGTCAGCGGCCAGAAGATCGTCGAGGCAAACCCGGCGATCAGCGTCAGATAGGTAATGCTGCGCTGGGCCCTGGGCCCCGTGCTCTGGGCAAGAAAGGCGAAGGCCGTCGAATAGAGCACGAAGGCCGAGGCCAGCTCGACCAGGATCATGCCGGCGAGGAAGGCGAGAGCGTTCCCCGCCAGCGCACAGACGATCAGCGCCGCCGCTGCACCGACCGAACCCACCGACATGACCCGCCCGGCGCCATGCCGGTCCGCCAGTCCGCCGGCATAGGGCGAGATCAGCCCACCCGCCAGCAGCGCCAGCGAAATACAGCCATAAATCCACTCGATGGCCACGCCGAACTCGGCGGCGATGCCGGGCGCCAGGATGCTGAAACTATAATAGAGCGTGCCATAGCCGATGATCTGGGTGACCCCGAGCGCCCAGATGGCCGCGGCATTGGACGGCGAAGATGCGGCCTCGGCCATGATGTTCTAGATCGACTTCAAGCCGACCCGCTCCCGGTTACGCGCTTGCCTTCAGCGTCGATGATTACCTCGCCATCTTCCTTGGTGAACGGCCCGATATCGGGATTCTCCAGAATATCCAGCACCAACTCGGAGGGCCGGCACAGAAGTGTCCCCAACGGCGTTTCGACAAAGGGGCGGTTGAGCAGGATCGGATGCGCCGCGATGGCGTCGAGCAATTGCTCATCCGACAAGGACGGGTCGGCCAGGCCGAGCTCGGCATAGGGCGTATCCTTCTGCCGGATCGCCTGCCGCAAGGTCATGCCGGCGGCGGCAACCAGGTCGCGGATCCTGGTGCGCGCTGGCGGTGTCTTGCGATAGTCGATCACGATCGGTTCGACCCCGGACTGGCGGATCATCGCCAGCGTGTTGCGCGACGTGCCGCATTCGGGATTGTGGTAGATGGTGACGGTCATGATTGTTCTTCCACATGGATGGGGAGGGCGTCTCCGACCGGCGCGCGCAGCAGCCAGCTCATCAGCGCCAGCGCGACCAGGGCGCCAGCGAGTTGCGCCAGAATGAAACCCGGCAAGTCATAGGGACGAATACCCGAAAAGGTGTCGGTAAACGCGCGGGCAATGGCCACGGCAGGATTGGCGAATGAGGTCGACGCCGTGAACCAATAGGCAGCCGTGATGTAGAGCCCAACCAGCATCGGAACGGCGCCTCGCTGCAACCGGATGCCGGCCAGGATAGTTGCAACGAGCCCGAAGCAAGCCACCCCTTCGGAAAGCCATTGCGCCGCCCCGCTGCGCACCGTGCTGGAAGCCTGCAGCAGCGGCAGCGCGAACATGGCATGCGCCAATATTGCCCCGACAATGCCGCCCGCGACCTGCACAATGGCATAGAACGCGGCATCACGGCGCGGCAAGTCCCGCCGCAAAGCAAACACCAGCGACACCGCCGGATTGAAATGAGCCCCCGAAATCGGCCCGAGCATGGTGATCAGCACCACCAATATGGCGCCGGTGGCAATGGTATTGGCCAGCAGCGCCAGGGCGATATCGGTGGTCAGCGTCTCGGCCATGATGCCCGAGCCCACGACCGTCGCCACCAGCAGTGCCGTGCCGAGCGCTTCGGCAACCAGACGGCGCGGCAAATCTACCATTTATCCCGCCTCGGTGCGGCGATCGGCCGGCGCGCAGCACGGGGTGAATTCGGCGATGAGGGGCGCGCACAATTCGGCGCGGCCGCCGCAGCAATCCTGCACCAGGAAGCTCGCGATCTCCCGCACCCGGTCAACCACCGCCCGATAGATGATGGATCGGCTGTGGCGCTCGGATTCGATGAGCCCGGCCCGGGTCAGAATGGCCAGGTGCGTGGACATGGTGTTTTGCGGCACATCAAGCCGCCGGGCGATTTCGCCGGCCGGCAGGCCCTGGGGTTCGTGCTCCATCAGCAGGCGGAACGTGTCGAGACGCGTGGCCTGCGACAGGGCGGCAAAAACGTTGAGGGCGTGCGATGATTCCATATATCGAGAATGATTGATATAATGAATGCAGTCAAGCCGGCGGTGGGCGCCTTGGCGCCGCCATGCGCACGCTTTGCGCGGCTCTTGCGCCCCCACGGGTCAGAAACATTCCCGATGCATACGTAAGTACATTCACACAACACGATTAACCGCCGGACCAGCTTGTGTTTTTCACTGCTCTGCTGCGGTGCAACAATGCCTCCAGTTTAATCATGCATTAACCATGACATATTGGTGGCATCCATGTTTCGCTCCGACATCGTTACCGAAACGGCCACCCTTGTCCGCCCGGTTCCCATGGCGCCGCCCGCCTTGGGCGATTATCTCGGCCAGCTCTGGCGCGCCCGCTATTGGGCCGGGGCAGGGGCCCTGTGCTGCGCCGCCCTCGCGCTTGTCGCCCCGCAAGTCCTGACGCCCAGCTACCGCGCCAGCGCCCAGATTTTCATCGATCCGCAAAACCTGCAGGTGCTGGAGCGCGATCTGACCCCGTCCACCGCCTCTGGCGATGCCGGCGTGGTGCTGATCGAAAGCCAGGCCCGCGTCATGGCGTCGGATTCGGTGCTGCGCGCCGCCGCCACCCAATTGGGGCTGGAGAACGATCCAGAATTTGTCGGCAAACCCGCCAATCCGCTGCGCGCTTTGCTCGACAGCATTGCCGGCGGCGCCTCCGATGCCCCGCGCGATGATCTCAGCAAAGCCGTCCTGGCCCTCTCCAAGGCGGTCCATGTCGTGCGGCTCGATCGTACCTATGTGGTCGATATCTACGCCGAATCCGAAAGCGCCACCAAGGCCGCCGCCATCGCCAATGCCGTGGTCTCAAATTATCTGGGCCTGCGCGAAACCCAGCGCGCCGCCCAGGCCGAACGCGCCTCGGGAGCACTCGAGGGCCGGCTCGCCCAGTTGCTCAGCGACCTGGAAACTGCCGAAAACGCCGTCGAGCGCTTCAAGACCGCCAATGGCATTGTCGAAACATCAGGCCAGTCCCTGCTCGAAGGCGAGGTCGGGCAAACCAATCAGGCCCTGCTCGCCGCCGACACTGCATTGGCCGCCGCCCGCGTCGAACGCGATCAATTGCAGGCCCTGGCCGCCAATCCCGAACGGGCCGCCGCCGCGCCCGAAGCCATGGGCTCGGCCGATATCACCCGGCTGCGCGATCAGTTGCAAACCGCCAATGCCGACGCCGCCGCGCTCCGCGCCACCCTGGGCACCCAGCATCCTCGCCTGATCGTCGCCGAACAACGCGTCGCCGGCGCCCGCGCCGCGCTCGATGCCGAAGTGGCGCGCCTACTGACCGCCGCCGATCTGACCCTGCAACGGGCTGAGGACAATGCCAGCGCCCTCCGCACAAGGCTCGACAGCGCCACCGCAAATCTGCAAGCCACCGATTCCAAGCGCATCCGCCTGCGCCAGCTCGAGCGCGAAGCCGAAGCCAGCCGCGCCGTCTATCAGGATGCGCTGCTCCGCTCGCGCGAAACCGCCGAACAGGCGCGCCTCGATACGCTCAATGCGCAAGTCGTCTCGCAGGCCGTCGCCCCCTCCGATCGCAGCTTCCCGCCCAAGCCCAGCGTATTGTTGCCGCTCGGCCTGATCGTGGGCCTGCTGCTCGGCGGCGGGTTTGGCATGCTGGTCAATCGCTGGCGGGGACGCTGATCATGCGCCGCCGCGCCGTGCTCGCCGGCCTCGCCGGACTGGCAGCGCCGGCTCACGCCCAGCAAGCAACCCGCATCGAAATCTCCGGCAATCGCCTGCTCTGGAACGACGCCCCGCTGCGCCTCTGCGGCATTGCCATGGGCGACCCCGTCTATATCCGCGCCGGCCGTTCGCTCGATGATTATCGCGTCGTCGCCCAGGATTGGGGCGCCAATTGCGTCCGCATCAGCGTGCATCCCGGCCATTGGCGCTATGACCCCGTGCTGATGGCGCAATATCTGGACACCGACATTGCCGCTGCCCGCGCCCAGGGCCTTTTCGTCATCGTCGATTGGCACGTCATCGGCTTCCCCGATCATTACGAGCCTATCCCCCCGCCCGAATGGGGCCTGCCGCCCGACGCCTATCTTTCCTCCATTGCCGACGCGATCGCCTTCTGGACATCCATGGCCCAGCGCCATGGCGATGACCCCCATATCCTGTTCGAGCTCTGGAACGAGCCCGTCGGCCACCAAAGCCATTGGGTCTCCGACGGCGCCTGGTGGCCCGATTTCAAACAGGCCTGGCTGCAGATCACCGCTGCCATCCGCCCCATCAGCGACAATATCGTGCTCTGCGCCGGCGGCCGCTGGGCCCATGACCTGACCGGCGCCGCCGCCGATCCGCTGCCCGATCCGCGCACCGCCTATGCCTGGCATGTCTATCCCAATGAGGATCGCTACGATGCCGACCGCTGGTTCAAAAGCCTGGGCACATTGGCCGCGAACAAGCCCATCGTGGTCACCGAATGGGGCTTTTGCCCCAGCTGCATCGATGGCCTGGCCGGCGGCCCCACCGATTTCGCCGAGCCCTTCACCCAGAATGTGCTCGAAGCGCTCGAATTGAGCCACACCGCCTGGTGCTACAGCCCCGGCGCCACCCCCGCTTTGCTCGCCAGCGATGGCCAGACCCCATCCGACTACGGCGCCTTCGTCAAAGCCTATCTCCTGGCCCTGCGCGATGCGTGACGCCCTCGCCCGACCCACCGAGATTGACCTCAGTCAGGTGCTGATCGCCCTCTTCGCCGGCTTTGCCATCCTCGTGCTCTGGACCCAGGCCCAACCCTTTGCCAGCCTCTCCGATTATGGCGTCATTGATGATCCCACCCAGTCCAACAGCCTGCGCCGCAACCTCACACTGCTGATCCTGGGATTGGCCCTGCTACTGGTCTGGCGCGGCGGCACCGCCCGCCAGCTCTGGGGCGCCATCAGTCCTGGCCTCGTCGCCATATTCGGCTGGTTTGCCCTCACCTCGCTCGTCTCCGCCAGCCCCGGCCTTGCGCTCAACCGGCTGGCTCTGGCGGGCGCCGTGATCGGCATCGCCCTCTGCCTGCCTCTCCTATTCAAGCGCGCCGAAACCTTCGTCACCACCCTGGGCGCCGCCACCACCATCGCCATCGCCCTCTGTTTTCTGGGCGTCCTCTTCATCCCGGATCTCGCCATCCACAGCCTGCGCGACACGGTCGAAGAAGGCCTGGCCGGCGATTGGCGCGGCATGTTCCGCCACAAGAACGATCTGGCCCCCATGGCCATTCATTTCAGCTTTATCGGCCTGCTGCTGTGGCGCCTGGGCCGCCCGGCCTGGGGCGGCGCCATCGTCACCGGCGCCTTGGTGCTGCTCTATATGTCCGGCGGCAAATCGGCCGCGCTCTTGCTGGTTCCCGCCCTTATCGGCGCTGCGCTCATCGTGCGCAGCCGCCACCCCGCACTTATCGCCACGCTCGCCGTGGGCGGTCTCGCGCTCGTCACTGTCGGCTCCGTTGCCTTCCCAGCCCTCGCCGCCATCACCAATCACTTGCCCGACCCGACCTTCACCGGCCGCGCCGATATCTGGCAATTGGCGCTCGACGCCGCCGAACGGCGACCCCTGACCGGCTATGGCTACAATGTCTTCTGGGACACCGGCGTCATCTATGCCGTCGCCGGCTCCAAGGACACCGCCGCGCAGGTCTCGCACGCCCATAATGGCTTCCTCGATGTCGCCATCTCCGCCGGCCTGCCGGGCCTCATCCTGGTCCTCGGCTGGGCCGGCATCGCGCCGCTGCGCCACATCGCAACAATTAGGCGCCGCGCCCTGGGTCACGCCGAACAGACCCTGCTCGAATTCTTCGTTCAGGGCTGGCTCTTCACCCTGCTGATCTCCAGCCTTGAAGCCGTGCTGTTCAATCGCGGCGATTCCATCTGGTTCACGGGGCTCCTCTCCATCGTCTGCCTGCGCCTGTGGTCCCGCTCGGACCTCGCCCGATGAACGTGCTGCAAGTCGTCACCCGCGACGAACCCGGCGGCGTGCAAGTCCTGACCCAGATGGTCGCCGAAGGCCTGGAACGCCGCGGCCACCAAGTCGAAACCATGGCTATGGCTGGCAATCTCCCCCGCCTCATCAGCACCGTGCTCTCCCGCCGCCACGATGCAATCCTGTCCTACCAGGTCGCCGCCGGCATCTTCGCCAGCGTCCTCGCGCTCCCCTCGGGCATCAGCCTGCGCGCCGCCCATCTCACCGCCATCCCCTCCGCCATGCGTCCCCATTGGCGCCTGCTGGATCGGCTCTGGGGTCAAGCCGGCATCCACAGCACCATCATCGCCAATTCCACCGCGACCCAAGTCAGCATCGCCACCTACCCCGAAGCCTATCGCCGCCGAACGCTCCTCATCCCTCACGGCGTCGCGCCCTTGCCCGCGCCCAACAATACCAACTGGCGCCACCGCCTCGGCATCCCCGCCAACACGCCCCTCCTCGTGTCCAGCGGCCGCCTCGCCGCCCAGAAAAACCACGCGACCGCCATCGCCGCTCTGCCCCTAATGCCCGGCGCCCACCTGGCCATAGCCGGCGACGGCGAACTCCGTGACACCCTCGTCGCCCAAGCCATCCGGCTCGACGTCAACGACCGCCTGCACCTGCTCGGCAATCTCGATCGCCCCGCACTATCCGCCCTGCTCACCAGCGCCGATATCTACCTCTTCCCCTCCACCTGGGAGAGTTTTGGCCTGGCCGGTGTCGAAGCCGCCATGCTCGGCCTGCCCATCCTCGCCGCCGATCTGCCGGTGCTGCGCGAAGTCCTCGCCCCCGCCGCCACTCTGGGTCTGGCCGCTTTCCACGCCCCCAGTGACGCCGCCCAATTCGCCGCCGCAGTCAGTGCCATGCTGGCCCAGCCCCCCAGCCCGCAGCAACGCGCTGCCTCGGCCAGCGCCATGCAAGCCCAACACGGCATCGAGCCAATGATCTCGGCCTATTGCCGTCTGCTCGAAACCTTGCCGCCCCGCGTCAAGAGGTAATTCAGCACCTGCCTGGCCCCAAACAGGTCCCAGGTCACCGCCAGCCCGAGCGCCGAAGTCAGCACCAGGCCCAGCCCCGCCCACCAGCCGACCCATCCCGCCTGCAGCAAAACCAGCGCCACCAACCCCGTCCCCACGATCCATCCCGTCGCCACGCCCATGGCCCGCCAATCCACCGGCATGATCCGGCTCCCCCGATCGGCAATCAGAAAACTCGCCAGCCCCGCCGCCTGCGTCGCCAGCAAAGCCCACCCCGCGCCCACCACGCCAAAGCGCGGCACAAGGCCAATCGCCACCAGCGCCGCCACCGCCACCATGACCCCGCTGGCAATGACTTCACGCCGCGCTGATCCCGCAAAATAGATGACCTGCCCGAAATAATAGGCCCGCAGCGCCAAGAGAGCCGTGCCCGCCACCAGCAATGGCAGTATCCCCGCGCTCGCCTCGGCATAGCCCGGCGCCAGCAACAGCCCCAGCACCACCGGCCCAAACAGCAGCCAGCTCACACAGCCAAATCCCACCACGCTCCACAGCGTCACAAAGGCCCGCCCCAGCGCCTCTTGCCGCGCTGCGGCATTGCCCGCCTGCGCCTTGGCCGTCGACATATAGGCGGCCGCAATCGCCTCGCCCAGCACGACAAATCCCTGCCGCACCACGTCGACCGTCGCGCCATAGGCCGCCACGCTCACCGCCCCGCCAAACCGCCCCAGCACGATCCGGTCGAGATTGATCGCAATAGCCCCCGTGGCCAGCGCGCCGATCAGCGGCCAGCCATACTGCCCCAGCGCCATCAGGTCCGCCCGCTCCGGCCACACCATGCCATCGCGCCAGATCGTGCGTTTCAGCCCCGCCAATACCGGCCATGCCGCCAACGCCTGCGCCAGCCCCACCGCCGCCAGCAGCAATGGCGCCGATTGTGCCACCAGCAGCGCCGCCGTCCCCATGCCCAGCATCAACACGCCACGCAGCAACCCCGCCGCCGTCACCTCGGTGACCAGCAGATGCGCCCGCCCCACTTCGAAGGCACCAACATGAATGACAAAGCCCAGCACCAGCAGCGCCAGCCCCAGC